>JANQNJ010000049.1 GCA_028279645.1 Thermoplasmatota archaeon
TGCTGATCGGCGTCACGGGATACGGGCGGAGGTTGTCGGTGATCACCACGACCTTCTCGGCGTACTGGTGATCGATCCAGCCGAAGCCCATTGGCCCGAAGGCAGAGACACCGTTGATCCCGTTGGCATTGCCGATCGGGTCGCACTCGGATGCGGCGAGGAACGCCACGTCGATGGGCGCCTCTCCCGATTCAATGGCCCTGGTCCGGCCTCCGTGCGATCGCAATATCACTGGCTCATCCCAGAGACCCCTGGACGTCTCCGCTCCAAGGGGTCCGTTCATGCTGCCATCGATCCTCTCGAGGACCCCGCTGCGGGCGTGCTCGATGAGGGGGGCATGAACTGGGAACAATGCAGATGGAAGCAGGTTGATGCCCTTGATGCCGGCCTTGGCGATCTCGTCCATGACCATGTTGATGACATGGTCGCCGTTCCTCAGATGATGGTGGAAGGAAATGCGCATGCCGTCGGTCAGCTCCACGCCCTTGATCGCCTCCTGGATGGAGGAGAGGACCTTATCGTGTCCCGGGCGATGCCATCCCATGGACGGCGTGGCCTTCCTTCCGGTCGGCTCGACCTCGAACACTCCGGCATAAGGAGCGACAGGGCGTCCCCTGATCTCGGTGGGCACTCTGCGCCCTCTGGAATTCTCAACGAACTCGGTCATTCGGCCACCTCCTCTTCTGGAACGGGGTCAAGGTCGAGAACGGCTCCCGGCGCCTTCGCTGCGTCGATGATCCTCTCGGCCCTCTTAACGACCGGCGGGTCGACCATGGCGCCGTCAACTGTGACAGCGCCGATCCCTTCGGCCTCGGCGGCCCGGGCGGCCTCGACCACCCTGGAGGCCCAGTCGAGCTCCTTCATGGAAGGAGCGAAGGCCTTGTGAATCGTATCCAGCTGATTGGGGTGTATCGCCCCGCGTCCCTCGAACCCGAGGTCGCGGGAATGGAGGCAGGCCGCGAGCAGGCCTTCCTCGTCGCGGAAGTTGCCGTAGACAGAATCGAGCGGGGCAGCGTTCCCGGCCCTGGAGGCCACGACGATCCTGGACTTCGCATACAGGAGGGCGTCCTCGTCCTTCCTGTGCATGCCCAGGTCGGCGGTCAGGTCCTCGACGCCGAGGGTCATGGCCGCAACGCGCTCATGAGAGGCGATGGCCAGGGCGTTCTCCAGTCCGACCGCCGATTCGATTATTGGTACTATGATGAACCGTCCCGGTTCGATCTCCTGGGCCTCCTCTGTCTTGGCCAGAAGGCCCGAGAGGAGCTCGACGATCTCTAGCGACTCTGCCTTGGGCAGAAGCACACCGTTGCACTTCTCGTTGAGGACGCCGAGGTCCAGGACGAAATCGTCGGGGTCGGAGTTGATCCTCACGTATAGACCTGACCTGCCGAAGTCGAGGCTCCATATCGACTCCGCCACCAGGTCCCGGGCGGAGTCCTTCTCCGCCACGGGTACGGAATCCTCCAGGTCGAGCACGACCATGTCGGCGCCGTAGACGCCGGCGTTGATCAGCATCCGCGGCTGGTTGCCGGGAACGTACAGGCGGGAGCGGAACATCATCAGCATCCCCCCCGTCTAAGGGCCGTCCTCAGACGCGCTCTCAGAACGAAGTCCAGCGCGCCTTTGTCCACGACGGTTATCGACCCTCCGGTAACTCCCTCGCTTGATACTATATCGTTCACGATCCTCTCTATCGAGCTCCGCGAGAGCGGTTTGCACTGGACATCGACCCTGGGTCCGGTCCCCTCGTCCCCGGGTCCGACCTTGACCAGCACGTCGTCCTTGCCCTCGGTTCCAGCCTCTGCCTCGACGGTAATGACAGACATAGCGTCACCCCTGCGCAGGAGGATTGGAGGAAAGGTATAAAAAACCGATTCCAGACGGCTCCTAAAGGGAGATCCGTTCGACGATCGATGTGGTCCGGTAACGCGTCTTCGGGCAGATGTTCACCTATCACCGGTCAAATGGCCTTTACTGGAGAATTCTTATATATATCCAGTTGATTTTCGATGATGTCGAACTCTGGGATAACTCATATATCCAAAGAGCGACATATAATCCAAGAGAGGGCCCAGCAGGGTCCTCTGCCGACAGAGGCTAGGCCATGGTATCCGAGGAGCGCGGTGGCATAAAGACGGTGGACGAGTACCTAGATGCTCCACTTGACTTCAGTGACCTAGCCGACAGGCGCGAGTCGTTCCTCAAGTACAAGACGACGATCAGGTTCAACGGACCGAACGTCGTCTATATGCTTATGATGGTCAACACCCACAACAGGCCTCTTTACGACATCTCGATCACGATAGAGGCTCCCGATTTCCTTCTTCCCATCAGAAAGGGTATGACCGTGGATACGCTGATGCCCGAGAACCCCGAGGTCTTCAAGTTCGAGCTAAGGCCGACGAGGGTCTGCGGCGAGTTCGAGATCTCATCCCAGATATCGTTCATCAATCCGAAGACCGACCACCGGAAGGACATCGACGTGGAACCGGTCAAGGGGGCGGTGGAGCCTCCGATGATCTACGCTAAGGAGATCGACCAGGTCGCCTGGCTGGAGACGGTGAAACGGCTGCAGTCGGTGACCGAGAGGATCCTGATCCCCAGGCCGGGCCAGGAGGTCCTGCCGACGTTGACGCAGACCCTGCGCCATGTGAATATTTACACCCTTGAGCCCTCAATGGCCGCAAGCCCGATCGGCATCAAGGCGAAGGCCAGGTTCTACTGCGAGTCCGCTTCCAACAGATATGCGATACTGGCCGACATCGCCAGCGAGGGTGCGAAGACCAAGCTCAAGTTGACAACCTTCGCGGAGAACAAGGCGTTGTTGATCGGCTTTCATCACGCCGTCCTCGACGAGCTGGACCTGGCCATCGGCCTCAAGCAGTTCATCGTCGACCCCGTGATCCGCAAGAACATCAAGCTATTCAAGAAGAAGCACACCAGGCTCATCGAGGCGCCCCAGTTCCAGCAGCCTTCAGGAGAACAACCAGCGCAACCGGCTCCGCATCAACCCCACCCCCAGGAAGGATTCTCGCCAGGAGCCCATGCCCAGCCTCAGCAGCAGTTCCCGCCGCCGCAGCAACCACCCCAGGCACATCCCCAACAACCACAACAACAATATCCACCCCAGCAACCCCAGTATCCGCCACAGCAGCCTCCGCCGCAGGAACCCTACCCGCAGCAACAACCTCAACAGCCGTATCCGCCCCAACAGGTCCCGCCACAGCAACCTCCCCAGCAGATGCCGCCACAGCAACAACCACCCCAGCAACAGCCTCCTCAAGCACCACCCCAGCAGATGCCGCCGCAGGATCCGTACCCCCAACAGCCTCCGCAGCAGCAATACCCGCCCCAGCAGCCTCCGCCGCAAGAGATGCCGCCCCAGGAACCACCGACCCCCCAGGCCCCGCCACAGGAGGAGCATCATCCGGAGGCAGCGGCCCAGCCAGCCCCTCCCGAAGCACCGGCGGCTCCCGATGAATCGATTATATCGTGCTTCCAGTGCGGACAGCAGATGGCCCTCGAGATCGCCTCGAGGCCCGTGATAATAGAGTGTCCGTACTGCGGCGCTAAAGGCGTTCTCGAATGAGATCGCCCGAAATCGCGCCCTCTCTTACAATTCTGTAGTCACCGTCGCTATCAATGTTAATTATCGTGCTCGGGGTTCCCTTCATCGTGCCGCCGTTGATATAGAAGGCCACATCGTCGTGGAAGTGGGCCCGGGCCTCCTCGACGGTGACCGAGGGGTGCTGGTCGTGGAGGTTGGCGCTGGTCGCCGTCAATGGTCCTGTGACCTCCAGCAGTTCCAGGGCCCGGAGGTGGGCGGGGACCCGTACACCGATGGTGTCGGTCCATAACGGCGGTCTGGCCTCCTTCGCTGGGATTATTATCGTGATAGGTCCAGGAAGGAACAAGTCGATGGCGCGTTCAGCCGTATCGTTGATCACAGCGTATTCGCCGATGGGCTCACTATCGTGGAACGCAATCGAAAGAGGATGATCGTTGGAGAGACCCTTCATCGTGTACAGGGCTGAAACGCCTTCGGCGCTGTGGATCGATGCGCCTAGAGCGTACAGCGTGTCCGTCGGATAGACGATCAGTTCGCCTTTGTGGAGAGCATCCCTGATATCGCCTGGGTAGGGGGCCATCGTTACGGAGAGTCGCATCTGGCGATTTAAATCTGTTCATGATGTCCTCATCAGAACGCAGCATTTATCAAGACCGAACGACAATAGTCCATTTGATGGAGATATGACGGCTGCCGGGAGAGCAGCTAGCTCTCTATCAGCATGGTATGAGGTCGTTCGTATGAAGTGGATCAAACCGCTGTTCATAATGGTAATTGTTGTTCTATTGTTAGGGAGCATCGTCTATCTCGATAACGATGAGGAAGATGAGCCATACATATACAAAGACTACCGATTTGCACGGACCATTACCCTCAGGGACTGGGACTATCACATCCAGATCACACACGGTCCTGAAAAGGCGGTAGAACACGACCGTATCAATTATCCTCTCTCTGACATCATATTCGAACTGGTATCTCCCAGCGGAAGTGTTGAAACCACTGAGGACTATTCGGGAGGTAGAGAGTTGAAAGGCTGGATCACAGAGATCGAACCGATACCATATCCGCTCAGCGATCATTATTATGAATCCGCCAACGACACCAATCCACTGAACGAGACCGAGAGATACGACAGCGAGTGGCTGGCATTCAACCTTCACTGGCACATCGTCTTCGTCGATCTGAACCAGAACGACATCATGGACGAATGGGACTATTTCATGCTGAAGAGCTGGCATCACGGAGGTAAGGCCTCGAGAGGCGATGTCCTCAGATTGACCTTCGATCTCGATTGGTCCTACGATATCGAGCTCCCGGGTGCAGAGTTCGGTTATGCGGAGGCGTCCGTTATTGACGACGACTATCAGGTCGACCTCAAGTATATGCCTCCGATCGATATCACTGATACCAAGTACCAGCTCCTGGATAAGAACGGAACGATCAAGACGATGGAAAATGGAAGGTGGATATACAACGAGGTCGATCCGGTCACTGCGTTGAATTATCACTCCAATCAGAGCTTCTATGAATACGACAACGACACGAACCCTTTGAACGAAAGTTGGGAGCGCGAACCTTACTACCATGTAGCCTTCGTGGATGTCCAAAGGGACTACAGCCAATCTGAAGGGGATTATTTCCGCATACGGAGCATGGTCAACGGGGGGCATGCGGAACCTGGAGATATCTTCAGGGTGATAAGCGACCACACCAGGAACACCATTTTTGAGGTGACGCTGCCGTAGATCTGAGGAGGTAGAGGTAATGAAAGGATTCGCGTTTGCGGCGATTTTGATATTATTGTTAGGAACGATAGGATGCATCGAGAACGATGACGACGATGATATCCTCGAGTTCCCGGACCTGTCCAAGAACGGTCTGGTCCTCTCGATAGATACTCGTGGTAATTATCTTTTTGAATTGATCGACGTTGATAAGCCGGTCGCTCTCTCAAAGGTGTCCTATGAGGTGCGGGAATTGGATGGTGAAATCGTTTATTCAGACCCGTATGGGGACGGTCTTAAAATGAAGGGCAAGCTAAGTGAGATAAGAGCGCTCCCCTATCCACAGTCAATCCTGTTCTATGAGTCGGCTTTCGATGATTATCCTCTTGGTGAGGATCTCAATCCATATCAGTACAGGATGGCGCGGATCGTGTTCGTCGACAACGATGCAGACGATCTATTGTCCACAGGCGATCATGTGATCGTCGACCGTGATCCCGATTGGATCCACACTCAAATCGGATTCACTCTTAAGCTCACTGGACCGAAGGTGAAGAATCTTGAGCAGTATGTACCATATTTGGAGTTCGGAGAAGGAGATATCTCGATCGTGGACGGAAATTATGAGATCGAGCTCGGTTGGTTCCCTAATGTACCCATCACCGATGTCAAGTTCCAACTCGTGGACAGAAACAGGTCGCAGATATCAATGAAAACGGGAGTGGCAGTGTACCATGAGTTGGACACGATCTCAGCGATCTCAAGGAGTTTTTTCGTGGACTCCACTCGTGGCTCACCTTCGATCAAGATCGTTCCTATGGTCGGTAATCTTACATTCTACGAGTCTGAGAACGATACTTGCCCCCTGAACGAAACTGATCCAGACAAGCAGTATTTCTATGTCGCTTTCCAAGACCACGATCGTAATGACTTGGTCTCACCTGGAGACAAGTTGATAGTAAAAGGTAGAGGTAATGGAGGACTAGCGGGCCCAGGAGATATCATAAGATTGATCAGCGATAGAACAAGGAACATCTTGATAGAGAAGGTCCTACCACAGAAAGTACCAACACCTGAAGGGAGGTTGAGATCGCATTCATCGCGAACTCCGCACTACACTCCTTCGGCGTACAATGTAATTATCCAAGGCTTCGAGAAGACCGATCCATCCCTGCTCTGGTGGGAACTAATCGATGAAAATGGTGACGTACTGCGCATCGATAATCTGACCCTTGCGGGAAACGTGTCGGAGATCATGGTCCAGCTAGGAGATGGAGAAGATAGATTCTATGAGAATTCGACTAATAAGAACCCATTGAATGAAACGAATCAGGAGGCTCTGTACTATCATGTGGTATTCATTGACAAGGAAATGAACGGCTACGTGAACGGGGGTGATTCTTGGCCAAGGGGTGATTTCTTTGTCATTAAGAGCGTGGCTTCTGGAGGCTTTGCGTTACATACCTATTGGATCCGGCTGATATACATTCCATCAAACAGTATCATCGATGAAGCGAGCATCAACGCTCCGCGATAGGATCACTCGACATACTCGATAAGCGCGTTCGCCTCAAGTATCGCCAGCAGATGCCGAAGCTCGCCCAAAGCCTCGTCATCGCTCTTATCGAACCTGCCAGCAACTGCATCGCGTATCTCACCGACGCAGCGCTTGCCATTGATGAGCTTCCAGACGTACTCCGAACGTTCGTCCAATCTCACTCGATAGTACAGGGGCCACCCGAGCTTCAGGGCGATCCTCTTCATCATCCGTGACCGGTAGCGGGGCATCCTGATGACCATCTGCTCGTCGTCATCCTTTGCAGTGGTCCCCTTCTCCGGTGTCGAACTCTTCTCCCCAAGTATGGCATCCCCTTTCGTCGGAACGCCTAGGATCCGGACCTCCTTCTGCTTCTTCGGCCGGGTACCTCTCGTGGCAGTGCTCTCTCTGGACGAGTATACTTTCTTCTTAGGTACCATGTCGAGGAGGTTGATCCCATCGGGTTCGTTCAAGGGAGGATGCACCCCCGGTCACCGCTTCCTCATGAAGTAGAGGATCTCGCTCAGGGACATCCCGTGGATGCGGTCCCTCAGGCTCACGTATACGAGCAGGAACGCGAAGTAGAAGAAGACCGGGATGCCGGCGTACATGGATGCATGAACGCCGCTATTGATGTCGATGCTCATGACTACAAGTACAGCGATCCCGACGCCCATGAGAGCCTCGCCCGCGATGAGTCCCGAACCCAGTAGCAACCCGTTCCGGCCTACTAGCTCCTTCTCGTTGGCGATCTCCTTATCGAGGTCCTCCTGCGTCATCGAGAGCATCTTCTCCTTCCTAGTCTTGTTCTCGATGAACTTCTCGCAGAAATGCCTGATCACGCCGCCAAGCATGATCGGTGTCGCTAATGTGAATGGGAGGTAGATGCCGATGGCGACGGCCATCACTGGAACCTTTAGCAGGATAAGGATCACTGCGATGACCATGCCGATAAAGACCATGTTCCATGGCAGTCCGCCCTGGAAGACGCCCTCGGTGACAGCGCTCATCAGACCGGCCTGAGGCGCCCTCAGCTGGGGACTGCCTATCACGTAGGCCTCATGGAGGACCATGAGGACCGGGGCGATGATCAATGCAGCGGCCCCCACGCCTATGAACTCCCCCACCTGTAGGTGTCGCGGGGTGGAGCCCAGGATCTGTCCTGTCTTGAGGTCCTGCATCACGTCGCCGGCGATGGCAGCTGCGCAGCAGACCAGGGCAGCGATGAGGATCGTCGTCTGCATGCCGCTGGTCCCTTCCGCGCCGAGGCCGACAAGCAATATGGCTGCAAAGAGAAGTGTTGCGATGGTGACCCCGGAGATCGGGTTGTTCGAACTGCCAACAACACCAGCTATGTAGCCGGCGATGGCAGTGAAGAAGAAAGCAGCGATGAACATCACGACAGCGCTTACGCTGGCGATCAACAGGCTTTCCGAGACCCAGAGATAGATCCCGAAGATCGGGATGATAAGTGCGAAGGAAGCGAACCAGGCCAATTTCAGAGGCAGGTCGTGTTCGGTGCGCGGTATGTGCTCGTCACCGTCGCCACCGAAGCCGGAGAAGGCCTGCTTTAGACCCTTGGTGATAGCGTCCCGCATCGAGAAGAGGGTGTAGACCCCTCCCACTACCATGGCCCCGACGCCGATGTATCGGATATACTCTCCCCAGACACCGCCATGCGTCAGACCATCACCCATGAACGCAGCTATGCCTTCGGCCGATGTGCCGTTGAAGGTCCAATCGTTGTAGGCCCCGATAATCGGCGCCAGAATGACCCATCCGATGAAGCCGCCCATGAATATGTAAGAGGCGATCCGCAGACCCACGATATAGCCCACGCTGAGCAGGGCCGGAGAAAGGTCGCCGCCTCCAAAGAACTTGAACTTTCCGAGGCTCATGGTCCCCATAGCGTGACCCTGCCAGAGATTGCCTCCGAACTGGGTGGCTACGAACTTGTAGAGCGCTGCCAAACCGAGGCCGCCAAATACGAGATTGACGCCCTTGCCGCCCTCCTCCCCAACCTTGAGGACCTCGGAACAAGCGACGCCCTCAGGATAGGGCAGATCGAGATCGATGATCAGTATCCGCCTAAGAGAGATAGTGAAGAGCACGCCAAGCATTCCACCCGTCAGGGCGATCATGGTCGTCTTGGTGTAGTCCACGTTGTCCCAGAGGCCCATGACGAGAAGCGCCGGGATGGTGAATATCACGCCTGCTGCGAGGCTCTCGCCTGCAGATGCCATGGTCTTGGATAAGTTGGTTTCAAGAATGGTGGCCTGGGAGATCTTGCCGGTCCTTGCAAGAGCCTTGAACACGGCAAGAGCGATGACCGCAGCCGGAATGGTCGCAGAAACGGTCATGCCGGCATATAATCCGAGATAAGCGTTCGCTGCGGCCATGACCACAGATAGGATGGCACCCAGGACTAGGGCCTTGATCGTAAGCTCCGGGATCGTCTGCTCCGGAGGGACGTAGGGAACGAAGTCCGACCCTATGGGTAACACCTCTACAGCCCCCAATATTGTATTATGATATAAAGACAACGGCCCAGGGATGGATGTGGCCGAGAACAGAGGGTGGGTCCAAGCTAGATGCAAGCATGGGTGTAAGCATTTTCCCGGCGTGGGCGTCGTCGTCGGGCGGGTCCGAGCTAGATGCAAGCATGGGTGTAAGCATTTTCCCGGCGTGGGACCGTCCGAACTTCAGGCTCACTCCCACTCAATTGTTCCCGGCGGCTTATTCGTGATATCGAAAACGACGCGATTCACCTTATCTGCGAGTGTGTTCGTGATCCGCATAGATATTCGATCAAGCACCTCGTGCGGGATCTTCGAATATGCCGCGGTCATTCCGTCGAGAGATTGCACCGCCCTGACAACGACGGTGGTCCCGTAGGCGCGAAGATCACCCTGGACGCCGACGCTCTTGACCGGTAACAGTACGGCGAAGTACTGCCACGGGATCTCCATCAACCCCTCCTCGGCGCCCTTCTCCAGCTCCGTCTCCACGATGTAGCAGCACTCGCGGACGATGTCCGCCCTCTCGCGAGTGGCCTCACCGATTATCCTTATGGCCAGTCCGGGGCCGGGGAACGGCTGCCTTTGGGCAACCGCGATGCCGAGGTGCTCGGCGACCACGCGGACCTCGTCTTTGTAGATGTCCCGGAGCGGCTCGATGAGCTTGAGGCCCATCTTCTCCGGCAGTCCGCCGACGTTGTGATGGGACTTGATAACATCCCGGAGGCCTCCGCCGGACTCGATCCAATCGGGTGCGATGGTCCCCTGGATCAGGTACTCGGCGCCGATCTTGTGGGCCTCCTCCTCGAAGACGCGGATGAATGTCTCGCCGATGATCTTGCGCTTCTCCTCGGGCTCGATGACACCTTCGAGAGCAGAATAGAACCGCTCGCTGGCGTCGATGACCATGGAGTTCAGGCCCAGGTCCTTGAGCATGTTGCCGACGTACTCCGACTCATCCTTCCGCATGTAGCCTGTGTTGACGTAGATGCCGATCAGCTTGTCGCCGTATGCGCGCTGTCCGAGGACGGCGGCGACTGTGCTGTCGACGCCGCCGGAGACGGCGATGACGGCCTTGCCGTCGGTGTACTGGCTCAGGAACTCTACCGCCTCGTCGCAGAACTTCTCTGGGTCCATTTCATTACCTCTGTGATCATGTGCCTATGTGGAAGTTGTCGACCATCTCCCGCAGCTTGGCGATGGCCGCCAGAGCGGCCAGGAAGCTGGTCTGCGGGTTCTTCGGCGATGGAACGTTCTCCGTCACCGCCGTGAACCCTCCGAACTCGCCCTCGACGCGGACCTCGTGCCTGTTGCGCTTCGTGTCCGGGTCGACGACGATCTCCACCGCCGTCCGCTCGAAGCCGATCCCGGCGATGGCGAGGGTGGCGGCGACGTTGATGTTCTTGGGGAACAGCTTCACCGCGTCGGCGGCGTTCCCCTTGAATATGACCGTTGGCTCGGTGATCTCCGCTAGATCGATCCCCATTCCCTCAAGGTAGCCTTCAGGCGGGGTGATGCTGTTCGGTGACTTGGTCGTCTTCAGCGAGACCTTCTCGATCCCGTACCTCTTGACCGCCTTGACGCCGTCGATGCCGCAGATCGCTCCCGAGGGGACGTGGATGTGGCTGCCTGTGCGGACGGCCGCGGAGTTTATCCTCTCGAAGAGGTCCTTGCTTGCAAGGGCGCCCACAGACATGATGAGTACGTCCAGGCCGTTCTCAAGTATTATCGGTACGTAGTCCCTGACCACCTGCTGGGAGGACGCCTCGACCACGAGGTCGCAGGAATCGACGATCTGGTCCAGGTCGGCGCGCTGGACCTTGGAGAATTTCAGCAGCCTCTCCTCTCTGTTCCTCTTCACGTCCCAGACGTAAAGGGCTTCGACCTTCTCGATCTCCTCGATCGCCTCGGCCAGAACAGTGCCGATGGCCCCGCATCCGATAAGACCGATCCTCATGGAGAGACCTCGATGTGGCGAACAGTGCATAATGGATAATAAACCTTTTGAGTTAGCCGGACGCAGGGTCGTCGATCGTACTTAAGGTCCTTATAACCGGGTTGTGGAACGTATAAATACTACCCGGCCGATGAACGAACGAGGTGGCATGTAACATGGTATATACGGATCAATCGGCACGGAACGTATCCTATGCGTTCATGTTCGTTACCGCGGTATTCGGCATCGTGGCCATACTGATGTTGTACCTCTGGGTCTACTACAACTTCGAGGAGATGACAGAACGCCTGATGTGGTGGAGCTTCTTCTCCGTCATCGGATTCGTGGTCTTCTTCGGTATATGGTATGGAATCATCCACGACCGGGCCCAGGACACCGCCAGGGTGCGAAGGTACAGAAGGTGACCGATCAGGTCGTAGATATCGGTCCGCTCGAGGGGGGCCGGACCGCTTAGTTATTAATTTATCCTTGAACCCCGATGTCCCAGTGTGGACGAGAAGAGGGTGGAGGCCAACATAGGTTTCCTGGAGAGCTCCTTCAGGTCGTACTATCGCGACCTAGAACCGGAGGTGCCGCAGAGGTTCGGCAGGAGGGAGTGGGGCTTCATCTTCTTCGACAGGGGCATGATGGTCCGCCACCGATCCTTCAGCAAGGTGGACGAGGTCAAGGACTTCATGGCCAAACGTACCCCTGCTCATGCTTATTATTCAACGGCCTATTACAAAGACCCCGGTGTGCCTGAGATGGGCAAGAAAGGGTGGCTCGGGGCCGACCTGATCTTCGATCTCGATTCGGACCATCTGAAGGGCGTCGAGGAGATGACGTACAACCAGATGCTCGACAGGGTGAAGATGGAGATGATCAAGCTCCTGAACGAGTTCATACTCAAGGACCTGGCCATCGACGAGAGATACGTTCACCTTGCGTTCTCCGGTGGTCGCGGATACCACCTTCACGTGACCGATCCGACCGTGTTCAAGCTCTCGTCCCGAGAGCGGCGGGAGATAGTCGACTACATCACTGGAAGGGGCATCGAAGTTTCTACTTTCGTATTAAAAAAAGGAATCGGAACAAAAGGTCATGGTAGATATCGCCGTACCGATTATGCTTGGAAGATTCCAGCTATAGATGAAGGTGGCTGGAGATCGCGATTAACTAAAGGTCTAATTGAAATCTTGGAAGAAATCTCAAAAATGAATGAGGAAGATGCGATCGGATATCTCACACAATGGGAAGGAGTGGGTGAAAAGACCGCAAAAGAGATCTTACGATCATTTGAAAGCCATAAAACCTATACTTGGAAGGAGAAATTGGAGAAGGGAGTTGTAGACATCTTTCCTGATAAATTCCCTCTCGACAACTTCATCGATCAAAGTGTACACGCTGGCATAGAACTTGTAGAGGGCGAGACCGATGAGCCGGTGACCACCGATGTGAAGCGCCTGATCAGACTGCCGTCCTCGCTTCACGGCAAGACAGGGCTCAAGGTGGTGGGACTGACGCCGGACACGGTCCGGACGTTCGAACCGCTCACGGATGCCCTCGTGTTCGGTGAGGATAAGATAGAGGTGGAGACGATCGCGCCGGTGGATATCACCATCGGCGGGAACAGGTACGAGCTTGACGAGGGGAAGCATATCGTGCCGAAGTACCTCGCCGTGTTCCTGGTGGGACAGAGAAAGGGCTGGTACGAACGGGAAGTGAATTAGATAGGAAAGGGCGGGTCCGAACGTATTCTCAGCATGGGTGTAATTGTTTTTCAAGCGTGGGAACCGTCGTCGGGCGGGTCCAAGCGGTATGCTACCATGGGTGTGATTGTTTCTCAAGCGCGGGCGTCCGTCGTAAGGATATCACAGAGTGAAAGCGCTGATCTGACGGATCCGTTCGATGCCGTCGCAGGCGATGATAACCGCGGCCACGGCGGGAGGAACGAGCTCCATCCAATCTCGGTCCTCCAGGATCCTCCTGCGCACCTCGGTCCCTGA
>JANQNJ010000098.1 GCA_028279645.1 Thermoplasmatota archaeon
ACCACCCACTGAACCGGAGACCACGTTCCAGGAGCATGCGCCCCCGTCATCCGAACCCGACGGTTGGGGCGATGATGGTCAGGCACGCTCCTCAGGAGACGATTTCGACGATTGGGACCGGCCGGCTGGTAAACCGCCAGCAACCAGCGGCGATGACTGGGGCGACGGTGCCGGTGGCGACGACTGGGGTGGTGCCCCACCGCGAGGCGGTGGCGGTGATTCATGGGATGACCATTCGGATGAAAGAGCGCCGGCCGGACGACCCCGGTCTGATTACGACACATGGGACGACCAGCCCGATGAACGGGGCCCTCCGCCCGGAAGAGCCCCGAAGTACGACGTCTGGGATGAACCCGGACCCTCCCACGGAGGCGGGTCCGGCGACTTCGAGGTATGGGATGATGGCCGTGGACCACCTCCTCCAAGGGGACGGGACCGGTATGATGAATGGGACGAACCCCCAAGAGGTCGCGATGATGGAGCGGAATGGGGACCGCCCCCGCCGCGGGACGGAGGTGGCAGGCGACCTCCTCCTCCACCTAGAGATCACTATGATGATCGTGATGGATACGGACCGCAGACCCCGCTGTCAGGAACAGCCATTGCTGGATTCTGGATAACTGGCCTTTCCGCGATATTCGCAGGTCTGATCGTGATCCTGATCCTCCCGGTCATCGGCCTTCCGTTCATATTCACGGTCGATGAGTCCACCAGTATAGACACAGCCCTCGGCATGTTCTGTTTCACACGCATCCTTGATCTGCTCCTCGGGATCATCTGCATCCTTTGCGGTGTCATGACGATCAGGAGAAGAACGAACTGGGACAACAACTCAAGACTCATCCTGTTGATCTTCTGCATCATCCTCTCGATCTATGCCCAGATATACGAGACCATCAACCTGGAGCTCAGTGTGAACGATGAGCCGATCTCGATCACCTTCTGCTTCACGACGACGATCATCTTCTGGGTCCTACTGATCATCTCCATCGTCCACAAAGCGTCTGTCAAGAAGCAGTACTCAAAGGCACAGATGTACACCGATTACATCGCAAGGCACGACAAGAAGAGACGCCAGCGGGAGAAGAAGAGGCGGAACAAGCGCAAGAACAAGGGCGGTCACGATGATCATGTCGATTGGGATGGAGGCGGTGGCCACGACCGATACAGGGATGACCGCGGTGGACGGGACGATCGCTGGGATGACCGCGGCAGACGGGATGATCACTGGGATGACCGCGGCGGCAGGGACCGATACTGAAGCCATTCCTTTGAACCCGTGCTCTATCGATCTTATCTAACTGTCAGCTTTATGCTCCACATCCCAGATTAGGCGCTGTAACGGCTACCTCCTTCACGAGGAGGTATATATTTGTCTTGGAGGCCTAGGTGGATCACATCCTTTTTGATCATAGTTTGCATGTTGACGGCCAATCTCCAATCGTTCGGGACGGCCAATGGCGACCTTGCGTGTGAGGTGGTCAAAGAGATCTCGATCCCTGATCCAGCATCTGGGTTCACAGTTCACGAGGTCCTCTCGAAGCGAGTAGCGGTCACCGATCTACAGCTATTGACCCTCGATGATGAGGTATGGCTCTTCTGGATCTCCAAAGGGAATGACGACTATAGCAACGGCAGTCTCTTGGAGGCCCAGATACTCTCGAACACCACTGTTGGACCGACCCCGTTCATGCTTTTCATACCAGAGGTCGAATGCATCGATCTATCTGTCGAATCCGTTGGTTCGGTGGTTCACATCGCTTTCGCAACCCTCGATGGGATCACACTTCACGGATCGATCCTCCGGTCCAACGAACATGGATCGATGCTCTACCCCCAACTCCGTGACCTGTGCGGTCTACCTTTGGAGGCAATGATCGAAGGAGATCCGTTCAAGGTCGTCCAACCCGTTTCCCTGATCGCAAATCTGACAGGGGTCGAGGATGTCCACATCGGAACCGGTTCCGCCCTTGCCGGTCCATGTGAAGATATATCGCTTCTCCTGGAGCATTCGATCCTGGCAATCGCTCGACAGCAGCATGATCACGAGATGATCGAGGAACTGCTGGTGTTGGTGGAGCGCGGTCTCGGAACCGATCAAAGGATCCTCCTGGAACAGCGATTTTCGTCCGTTCCGGCCATCTCTGATCCGGAATTCGATCCGCTGCGTGAAGGGACAATTTGTACCTGGATCAGCGGGAGCGAGGTAAGGGCGTATTCCATCAACGGAACGTTCATCAAATGGTCGGGAGAACCGGTGTCCGATCACATCTTATCGGGCGGAGGCCCGACGGTGGCCTTCGCTGAAGGGGGCAGGATCACCTTAATGGGCGAAGGCTACCGGCTCGACCTTTCCGGCGACCTTCCGAAGTATCATGATAGTACACCCAGGATCCACTCTGTGAACAATGGGCTGATGATCATGTGGAAGAGCGATCGAGACACAGATACCGGGAGCACTGACCATCTGTTCTTGTCCATGCTCAGGATGGAAGTTATCCAGAACCTGTCCAGTGATGACATCGATCATCGCTATCTCCGTGGGGACGAACGAAACAGTACACTGGTACTTGATGGATCGGAGGTCCACAGGACCGGGTCCATCGATAGGTTCGAGTTGCTGCCCATAGACCGCGGATTCGTGACCGCCTGGATCGAACTCGATGAGCAACAGGGGAACTCTACCCTACACTGGGCGATCAGCAACGAGGACCCGGAGATCGGCGTCTATGACCACTGGCGATACGGTAGTGGGATGACCGATCCTTACACCGATCCTGATAACGACGGTCTTTCGTCCATTGAGGAGTTCAGGCAGATCGGCGCTCCGATGTCAACATGTGATCCGAACGATCCCGATACTGATGGTGATGGGGTGGACGATCTGACAGAACTGAACAGGGGGACCGATCCATCAGATCCAGACACGGACGGCGACGGCCTGGATGATCGGTATGAGATAGATATCGAGACCGACCCGTTGCTCAGTGATTCGGACAATGACGGACTTGAGGATGGCTTCGAGGCTGCGTATCCTTTGTACCTGGACCCGCGCGATCCGGACAGTGATGGAGACGGAACGCTCGATCCCGACGAGGACCTTGACCTTGACGAACTGACCAACCTCAAAGAACAGGAATGGTCCACAAGCCCGATCGATGACGATTCAGATGATGATGGGATGCATGATGGATGGGAGGTCGAACACGATCTCCTTCCTTTAACCCCCGATCAGTTCTCAGACCCGGACGAAGATGGACTGATCAACATCATCGAATTCATTGGGAACGACACTGGCGACATAGATGGATGCATCTCGTCGGCCCCTCACAAGAAGGATACCGACGGAGACGGACTGTCCGACGGCCAGGAACTGGGATGGACCGACCCATCATGTTTCGATACCGATGGCGATACAATGCCTGACGGATGGGAGGTGACATACATGACCGATTCCGGATCGGGATTGGACCCTCTAATAAACGAGCGATATATCGACCACGATGGTGACGGTATCCCCTCGTCGGTCGAATACCGCTATGGAAGGGCGGATCATGATCAAAGCACCTACTATTCACGCGGGCTCGACCCGTTGGATGCCGATACCGATGGCGATGGATTGGCAGATGGGATCGAGGACGGCGATATGGACGGTTCAAGGGATGACATCATCTCCTCTTTCAACACAAATGGAACCGAGACGGATGCGAGGTCGTCGGACTCCGACAACGACGGTCTGATCGACGGACCCGGAGGTCCTGGGATCCACGGAGAGGATCGGAACGGCAACGGAATTGTCGATACAGACGAGACATCCCCCCTGAAGCCGGACACCGACGGCGACGGCATCGATGACCTGGATGAACTCCTTCTATTCGAGCTTATTATCTCGGGCAGTGCCTTCATGGACAGGGATGGCGACGGTAAGGTCAACATCGTAGATCCGGATTCGGACGACGATCTTCTGCTCGACGGTGAGGAGCATGAGCACTTTCGTGATCTCATCTCATTGGACCCGGACCTGGACGGGCTCTATTACCTTCTGGATCCCGATACCGACGGCGATGGTGTGAGCGACGGAACGGAGGCTGACCGATGGACTTCGCCCGCTCGGCCGGACACCGACCGGGACGGTATGCCTGACGGCTGGGAGCTATGCTATGGTCTGGACCCGCTTGTCAACGATTCCTTGAAGGACCCGGATCGCGACGGCTTCGATCGCGACCTTCCACGGGACGGCGTTCAGCCGGATGAAAGGTTCACGAACCTGATGGAATTCATGAGCGGCACCGATCCGACAGATCCGGACACCGATGGGGACGGTATCTCCGATGGCTGGGAAGTGTACCATGGCCTCGATCCCGATCTGCTGTCGGATATGACCGATGCCCTTTCCTACACGGCTTCGTCAAAAGATGAGGATCCGTCCGAGAGGTTGACCTATCTGACAGAATTTCAGTCGGGAACTGATCCTGCTTTGTCAGATTCCGATGGGGACGGTCTCAGCGATTATTCCGAGTTAATGCTCATCCCTTGTTCGGATCCCACCGATCCGAACGATCCTGGTCCGAACAGTTCGACATCTGGGTCCCATTTATCTCCTGAACATGATATTACATCTTCCGGTTATCGAAATGAATTCCAGTATTCGATCACCTCATCGTTGACCGTTGACCACCCAGAGCTCTCTCCTGATGGAAGAACGCCAAGAGAGCTCCTGGACCTGCAATGGGATGAGGCTCCCTCGGGAAAAGGTATCAAGGTGGCCGTTCTCGACACCGGTGTCCAGACCGATCATCCATCGATCGAGGTCGCCGGTGGCATCGATCTGGTCAGGAACGAAGATGGCGGACATCTCGTCGATGATAACGGACATGGAACCCATGTCGCTGGGATCATTGGCGGGAACGGGATCGGCTTCAGGGGGATCGCACCGGATTGCGATCTCTTTTCGGTAAAGGTCCTGGACAGCGCCGGTACCGGAACGGCCAGTGCCATTTCAGAAGGGATCCGATGGTCGATCATCAATGAGATCGATATCATTGTGATGAGCTTCGGTTCGGACCGACCTTCATACGAGGTCGAGAGCTCGCTGGTCATGGCGGAAGAAGCGGGGATCATCTGTTTTGCTGCAGCCGGGAACGACGGCGACGGATCGCCTGATTGGGATGTTGACCATCCTGCCAGGCATTATTCTACGATCTGCGTCGGCGCCAGGGACCATGGCCTACGAAGAACCTTCTGGAGCTCCGATGGAGATCATGTTGATCTGCTCATGCCCGGCGTCGGTGTCACATCGACATGGAAGAACGGAACAAGGACGCTCAGCGGGACCTCATGTGCTGCTCCAATGGCAGCAGGTATCGCAGCTCTCGTCTTGTCGAAAGATCCTCACATCACACGTGATGACATTATCACCACCATTGGATCGATGGACCCGTTCCCATGGGAAGGAGGGATGAGTGGGGGACACTTCGATGAGCCTTTCAATACCACGGGATCGACAGATCCGGGGCCGGAGAGCGACATGGTATTCACTATATCATCGAACGATCCAGGAGCCGACATCGAAACCATCGGACAATCAGGCGGATACATATCACCTGAGGTCAACTGGTCGATCAACGCCTTCCTGATGGAGACCGATGATCAGACCCTCCTTCCGTGGTGGAATCTTACAGGCCAAGGCATAAACGGCACGTTCATCGCCCTGGACATGAGCCTCCTCGACCGGGACCTTGAGGCCGACCTTCATATCAAGGGTTTCTCCCTGGGACTCGTGTTCGAAAGGGACCTGAACTGCACCCAGAGCGTCAGGTATGCCTTTTCCTCAAGCATCACGAACAGCACCGTTCCCCTGGAGATCGTTACCGACCTGGAATACATGATACACGATGGTCGTACCGATAACGGCGTCGATGTGGATCTTATCAGATACATACCTGGGACAACGGAGCCTGGAGTGCTCTCAATGCTCGAGGGATCTCCGAGCCTCATTGCCTTTGCGAACATCACCGACCGGGTCGACAGGATCGATCTAGCGAAGGGTTTCTTTTTGATCAAGGTGCTGGATCTGGCTGAAGGCACCGTTCCTACACCATGGTTGAACGCCTCCATTTTCGATGAGGACTCCCCCACTCCGGTCCTTGAACAGATGACCGATTGGATCGAGGCCAACCCATATCACTGGAACCAGGGTGCGCCTCCGATCTTCGACCTACAGGGAAGGAACATGTGGTGGAACTACTTCGGCCGCTCCCTTGAACCGAGCAGTTCCTCGGCTGGGCACAGCTCATACTCCATCCACGAGCAGATCGGCCTGACCAACGACCATTGTTTTGGGTTCATGCCATCCAACACCTCGGTCGATGATGACGAGGTCCCTGACGGTCTGGAGATCCTCATGACCATCATGGGCCAGTCGGGATCTGACCAGACGAGCTGGGACACCGATGGCGACGGGCTTTCGGACGGGTACGAACTTCGTACCGGAACCTCTGTGTCCAGGCCCGATTCCGACAACGATGGTCTTTGGGACGGGAACCTCTCCAGAAGGGTCCTTGAGATATCCAATGAGAACGGATATCCGGTACGCGTGGTAGTGGAATATCCCGGCGAAGCCAACTGCCATCTTTCAAGAGACAATACGAGCGATGGCGATCCTATTCTCGTGGATATCGATGATCTCCATCCGGGTCAGGGTCTCGATCTTTTCTTGGGACACCTATCACCTTCGGCTTCGTCTACCGATCCTGTCGACCCGGACACCGATAACGACGGACTCAAGGACGGCGAGGAGGTGCTTGGAGTCCGCTTCAATGGGACCCGGATGGCGGTCACCAACCCCTATCCCAGCGACCCCTCATTGGCTGATACGGACAACGATGGCCTTCTTGATGGGAAAGAGCTGGAGGTCGGAAGCGATCCCCGCAGGAACGATACCGATCTGGACGGCCTCAGCGATCTGGAGGAGGTCGTGGTCTGGGGATCGTTCCCGTTTAGGAGGGACAGCGATGGCGACCTTCTTGCTGATAGACATGATTGGGCTCCATTGGAGGATAACGTACCACCGTTCATCGCTTCAATCGAACCGGCTACAAGCTGGCGGCAAGGAGTCATCATTAAGGTTCACGAACCCTCCGACTACACTCTAAAAGTCACAGGTCTGGTCGGAGATACCAAGGTCGAGAACGTCAGATGCGAGAAGGTCAGAGATACCGATAACCGTTTGCTTCAACTGGATACATGGAAGGTCGAGTTCGGAACCCTTATGGACCATATGGTAACACCTGACGGTCTATACACCATCGAGAGATCGATCGGATCGTTCGAGATCAATGCATCCGACCCTGCCGGGAACTACCTTACGATCGAGATCGACATCAACGATCTCTCGTCCGATACCAACCTCATGGATATCATCACTGATACCGAGTTCGGCTCGGTCTTAGGATCCCCAGTTCTTGGCGAGGCCATCGATATAACCCTTCCACACTCGTTCACGATAACGGGGGAGATGCTCATCATTACCCACACCGGTGCTATCGGATTCCTCGGTGCATCCCTGTTCGGCCTTGCTGCTTACGGAGCGGTCGATCGGATGGTAAGAAGCCACACCTACACAGAGGTCGACGCCATCTTTCCGATAACCGGACTCCTGGAACGGTACAGGGTCCCGGGGGTCGATGAATGGATCAACATCGTCAACGGCTTCGTGCAGGTCGTCGAGGAGATGGGCCAGATCTTCCTGCGAGGCTACGGAATGGAATATATCATCCACTCGATGTCCGACCTCATACCACCGATGTTCAAGCCGATCGATCTGAAGGACCTCTATGAGAGCTTGAAGCAAATCATTAAGTACATATCGAAAAATGGAGAGCTGTGGGTGGACCAGGACGAGAGCGAACCGGAATGGGGAGTATTCGTTAGATACGGACGGATCGACCAGGTGCTGCAGTATATGGGCATCAATATTTCCAACTACCCTAAAGCCGAGGAATGGCTTGCGGATAGAGGTCTTTATCCCGACGGATACTGGAGTTTGTTCCTTTCCCATCACCTGGAGAGCCTTGATCTAAGGTTCGTTCCTGAGAGCGATGTCGGGACATTGGTGGGCGAGGAAGCCAAATTCGAGAAGCTACTGTACCCACAGAAGGAGGACACATGATGATGACCGTCACAAGGAGGATGACATTGATCATGGTAATTCCATCCATTATTGTAGTCCTCTTGATGGTTGTTGATCAGACCTCAGGTGGTACAAGCGACTGGAGGGACCTGGTCATCGCAGAAGGCGACCATATAAGGATCACTGATAGGGTGAACGAGAACATATATTACCTCGATCACAGTAACTATGAAGACAATGACTACTGCGATCTCTTCTGCTATGACCTATCAACGATGAAGAGGACATTGATCCAACGATCGATGCTATCACACTCGTTCATCGAACAAGAAGGCAATGACCTGGTATGGCTAGAAAGCTCGAACGCAACCGTCGATCTGTATCATAGCGATCTGTACGGGAATTCGACCACTATGCTCATGACCGGCCTGATGAACGCCACGATCGATCTATATGGTCGAACGATCTACATAGGAAATAACACCTACAACGACACCACCCGGGTCGATATCCTCACCTATGATCTGAACACGAACGTCCAGGAGCATGTGGCGTCGAACGTTTATCACGGAATGATCCAGATCGATGGCTCCAGTCTCGTCTTCTCTAGGTATCAGAACAAAACATCAAAGATCATACTTCTGGACATGGAGACCGGGAACGAGACCATCATCGTAGATAACGGACATAGCGTCGATATGCCGTGGATCAAAGGTTCGACCGTTGTTTGGAGGGATACAGATCTAGCATCACGACCGTTCCTTGACGACATTCGTGGACTGGATCTGGATACTGGTGATAACTGGACGATACGAACGGCTGACCAGGATGATAACATGGTGTTCATCCTTGGGTTCGATGGGTCCCTGCTCCTAATCACCGTTTGGCCTGATGAGCACTTTCCATATCCGGTCGAGGACATATTCATCATAGACGTCAACGGGTCCAAAGTGATCAAGGTGAACAAGGAACCGGCGTTCCTGGCCTCGACCCATATGGAGTCTGGTGACGTATTATGGACTGAGTACGTCGATGAGGATACCGAGCTACTTCACATCCTGACCAAGAAGGATTATATGGAACCAGAACTGGACACCGAACGTCCATCCGGTGATAACGAAGAGAATGCATCGATAGACTTTACCCTCCATGCCCTGATACTGACCACGATCACCCTGGCGTTCCTCATTGTTATCAAACTGAAACGGATCTATGTGGCCTAGGGGCGATTCGAGGTTGCCTTCATCAGATATTGCTCAATAATCAAGGACCAAGGGACCCCGTTACCTATTTAAATCCTGAAAAGAATACTTACACCAGTGGTCCAATGGACGAAGTGACACAACTATTGGCAGAGGGGCTCGACCTCCTCGACGGCGGCGATTACAAAAAGGCATTCAAACGATTCAAGAGCGCCATCGATATAGACCCGGAAAGTTCCGAGGCATACTTCAACATGGCAGAGGCATCCCTGGGCCTCCCTGGCAAGAAGATCATCGAGATCGCGAGCTGGTACAGGAAGTCCATCGACCTGGACCCGGAGAACACCTTCTACAGGGTCAGCTATGCCGAGTTCTGTCTCGAGAACGGGATCTTCAAGGCCGCGACCGAGGAGTATGACAAGACCGCGGAGCTCGATCCCGACAATGCCCAGATCTACTTCAACGACTATGCCATCAGCTTCTACAGGAACGCCAGGAAGTTCCCGGACCGCGTGGGCATGAGCGAGGACGAGATCATCAAGCATACGCTGGAATACTACCTGAAAGCGATGGAGATCGACTCCGAGAGGGCCGTGAACATACTCAAGGCATGAGCTCGAACCTATCGCTCGGGTGGATCCAAGACCTGCATAATAACATATTTATAAGTCGAACCGTATTGTCTCAAAGAACGGTTTAGGGGGTGTGAAATGGACCTTTACCCGGGATGTCCGAAGTGCTCTGATGGCGTGCTCCTTCCCTTTTCGAGGGGCGAGGACGTCTTTGAACTTTGGAAATGTTCTCACTGCGGCCACACGATCTACAAGCGATGAAACGGCCGCATAACGGTGGCGAGAGGGTGCTGAGACCCTTCCATATCAGTGGATACCAGAGGCAATCCGACGGTTCCAATGAGGTGAATCCAAATGATCGAACTATTCTCGAAACGGGCGCACGCACTGAAGGCATCGGAGATAAGGGAGCTGCTGAAGCTCGTCCAGTCCCCGGACATGATCTCATTCGCTGGCGGTCTTCCCAATCCGAAGACCTTTCCCGGCGAGGAGTTGAAGGAGATCGTCCCCGACGTGATCTCGCGCCATGGCAGGTCCGCTCTTCAGTACGGCGTGACCGAGGGGATCCCTCAACTCAGGGACGGCATCGTAGAATGGATGAAGCGGGAGAACGTCGAACTCACGCGGGAGAACATCCTGATAACATCCGGTTCTCAACAGGGTCTTGATCTTGTAGGCCGTATCTTCATCGATCCGGAGGATCCGGTGATCCTCGGAGCTCCTTCTTACCTCGGGGCGATATCGGCCTTCGGAACGCTGGAGCCCAACCTGATCTCCATTCCTCTGGATGACGACGGCCTACAGGTCGAGATACTGGAGGACAAGCTTCCTCGGATGCGCAACAGGGGTTCCATACCGAAGATGGTCTACACCGTCCCGACCTTCCAGAACCCTGCCGGGGTCACGATGTCGCTGAAACGGAGGAAGAAGCTGATCGATCTCTCCTACGAGTTCGACTTCGCCATCATAGAGGATAATCCTTACAGCGAGCTCCGATATACCGGCGATCCCATCCCGACCCTGATCAGCCTGGACCAGGAGCGCGTCGTATATCTGGGAACCTTCTCCAAGATCTTCGCACCTGGCCTGAGAATGGCGTGGCTTGCCGGACCCCACCAGATCATCAACAAGTTGACCTTGGCGAAGCAGGCTACCGACCTCTGCTCTCCCGCCTTCAACCAGTTCATCCTGTACGAGTTCATGGAGCGGGGCCATCTTCAGCCCCATATAACCGAGATCAAGGAGCTGTACAGCGGGAAGCGCAAGGTCATGCTCGATGAGATGAAGGAGCAGATGCCCGAGGGGATGGAGTGGACCAAGCCCGAGGGCGGGATGTTCCTCTGGGCGACCGTTCCATGCCATATCGACACCCAGGAGATGTTCCCCAAGGCACTGGAGAAGAAGGTCGCCTATGTTGCCGGAACCGCGTTCCACGCCGACGGCGGAGGCCAGAACTCCATGAGGATCAACTTCAGCTACTCATCCGACGATGAGATCAAAGAGGGCGTTGACAGGCTCTCCACCGTCGTCCGGGAGGAGATGTCCCGGGTGTCGTGCTGAAGGTACTGATCGGTCTGGAGAACAGATCATGAGAAGGTGCATGTAGATGTCAGTACAGGACACTATCACCAGACACGAGAAGCTTCGCGGTGAAGGAGTATCCCTCATCGCATCCGAGAACATCCTGTCTCCGGCTGTCAGGGCCGCTTTAGCGGGAGATTTTTCGGGCAGATATCATTCCGCCTGGTATGGAGGCTCCAGGCACGCCCAGGAGCTCATCGAGGAGGTCAAGGAACTCGCTCGAAGGGCCTTCTCCTGTGAGTACGCTTTTGTCAACCCTCTATCCGGCAACATCTGCGACCTCGCAGCAGTTTTCGGCCTCTCTCCCCCAAAGGGAAAGGTAGCCATGTTCCCGATCGCTCACGGCGGATACCCTCTGGACCTGGGGTTATTCAACAGGACCAGGATAGATATCCCCCTTGTCGATGGCACCTATGATATCGATCCTGAGGCTCCTCGCACACTATTCTCAGATCCGGAGAAAGCCCCCGATCTGACGATGTTGAGCTCATCCTTCATCCCGTTCCCTCATCCGGTAAAATCGTTCGCTGCCGCCGACGTTCATCCGCTCGTCTACGACGGCGCCCATGTTCTCGGCCTGATCGCCACAGGCGCGTTCCAGGACCCTCTCGACGAGGGCGCCGACATGCTCATCGGCAGCACGCATAAGAGCCTGTACGGACCTCAAGGCGGCCTCGTTCTGACCAACGACGAGGAGATCGCCGACAAGGTCCGTCCTTACGTCGAGTTCGATCCGCACGCTGACATCGGTCTCGTGGACAATCCACATGTCAACAGGATCGCAGCACTGGGCATCGCCCTTGAGGAGATACTGGATGACCCCAACTACGGCCAGCGTGTTGTCCGCAACTCTAGAGCACTGGCCAAGGCGCTGGATGAGCACTCGACCCCTATGCGGTTCGCAGACAGGAACTACACCGAGAGCCACCAGATATTGATGAAAGGTGAACCGGACCAGACCGACAGGTGGTGCAAGAGGCTCGAGCGGACAGGCATATTCATCGACGTCGCCGGCAGGATCGGCACCGCCGAGGTGACGCACCTCGGAATGGGTCCGGGCGAGATGGAGGAGATCGCCGAGATAATCAACTACGAGCTCCACGGCGCCGGCATCCGGCCCAGCAACAAGGACCGCATCAAAGCCCTGGCAGAGGAGTTCCAGACCGCCTTTCTAGAGGGAAAAAGATAAAAGGCGTTGATGCGGTATCGAGGTTCATGTCCTCCCGGTACCTGACCATGGACGACATCGACCTGAGGAACAAGACCGTTCTCGTAAGGGTGGATATCAACTCTCCAGTTGACCCAGAGATCGGCAAGATCCTCGACTCAACCCGCATGAGGGCGCACCTCGATACGCTTCGCGCTCTCAGCAAGGCCAAGACGGTTCTAGTGGCGCATCAGAGCAGGCCGGGAAAGAAGGATTTCACATCGCTTATGGCCCACGCCGAGAGGCTGACCAAGCTCCTAGGCCGACCAGTGATGTACGTGGACTCGCTCTTTGCGACCGGCGCCAAGCGGGCCATCCTGGCCCTCGAACCCGGGGACATCCTGCTTCTGGAGAACGTCAGGTACTACTCCGAGGAGACAAACCTGAAAGGCGACATGGAGACCCTGGCAGAAACCCATTTCATTAAGCAGCTCTCCCCACTTATCGACATATTCATCAACGATGCCTTCGCCGCCTCCCACAGGGCGACCGCGTCCATGATCGGCTTCGTCCCGGTGCTGCCATCAGTGGCAGGCAAGCTCATGGACAAGGAGCTCGGAACCCTCCACAAGGTCGTTTCAGGAGCGGAGCGCCCGGCCGTCGCATTCCTCGGCGGCGCAAAGGCCGACGACTCCGTCAGGATCGCGAGGAACATGCTGGAACAGGACAGCGTCGATGACATCCTCACCGGAGGCGTCGTCGCCAACATCTTCCTCCTCGCCGAGGGCGTGAACATCGGCGACTCATCCAAACAGTTCATAGAGCGCAACATCTCAGATCACGACAAGGTCATCGAGGACGCCAAGGCCCTGATGGAGCAGTTCCCGGGCAGGGTACACACACCTATCGATGTCGCGGTCGACGTCGACGGAGAACGCCGGGAGGTGAAACGCATGTACCTCCCCTCGGAGCACCGCATCAAGGACATAGGCGTCGAGACCATGGTATCCTACATCAAGGTCATGGAGAAGGCGAAGACCATCATCGCCAACGGCCCCGCCGGCGTCTTCGAGCAGGAAGCCTTCAGCATGGGTACAGAGGAGATGTTCATCGCCATGGCCCAGTCAACTGGTTTTACAGTTGTTGGGGGCGGGGAGACATCTGCGGTTGTCCAGTTACTAAAACTCGAGAAGCAGATCGACCACATGAGCACCGGCGGCGGGGCGAGCATCTCATATCTATCGGGGGAGAAGATGCCGATCGAGGAGGCGTTGATCCAGTCCAAGAAGTGGTATCAGGACGGATACTACCAGCATTAACCTTTTTATATCGAATCGACACTCCATCGCTACCAGATGCCACTGTAGCTCAGCCGGCCAGAGCGGCTGCCTCGTAAGCAGCAGGTCGTGGGTTCGAATCCCATCAGTGGCTTCAACATTTTCTCGGCTTAATGGATACTAGTTGATATAAGCGACGATGGGCTAATCGTTTTAAACATATTGGGATTCGAACCTCACTCGGCATTTTCTCATTGGTCCAGGTTCTTCTGTTTGCGTGTTTTTCGTCGACGTTGAGCAAACCGGAGTAAAGCGCGATTTACCGCGCTGATTCAAATCCCCCGAGAAGATGCTTGAATACACTGTTTTCTCCCATAATTGTGGTGAAGCTCATATTAATTCATACGAAGATATTGGTTTTGATTATTATGGAGTAATTAAGAAGATTCCTATTGCAACAAAAGAGACACACATGAAACCAAAAACTATTAAGTTAATAAAAAATGAATCTGTAGGACTTCGAGCACGTAAACTAACAACCTGATCACGATTATGACATGGTTTTATCGAATGTTTATTCTTAGTAAAATCGGTCATTCTCTTAACCCAGTAAGGTCCATGAATACCAACTGAGTAATGAACCTCAGCGCAAAATAATAAGGCTGATGTATACACTCGATAATATTGATAGAGAAGCGCAATTAGTATTGATCCGATGATACCCGTAAAAATTAAAATTGCTCCAAGAAGGTTCTCAATATTAGGTTGATAGCCATAAACTTTAGTGGAAGTATCTATGACACTCACGATTCCAATTGATATCAGAAGTGTAGAGATGACAATCTTTGAATATCCTTGGTATAAGGACAGTGTCGTATAAACATCATTACGAATGCTGTTTAGGTAATTTGAAAGTGAGCGTTCATCATTAGAAATCGATTCCGGGATTACATTCTTCCCATACCATGATGGTAGTTCTTTATTTCGAGTTGCTTCCTTTCTTTTTAATAATGAGATTAGTTTCACAAGATGTTATGATATCATTTAATGCATATAAATACTCCATAACATTGTGAATTTACAATTATTCGTACTACAAGAGTACAAAGACTCCTTTTAGCGAAATACATCCGCTTTACTCAAGGATGAAGAACCAATATTTATTAAGTCATTGATATTTAATTTCGGCCATACAGAAAATGAAAAAAAGCACCACCATCAACGAACCGCCGATAAGACGCTCCATTGCTGATGGCATCGGAGGCGTTATGCGCCTATCAGCGCCTGCAGCCGCTCAGGAGTTAACGGCTGGTGACCTTCGCCGTTCCTCCGTCGAGGCGGTCTCTGTTGATCGGTGCGTTTTGGTTGTTGTTGCTGAGTGTGTTCGTTCTGTGCACTCTGATCGTTCTGTCGGCGTGCAGGTCGCCTCTGGCGCATGTCATCGTTCTGTGGTGGGTGGAGATCCTCGCCTTCCTTCGGTTCTTGTCTCTCGTCCATCGGTTCCTCATCTGATTTGTTCTCGGTTTCCACGTCGAGGACAGGATCCTGGCCGTCGGTTTCATCTTCGACCTCTTCCTCCTCGATCTCATCGATATCAACGACCCTGACCGCCCTGACGAAGTTGTCGATCCTGACAACATCGCCCTGAGGGCCGTTGCCCTCGGACCAGTCGTCTGCGTCGCCGGTCTTGGGATCGCTGCGCTGGCAGCCTGCTCCGTGGACGTCCATCAGTACCGTGTCCCCGTCGGGCGTCTCCATGAAGCCGAGCCCCTCTCCGAAAGCGACGTAGACGGCGAAGTCGCCAGCGCCGGTGTCCTTCGCATGGGTCGTGCTGGTCCAGTAGAACGGATAGTTCGTATCGTCGCCCTCGTCGGTGATCTCGGTCACATCGAAGACGGGATCGATCGCGGCGGAATCTGTCGTAGCCGGTGATCTGCTGTAATCGACGATGCTCTGGAGCTCCTTCGCATTGGGAAGATACCAGTCGTCATATCCGGCGAACTCGAGGTCCTCGGCATATTCGAGCGCCTCGTACCAGTCCATTCCCTCGCCGCTGTCGTCCTGCATCCACATGAGGCCTGTGGCGAGATCCGTCACTGTTCCATCGCCGTTGTCGACGAACTCGTTCTCACCATAGTCGGTGTTCCCGCGGACGTAGAGGACGAAGTTCTCCTTCGGCTCGCCGCCGGGTCCGTTCTCGGTCGGATATCCCTTGATCCTGCCGTCGGCGAAGTTCACGCCGAAGGCGGTGGCGTCGTTGTTCATGGTCGTTGAGACATATTCAGTGGATGACCAGTACTGGGCGTCGATGATCCTGTCGCCCTCGCTCTCGTCGTCATATTCGAAGTCAAAGTAGTCTGCGTCGATGAACGGTGTTGCATCATCAGCACTGGACGAACCGCTCACATCCTCTCCGCTGAACAGGATGAGCGAATAGAGCTCCTTGATCGTTGGGAGGCGCCAATCGTCATAGCCTGCAAGATCGAACGTATCGATTCCATCGACAGCATCCTCGAAGGTCATCTTGTTCCCGGGGTCCTGCTGCCACATCAGGCCGGTGTTCAGATCGGTTAAGGTTCCATCCCCGTTATCCTGATAGTCCGGCTGAACACCTTCATACTGGGCGTCCTGGCCATAGTAATCCTCGCCCTCCGCTGGAGCGGTTATCTCGTCCTTATCGTCATAATAGGTAGTCTGACCCGTATCCACGATGACATAGGTCCCTTCAAGGTCCTCAGTGCTACCCACATTGACCTTGGTCAGGTTCTCGTCGGCCCCTGTATCGAGGTCCTCGATCGCGTTTACGAGCGCCGCGCCGAAGATCAGCGCGATGGCGGCCACGGCCGCCAACATCGTCATGCTCTGTTTTCCAAGCATCTTACCGCCTCGTATCGATGTTGGCGCGGTGCTTATAAGGGGATTTACCGAACTGACTACAGGGTTATACCCAAATCTCTTCCAAAACGACCTTCAAAGACAACGGTCAGGAACTCCTCATCGAACAGCTTCGTGGCAATGATTATAATACGGTACTTACTTACACAGGATATATTGGGCACGTGAACGAGATGAACGTGATCAGGTTCTTCCTTGCGACACTCTTTGTTGCGATCATCTTCATTCCATTATCCTCCAGCGGGGTAAAGGACGTCTCCTCAGACCTGACCATCACTTCCACTGAAACCGACCAGTATTACTTCCAGATCAATGCACCCGATCAGGGCCTGAACATCCAGATCACCCATTGGTTCACCCCTGAGGACGCCTGGGGCTCAGGTAACCCTTCAAACAACCAGACCGATCAAAGCATGTCCATGGACTGGACCGTGGACGAGGACTGGTTCAATGCGAACTTCAGATTGTTCAAGGTCACTGTCCAGAACCGGATATTGGACGAGAACGGCTCCTCGATGACAACACATATCACAGACGGATTCGAATCGGACCTGGTCCCGCAGACACCATATACCGAGAACGACACCTATCTCGCCGTGCTGAACACCGGTTTTCCATCCATCAATATCACCAACGGTAGCTCATACCAGTTCGTTGGAATGGCTAAACGGGAGACCATCTCGTTCAACCGGACCATGGCAGAGATCACGTCCGAATATATACTGGACCTGAAGAACCTCAGCATCCCTCTGCTTGGTGTCCAGGAGAGGTTCAACGTCTCCTTCCATTTCTCTCTTTCCTTATACGGGAACGGAAGCGATATCACCCCGGATCTATCCGGTTCCCTATCCAATGCCAGTTATAACGGGCGGGATGTGTTCTGGTACGAGCTCGATGACTCTTACGGTCTTACGAATGCGTCTGGTGGTCATGACGTAAAGGACATCGGTATCACCAACGCTCAAGGCGATCTGGAGATCACGTTCCGAAACCTCTCCTACACGGAAACGGAATCACTTACATACAGTGTGGTCCAGCGCTTCGAGGTGAGGACGGTCCTCGATCCCTATGCCGAGGATTACAACCCCTTCGCGGACCTGAACCATCCGGACTATGACCCCCGGACCGACCCGGAATCCCCTAAGTATGTACCGGGATACGATCCATATTCTGATCCGACCTCTCTCCACTATGATCCGCGGACCGATCCATCACAGCAAGAGTTCAATCCATATTTCGATCCCTACTACCGTCCTCTAAGTGATTCTGCCCATCCGGAATATGACCATCGGACCGACCCTTATTCCCAATCCTACGATCCGGATTACGATCCACTTACTGATACTGAGCACTATCGCTATGATAGTAGAACAGACCCGACCCACCCCGACCATGACCCCGAGTACAGCATATTCACAGATCAGGAGAGCTCGTGGTATCAGCACAGGTTCGACCCGGAGCAGCATGGATACAAACCATGCAACGATCCATTCTTCTCGGATTACAATCCGCGTCTGGATGGGCACCATCACCGATACGATCCGTACCTGGTCATCGATGACCCCCGGACAAACGTCAGCAGTCCTTACTATAATGATAGCTACAGCCCATACGCTGACATCTTTAATCCGCACTACGACAGCCGCGCCGATCCGGCCCACGATGACTTCAACCCGTTCATAGATCCGTCATATGATCCCAGGAGCGACACCTATCATCCGGATTACTACTACAAGGCCGATCCAACCCACTCCGAATATGTTGATAACTATCAATGGCAGACCGATCCGGACCACCCCGACTATGACGTTCGCATGGATTGGACCCAGCCGGAATACAACTGGAGCTACGACCCGGTAACGGACCCCGATCATCCCGACTACGATGTCCGACTCGACTGGACAAGTCCAGAGTTCAACCATAGCTACGATCCTAGATCCGACCCCGAGCATAAGGACTACGATAATCGCTCGGACCATACCCTGCCGGGATATTCGCAGATAGCGGACCCTCTGTCATGGGTATACAATCCGAAGTTCGACCCGACCCATCCCTCCTATATCCCGGATTACAGACCTTATGATCCAAGGACGGACAAGAACAGCACCTATTTCGATCCCTATTACGACCCCAGGACCGATCATGAACATCCCGATCATGACCCAACATATGATCCCTACACCGACCCTTCGAACATCCTATACAACCCTCGGGCGGATCCAGATCATAATGAATACGATCCCTATTTCGATCCCCATTACGATCCCTTGACGGACTGGAACCATCCTCTCTACAATACCAAGACCGATCCTAACCACTACGAGTACGATCCAAACTACGATCCTTCTACCGATACCGGCCATCCGGACTATGACACTCGGGCAGACCCCACCCACGGGGACTACGATCCATCATACGACCCCAAGACCGATCCGACCCATCCGAACTATGATCAGGTCTCGGACCATACCTTGCCCGATCATAACCCGTACAAGGACCCCTATGATCCCCTATACAATCCCAAGGCCGATCCCGATCACCCTCAGTTCGAACCGTATTACGATCCATATGATCCTCAGCATGATATCCGGAACGATCCCGATTACAACCCGTTCCTGGACCCTTACAGCGATCAGTACGAGCCGAGGATGGACCCGGACCACCAGGACTATGATCCTGACTATTCCCCCTTCTCCGACCCCTCGAGCCCGTACTATGACCCCCGCGCAGACCCGAACCACTCCGACTACGATCCGAACTATGATCCCCTTGACCAGTATACCGGGGGCCAGGGGAACGGAGGCGGCAACGGCTGGGGCGGGGACGACTGGTGGCGGCAGTACGTTGATGATGATTATGATGATGAGGGATCGAAGGAAGGCAGCAAGGAGAGCGGTGAAGAGGGCTTCACTCTGGAGTCCACTCCCATCGGACCGATGATGATGATCGTCCAGTATCTCGCTCTCGCAATGGCCGTCCTATTCATGATCCTGACCGTAGTAGGTCTTATCAGATCTCGAAAGAGAACGAGCAGAACGGAAGTGACAGGATGAAGAAGGAAACGTTACCCACCATACTAGGTGTAGTCTTGTTGGCCTTAGGGATAGTCATATTACTGATGGTCTTCAACATGGTTAAGCCCATTACAGAGGACCCGAAGGGGTTCATCGATGAGCACTTTCCCGAGGAGGAGGAGGAGGTCGACCCGCCAACGGCCAAGTTCGCATGGCGGTCGGAGGGCAGCGAGGTGGAGTTCAAGGACCTCTCCGAGGCAGGTGATTACGACATCACAGGGTGGTCGTGGGACTTCGGTGACGGGAACACCAGTACCGACCAGAGCCCCACCTATACCTACGGTTCGCCGGACAACACCTTCGTGACCCTGGAAGTAACGGATTCCGATGGGAACACTGCCAGGTCGACCTCGGACATAGAGTTCGAGGAGAACAACACCCGCAGCGGCGTGTCCGAGGAGGGTTCGGAGGACCCGGATTTCGACCTCGGGTTCGGCGATATGCTCAGACCCATTTTCGTTGTCAGCTTGACCATAGGAAGCTACATGATCCTCGTTGCCATCGGTGGCCGCATCTGCAAGGCCGGATGGAATCTCCTGCATCCAAGACCGGTGAAGGTCGTCCTCAAGATGAAGCCGAAGAACATGGAGACGGTATGGGAGGAGGCCGAACCTCCTGAGGCCTATCGAGCACCTGCTCGGGCTGCTGCTCCCCCAAGGGATGCGTCCGCAAAGCCCAAGGCCAGGAGGGCTGCGGCGCCCCCACCCGCCCCTGCCAAGAAGGCTTCCCGGCCAAAGGGTAAGGCCGCGAAAAGGAAAGCCGCCGAGCAGGTAGAACCTGAACCAGTGGTGGACGTCGCCCAGGAGGAAGTGTCCGCGGATGATGACGGGTTCTGGGATGATGACGACCTAGTCTGATCAAGGGAACCATCTAATGCGGAGAGTGCAACCTGGCAAATGAGCTCTAGAGTGTAACATGAGAACATACACCGATGTTTATACCACCTTCCAGAACGACCGATCGATGCGATCACATTTAATATCATCCAGGTCGATCACCCCCTGTCATGGATCTCCGGAAGCTTACAAGGAACCACCTGGTCCTAACCCTGCTCATCGGCTGGACCTTCGCCCTGCTCGTCGAGATCATAAACATGGGGGTCCGTCAGGGACTGTGGCTTGGAGCTGTCCTCACCGTTCTGATCTTCTATTCAATATTCATCTTCGCAGGTCTATGGTACGTGAAGAAGATCAGCAAGGACCCATTGAGGCATTTTGTCAACTTCGGCTCGATCGGTCTGATCATCGAATGGACCGTGTTCGGCATGGTGCCTTGGGGCGGCGGGAATCCATTGGTCATCGCGCTTATACAGACCGGCATGTTCTCTCACTGGGCAACAACGACCTTCGGCCCTCGATTCCTTCTAGATCCCGATCCACGGGTTGCTCGGATGAAGAACAGCTTCGTCCTGTTCTACATGATCAGCATGGGCACCGTCTATGCTCTCGGCCTCGTAATGCCTGGACATGCAAGACCTACTGTGATGATACTGGGGAACGTGATCGTATACACGATATTATTGTACTGGTATGCGAAATACATCCTGCTGAAACGAAAGCCGGTACATCCAGGTGCTCCATCAAACCTCCGACCGGTTCGACCTGCCCAAAAGAAAAAGCGCTCCGATCAGGGGAAGCGCCCCCCGCCTACTCCCCGATCACCTTGACCAGGACCCGCTTCCGCCTTCTTCCATCAAATTCACCGTAAAATATCCGCTCCCAAGTTCCCAGATGCAGCTGCCCATCCGTGATGGCCACAACAACCTCCCGGCCCATGATCTGCCTCTTGTGATGGGCGTCGCCGTTATCCTCACCTGTCCTGTTATGTTGATACCGTTCAATGGGAGCGTGCGGTGCAAGCTGCTCCAGCCACCGCTTGTAATCCTCATGCAGGCCAGACTCGTTGTCGTTGATGAAAACACTTGCTGTAATGTGCATAGCATTCACGAGGCACAGCCCCTCCTTGATACCGGACTTTGTGACGATGTCCTGGACCTGCGGGGTGATATGAACGAAGTCCATACGTTTTGGAACCTCGAAGAAAAGGTATTCTGTTGCCGACTTCATGAGCCTCGATAGCAATATGCCTGTAAGATAGTTTTGTCTCGAGGACCGATCTGAACAACGAGGGACTGGCCTCTCATTTATTGCTCAATCTCAGCAGAACGATCAATGCCACCGTCGTGAAAACGTCAGGCAATATCAGGAACGGCCCCAGCCCCGCCCCCCTGTATCCGAAGGTCCGATGCAATGCCGGATTGGACGAAATTGCATACATTAGCAGCACGATCATGAGCAATATCAATCCGAACGTGAACTCCGAATGGACCTTCCGGTATATGTCCACATACAGGAACAGCAGAAGCACGATCAGAAGGATATTGATGAACGAAACGCCCGTCTTGATCATCAGCATGCCCTCATCCGGCTCCGGAGCGTCATCCCGCGGAGGGTTCTGCTGCGGAGGTGGGTTCTGCTGGACCTCCTGGGATATCACTGATGGCATTGCCACCGCTAGAAGAACGGCCAGGATGGCCAATGAGACCAGGGTTCGCTTCAAGCTCTTACTTATCATCCTTGTCACCTCTACTATCCTTTCCGTTCTTAAACTCGTTTTTGCCAATTCTCTCCCAAATCTCCGCAAAATCAGAGTAGTGCTCCTCCATGGGCTGGGAGAGGAAGTACATGGTGCCGTAGCGCTGTCCGCGCGTCTCCAGCACGTTGTTCTTGACCAGTACGTCGAGATGGTGTCGGACCGTCTTGTAGTCCAGCTTGAGAAGTTCGGTGAGCTGGTTGGCGTTGTACGGGCGTTCGTTCAGGGTCATGATTATCCTTGCCCTGTTCGCCCCGCCCTTGGATCCAGCTAGCAGCCACCATAACACACGCTTCATCTGTTCAACACACCGGTCCTGGCGCTACGGTCATCGGACTATGGATTATTAACATCTCGCACAAAAAAGAGAAAGCTGGGAGGCGCCCGTAGGAGCGCCTCCCCGTTCGATAGGCCCTTCGGGCCTCACTTCTTCAGTTCCTTTAGCGTCGCAGCGAGATCCGTCATCTCCATGCCGGTAAGCGCCTTCACAAGGGAAGGTCCCTGCGCGGCGATGTCGACGACGTTCTCCACGAGCCGCTTCGGTCCGTCGGAGCCCATTATGATGAGCTTGTCGGTGTTCTCCAGCGGTCTGGAGGCCTCGGACACGATGTTGGGCAGCTGGTCGACGATCATCTCGGTAACGGCTGCCGCACCGTACTTCTCCCAGGCGGCGGCCTTCTTCTCCATGGCCTCTGCCTCGGCGAGACCCTTCGCACGGATGGCCTCTCCCTCGGCCTCACCCACGAGCTTGATGACGTCGGCCTCGGCGGTACCCTCCTTCCTGATCTTGTCGGACTGACCGTCGGCCACAAGGGAGAGCTTCTCCTTCTCACCCTGAGCGACCAGGACGAGCTTCTGCTGCTCGCCCTCGGCGATGGTAACTTCCCAGCGCTTTCGGCCGGAAGCCTCAGCAGCCAGCGCGTCGGCCTTCGCCTCGGCGGGTACGACCTGCTCGGCCTTCTGCTCCTGCTCACGCCTGAGTACCTCCTTCTGCTCGAGCTCGATCCGCTTCTCCTTGTCGCGGATGTCGATGTTACGCTGTTCGACGACGAGCTCCTGCCGCCTGGTGGCGTCCTGCAGGGCGAAGGCGATCTCCCGGTTGGCGCGCTCCTTCTCGACCTCGGTCTCGGCGCGCTGCCGGATGATGTCCCTGTCCCTGTGGTAGATGGCCACCTGGGCCTCCGCCTCGGCGTTCGCCTGTTCTCCCTCCTGGGCGGCCTTCGCTTCCTGGATCGTGGCCTCCCTGTTGGCGTGGGCCTTACCGATCCTGGCGTCCCTCTTGACCTCCTCGGTCCTCTTGATACCGAGTGCGTCGAGGTAGCCCATCTCGTCCTCGATCTCCTTGATGACGAACGAGCGGATCTCGATACCCATGTTCATCAGGTCCTTGGCCGCCATGTTCTGGATCTTCATGGAGATGGTGTCCCTGTCGGAGTTGATGTCCTCCACGGTCATCGTGGCGCATACACCACGAACGTGACCCTCCAGGGTCTTCATGGCGATCTCGTTGATCTCCGCGTCGGTCTTGTGGAGCAGGTGCTCCGCCGCAGTGTCAAGGGACGCCCTGTCGGAGGACACCTTGACCTGTGTTACAGACTTCACGTTGACCTTTGCACCGCTCGACTCGACATCTGTAACGATATCCCGAACATGGACGTCCAGCGTTCGAACGTCCAGGGGAAGGAACTCGTACGATTCGACGATCGGCACTATGAACTTGCCGCCGCCGGTTATCACGTCGTAGCCGCGCTTTCCGGCACGCATCCTTCGCCCGTATACCACCATCGCCTTATCCGGCGGGACCTTCTTGTACCGCGAGGCGTAGGTGACGATGATCGCCACGACCGCCAGCACTATCAGCAGAATACCAATGATCACCTGTGTTCCCGCATCCATTCATATCACCTCTATTGCTCCTCCTTGTCCTCTTTCGTCTCCTCATCCTTTGGACCGTCAGTGTCATCCTTCTTCTTGGGTGCCGCCTTCCTCTTTCTGGGCCTCCGCTTCGGTTCCACCTTCACACCGCCTCCCTCGAGACCGATGATGGTTACCACGGTGTTCGACGAGATCTCCACATCCGCGGTCGCCGTTAGCAGCGTCCTTCCCCTCTCCTCGGTCAGTACCATGATCTGACCTGACTCCTCGGGCTGGATCGGCATCGTGGTCTCAGCATCCTTGCCGATGAGCGAGCTCAGCTTCACCTGCGTGGTCGCCTGGGTCTTGACGAAGACCTTGACCAGCATGACGAAGATCACGCCCGTTAGAGCCACTCCGACTATTACCGCGAGGACCGGTACCAGCATGAACGGAAGGTCCATCCACTCGAAGATCGTACCCGCTCCTCCGAATATCGTGCCGAAGACCAGTACTATCGGCCCGCTCAACGGGCTGATGCCCGCCCCCTGGAAGTCGCCATAACCACCGTCCACCCCGTCGATATCGATGTCAACGTCCACGTCGACATCCATGTCCATGTCCCCGCCGAAATCGGCGAAGGCCGCCATGACCGCCAGTAGTATGGCGCATATGATCGCAATTACCAGATAGATGCTTATCATCATCGTTCGTCACCTCTGCGTTTCCATCGTAATGCTCTCATTCTGAAGGATCGTGATCAGAAGCCTCGGCTTCTGTAATATTCCTCCCACTGCCGCCGACGCTCGGCCTCCTCCCACTGCTTTTGCTGTCTGTACCGCTCCCAGGAATCGATGACATCGCTCCCCGTGGTCCACTCCTCTTCGGTCTGGTCGCCTAACGGTTCCACTTCCTCGACCTCCTCCTCAGGCGGCGCTGACTCCATGTATTCGGTGTCGACCCCCTCGCCGACCCCCCTGTACTCCTCCTGTGGAACGTGGGCATCGGTTCGACCGGTATCCACACCGTCACCCCTGCCATCGAAGGTCGGACCTGTGTACGATTCCGTCATCGGGCTTACGAACCATGTGCCGCAGCCGGAACATTTAGGCTCGCCATGGGCTATGATCCTGCCGCACACGTCGCACGCGAAGCCTTCAGCCGGGTCCTTGCTCTTCTTTGGCGCGGGCAGGACAACGTCGACGAACTCCTCCGATGTGAGGTTCTTCTTGATGACAACGTCGAGGTCCCAGAGACATTCAGCGCACCTCCCTTTGTCCGGTGCGACCAGCGCTCCGCAGTGGGGGCAGATGTATCCGCGGAACACGATACCTCTCAACCGTATCTGTTCCAGATCCCGACCTGGGTCGAAGGACAGCGCCCTATCCAGGTCGAAATCCAGCCTCCTGTCTAGATCGAATCCAACGTCCCTGTACGGATCGAAGTTCAGATTACGGTTTACGTTGAACTTCAGTAGTTTTGAAGAGTCTCTCAATTTGGACCCACGCTCCCGTCATCTGATAATAGCAGGCGGTGGGATATAAGGCTTATGCTGGCCCCCTGGTCTTGATATTTAAGGATATCTTCAAGGTCAATACCAAAAGCTGGCGGTGTACGAGACTGGCCAGGACCCTTACAACGCCTCTTTCAGACGGGCCAGGCCCTCCTCGATGTTCTCGATGTTGTTGGCGTAGCACATACGGACGTAACCTTCACCATGTTGTCCGAACGCTCCTCCGGACAGGAGGGATACGCCGGCCTTTTCCAACGCGAACTCGGCGAACTCGTCGCTGGTCATACCCGTCCCGGTGATGTTCGGGAAGACATAGAAGGCTCCCTGCGGTTCGAGGCACGTTATCCCCGGGATATCGTTCAGGCCCTTGACGATGACATCCCTTCGTTGCCTGAACTTCGCCATCATATCCTGAATGCATTCGTCCCCTCCCTCGAGGGCCGCGATCCCTGCATGCTGGATGAACGGAGGTGTGCAGGAGGTGATCGTCTGGAGCAGGAGCCCCATCTTATCGACGACCTCGGCAGGCGCCACCGCCCATCCGAGCCTCCATCCGGTCATGGCGTACTTCTTCGAGAAGCCGTCGAGGAGGATCGTCCTATCCCGGCACCCGTCCCTCGGCGACGGCGAATGATGCTCCATGTCGTAGGTCATCTTGCTGTAGATCTCGTCGGTCAGGAGGTAGACATCGTGCTCCTCGGCGATGTCGGCCATCTCATCGATCTCGCTCCTTGTCATGACCGAGCCCGTGGGGTTCTGGGGCGAGTTCATGATGATGAGCTTGGTCTTCGGTGTGATCAGTTTCCTTACATCGTCGGGGTTCATCCTGAACTCGTTCTCCTCGAGCACGGGCAGGGAGACTACCTTCTGGTCCAGGTAGGCTATGGCCGACCAGTATGTGAAGAAACCGGGATCGGGGGAAATGACCTCCTCTCCAGGATCGACGAGACAGGAAAGGGCGAAGAATATGATCGGATTGGCACCGGGACCGATCAGGATCTGGTCCATGTCCGGGCGGAACCCTCGCGTGCGTTCTACCTCGTCGCAGACCGCTTCCCTTAGCTCGTGTATCCCGTGGGACGGAACATAGTGCGTGTGCTTGTTGTCGATTGCGGTCCTTGACGCTTCCACTATGTGCTCCGGCGTATCGAAGTCCGGTTCGCCTATCTCGAAGTGGACTATCGTTCTTCCCTGCCTTTCGAGCTCCTTGGCCCGTGCCAGTATCTTGAAGGCCGCCTGGCCGTGTAGATTCCCTGCCGCTCTTGACATCTCGAGCATCATCTTCCCTCCTGTATCAGCTCGGTCGCAGCGCCCTCAAGCGAACCGCTCGAGATCGAGTTCAGCGACCTTCTCCTGGCCTGGGATCCCTTCCCGGGTCCAGCCCCTGTGATCGTAATATTCATCCAGCATCCGGTCCAGCATCTCCTGCGATATCAGATGTCCTTCGGACGGTCCGTCCGGGACCGGCACCGAGAAACGCTTCGGAAGCGCGTCGTCCTTTCTGTCCGCTCCTTCCCGCGCGTTGAAGAGGCGGGTGAGGTTCCAGATACGTTCTCCGCATCGAAGATACTCTTCCTCGGTGAGATCGAAACCGGTGGATGCATTGAACAGGTCGACGAAGTCCTCGACGTCGATGGGAACGAAATCGCACAGGACCAGACTGAAGCACGCCGCCCTCTCGTCCTGGACATCCGCCACCATTGTCGCCTTTCCGTCGATGCTGTAGTTCGTTGGAGGCGTCGCCTGGACCTCATTATTCACGGTCCATGCCCGCTGATGGCAACCGCCCCTGTCGGAAGTGGCGTAGGCTATGGCCATCCCGTGGCTTCCTCGCGGATCGTAGCCGGGGACCTCCATCCCCTTCACGTGGATGGCGTAGGCATCGGTACCGCTGCCTAGAGTTTCCGCTGCCCGCTTCACTCCCTCGGCCAGGACGTCGCCGATCCCCTCGCGGTTCGCTATCGCTTCGATCAGCTTGATATAAACATCCTCGTTCCCGAAGGAACCGTCGAGCCCGAACAGGTCCTCGGATGTGAGGATGCCGTTCTGGAAGCACTCCATGGCGAAGCTGATGGCGACACCGGTGGATA
>JANQNJ010000010.1 GCA_028279645.1 Thermoplasmatota archaeon
ATCGTGTGGTTCGAACGGCAGTTCTTGGCCGTCGTTCGTCATGCGGGGCCGTCATTTCGCCCGGGGCGGGGGAGGTTTTCCCGGGGCCAGAGGCGCGAGGCAGACAGTGCAGAGGCACCCACGAGATCTGAGGTGACAGGAAACACCGCTAGGACCGAGCATATCGAGCCTGCTACAACTTCCTCTGGGGTCCGAGCGGGAACCTGTACAGAGGTGAAGAGAACCTCCGAAAGGGCCGATGCTCCCGCAACAGCATCGCCCGCTGGAGACAAAATCCCTGCCGGTCCGGGGACGGACTGATCAGGGTATGCGGGGCTCTCCCGGAAGGGAGAGCCCCCATTACATAACCCGATCCAAGGGCTTTCGCTTCCGCGATCGCCTTCACTCACCCGCAACATCACGATTCCGCCGGAAGGGTGGAGCTAAGGGTCGCCCAGGGCCGGTGGGGCGCCGACCTGGGAATATCAGCCCGCTGGGATGACAACCTCTAAAGTGATCGTATAATGAAGACCGTGTGGTGGTCCACCCTTCCGTTTTGCACAGGAACCCCCCCCATTGATGGATGGCAAGGCGGCCATCCATCCATTTTTATTCCTTCGATAAGAAGCTGCAGCTATGGAGCTGCAATAATTACCTTCTCCTACGAAAACAGTGGATCTGGTTATTAAGCTGGGTTATCTTAAACACGGTAGCTGGTCCAAACTGCTGAAAGGATACAAAAACATTAGGACCGGGAGCGTTTCCCGGAACTCCCGGTCCTGGTCACCTATTACGGTCCTCTTTCTCTTTTCCTTTTTTTTATAGTAGGGCCTTTTGGGCTGAGCCGTGCCAAAAAAGGCCAAGGAAAGAGCGGGGGAGGGGGGTCTTTGGGTGGTTCTTGTTGGAGGTTGTAATGAAAACGAGGTGCATTATTACACTCTCCTGGAGATACTCAATGTCCCGCTCTTCCCTTGGGCAAGCGTGAATGGGTTCAAAGCTGCACGGAGGTCGGCTCCCCGAGCTCGGGGACGGACCAGTTGATCGTGCAGGAGTACTCCTCGTCGGGCGACTGCATCTCCTCGATGCCGTCGATGAAGAGGAGCGTGATGAATCCCGGGCCTTCGAAGTCTAGGTTCAAGAGACCACTCCCTTTGCGGATGTATTGTCATTCTGAAATACTGGCTTCTTCGATACGGTACCCTGCGGAAGGGACAATGAATGATAACAGGTCATTCAAGCACCCTCTCAAGCCTGTTGTTGACAAGGGTGAACCTGGGGAGCTCTCTCATATCGAAATCAAGATATCGGAACCTGTTCCCGGTCATTGCAACCCTCCTCTATACTGATGCCTCATGTAGATCGCCAGGATCGACAGGGCGAACAGCGCGTAGGTACGGTCTGTTTCGTTCATCATGCGAATCACCACCCAAAGCAATGCGCCAATGCAATGCAATAGTACATTGCACAGTCCATTATATAAAACTTTCGTTTATTGCATTGCAATAGGTGTGTGCAAATCCGTAATGCATAAATACTCCAGTATCCATGTGAATACCAACATGGAAGGCTATCAGGACGAGCTCAAGGCGATCCGGGAGCTTTTGAAGGCGAAGCCCAGGGGCTTGACGATATCAGAGATATCCGCGGAGATCAACATCAACAGGAACTCCGTGGCCAAGTATCTGGACGTACTACTGATCTCGGGGCATCTCGAGAAGCGCCAGATCGGTCCGGCCAAGGTCTATACCCTGTCCAACAGGGTGCCTATCTCGGCAATGATGGACCTTTCATCCGACATGATCATGGTCCTTGACAACCGTTTGAACATCATACAGGCCAACGAGAACCTTCTGGATCTGATCGGTCTGACCGCCGACGAGGTCCTGGAGAAGAGCTTCAGCTCCATGGTCAACGTCATCTTTCCCGATTCCGACATCTACGAGAGGGCCAATGACGCCCTCGAGGGGGTGGATTCCGCCCAGGATATCTATCTTCTTCATGACGGCTCTACAAAATACCTCTACGTCAAGCTCGTTCCGACCACCTTCGAGGACGGCCGACAGGGCGTCACCGTAATATTGGACGATGTCACCGAACAGCGAAGGGCCGAGGCCGCCATCAGGGAGAGCCAGAACTACCTGAAGACCATACTGGACGCCCTCGCCAACGGTGTGATAGTGATCAACGGCGCTTCCAACAAGATCGTCGATATCAACACAGCAGCCCTCGACGTGCTGGGTTCGTCCCGGGACGAGGTCGTGGGCACACTCCGACAGCAGTACTCGCCTAAGGGGGTGGAGATGGGAACCCCTCTGGAGGACCTCGACGAGGTCGTGGACAGGGAGGAAAGGACGATACTGAGACCAAGCGGTGAAGAACTTGACGTCATGGTCACCGTGGTCCCTGTCGAGCTCCAGGGCGAGAAGCACCTTCTGGAGAGCATAATCGATATCACCGATATCAGGGAGGCCAAAGAGGCCCTGAGACGCCGCGACGCCATCCTGAACTCCCTCAGCTTCGCCACGGAGAAGTTCCTCAAGGCCGAGGACTACAAATCTGGCCTGAACGACGTCCTTGAGCGTCTTGGAGAGGCCACTGGCGTCAGCAGGATATGCGTATTCCAGAACGATACCACCGGCTCGAAGGCAAAGAGCACCGACCTCAAGTACGAGTGGGCTGCCGTGGGCATCAGAAGGCTCCTGGAGGGTGCAGATCACAAGGATATGGCCATCGAGGGCAGCGAGCTGAAGCGCTGGTTCGAGGCCTTCAGTGATGGAATACCGATATCCGGCCATGTCGATGACCTACCTGACGCCGAGAAGGAGTTCCTCACCAAGTACGAGGTGAAATCGGTGGTCATGGTCCCGATATTCGCCGGCAGCGACCTCTGGGGCCATATCGAGTTCGACGAGTGCAATCTCAAGCGGGAGTGGTCCGAGGCGGAGCTGGACGCCCTAAAGACCGCGGCCGATCTCCTCGGAATGGCCGTCGAGATGGAATCCTGACCGGCTTCCGTCAGGCGCAACCCTTAATTCTCATTGCATCCATCTGGATGAACATGGCAGGTTATCGAAGGATCAAGAAGGTCTTCCAGTCACAGCACACCGTTGAAGGCGCAGGCGTCCACCTGCACCGGGCTTTCGGCTATCCAGAGGTCCCGATGTTCGACCCTTTCCTCCTTCTCGATGATTTCCACTCTTCGAACCCCGCCGATTACCAGAAAGGCTTCCCCTGGCATCCGCACAGAGGGATCGAGACCGTTACATACATGCTGAAGGGTCGCGTCCGCCACGGAGATAGCATGGGAAACCACGGCGTCATCGGCCCGGGCGACATGCAATGGATGACCGCTGGAAGGGGCATCATCCACGAGGAGATGCCTGATGACGATTCCGGAGAGCTCTGGGGGCTGCAACTATGGGTCAACCTGCCGAAGGCGAACAAGATGATGCAGCCAAGATACAGGGAGATCAAGGCCGCCCAGATACCGAAGTTCAGGACGCCGGACGGAACCGAGATCAAGGTGATCGCCGGCAGGATCAATGGTGACCAGGGCCCGGTGACGGACATAATCTGCCAGCCTGAGTATCTGGATATTACGGTCCCCGGAGAGCACAAGTTCGAATATCCTGTCAAGAAGGACCACACGGTCTTCGCATACGTGTTGAAGGGAGACGGGATCTTCGACGCAAGCGGAAGACTATGTACCCCAGGCCAGGCGGTCCTTCTTGAGAACGGGGATACCGTTCGTGTTAAGACCAAGGATGAGATGCGGTTCCTGCTGATTTCGGGGAAGCCCATCGGTGAACCTATCGCTTGGCAGGGTCCCATAGTGATGAACACCCAGGAAGAGCTGAGGACGGCGTTCATGCAGTACAGGCAGGGGACGTTCCTGGACTGAGGAACAGCGGCTCCCATTAATTTTATCTATATGGTGCCATATTCAGCTATACTTCACTCATATGCGGGTGTGATGTAGCCTGGTATCATTCTAGCTTGCCAAGCTAGGCACTCGGGTTCAAATCCCGGCGCCCGCATCCCCTCTTTAACGTCAATGGGATAATGCTGCAAGAGGGGATGCTAGACATCGCTTGGATACGTTGGGTTCTCAGCTTGTTCTCGTTGTTATGCGAACCCAACTGGTCCGAGGCGACTTGCTGTCGTCAATGAGAGGCGTCGCCTCGGTCCCGGCGCCCGGGTTTCACGGATCCGTTGATATTCGGAAGGGCTTGTCCGAATCGGGAGTAGATATAAGACAGTAGGCCGGGTAGTAATAATGAAAAATGGGAAGGTTGGAGATCAGAGCCCTTTCCATGATGAGGATGGTGATCCAATTGCCAGGTCAAGAGGGTGGTAATATCAAATCACGTGGAAGATTGGTATACTCAGAATCCGAAAAGGAGCTGCAGGCCAGAAGAGGACTATACAATAAGGTGGGAAACAGGATATTCTTTACCGGTTTGCTTACGATCTTCCTTCCGATCTATCTCTATGCCATCATCCATGTAGGTTTCTTAAACTTCACCAGAACCACGGTATGTGTATCGATCGGTTTCGTATTGCTCATCTCAGCTAGCATGATCGTCGAAGCGAGCAAGTATGTCAGACCAATGAAGGTCTATACTAAGGGCATCACCATGCCGTATTCCCGTTCCAGAAGCGGGATATTTGTACGGTTCGACCGGATCAACGAGGTCCGCGAGGGCAGTGACTGGATACATGGGGAATATTACAGGTTGGTCGGCAAGGACCCGAACTTTTCGGTCATCCTCAGCAAGGATAACGAGGTCATCGATAAGCTGGTCGAGTTCATCGAAGGACGTATCAGAAGGCTTGAATAGGACATTGTTATCATATCTTGGCACCGCCCCCGGCCCGAGAGCTCCCTAGCTGATGAAGATCACACCATCCTGTCCTTCGAGGTCGGTATCGCTTGTGATCAGTTTCAGATCATAGTAGCGTGCTGATGCAAGTATGATCGCATCGGCCATTGGTATTCGTTCCTGATGGCTTATCGATGCCGCCGAGACCGCTATCGGGCCGGTCAAATCGATAGTAGTAGAGATCGCCTTGATATGCGCAACCGTTCTTCCGGCTTCCTCTTCACCGTGCTGGATGAGCACCTTCTTGAACACCTCGTATATCACGATCGTCGGTGTGAAGGCGGTCTCCGGTGTTGCGTTCTCGATGAACCGTGAGTACTTCTGAGCCAAATGAGAATCGGAGAGGTAATCGATCCACCCGCAGGAGTCAACGATGTAGCTCTCTTCTCTAGGATCGATCCCTTTCATCCCGTAGCCCCTCCTGCGTAAGGTCTGGATACCTGCCCCTCATATTTCTTATGTTATCTATCGGTATGATCTGGATGATCCCGTCCTTTTCCATGACCATGACCTTCTCGCCTGCTTCGATGTGCATATGATCCCTTATCTCCGAAGGTATCACTACCTGGTATTTTGGGGATACCTTGACCGTGTTCATACAATCACGTTAAACATATTCTCTATCGATATATATATAGTTTAACATGACCGATAACGTTTGCGGTTCCCAGATCCGATCATGGATAGGATAACGTCTATGATAACCGTTCTCCGGTTCATCTCATGTGGGATATAATCTCCCTTCAATCATGATACTCGGCTCTCAGCTCCAGATATCTTTCCATGGCCATCAGAGGCCCTATGAGGATGATTATGAGAAACCCCCACAGGATCGTCATGGCCCAGCTTCTCCTCTGGTATTCGTCGACAGTCTCGCTCCCACCATCACCGTCATAGGGGTTCTTGGAGGTCTTTGCAGGCTTCGCGTCGGTCCCGTCCGGTGCAGCCTGTCCGGTACCCTGATCGGTATCGTCAGCATCCCCCTTGGATCCCCCTTGCTGCGTGTTCAACGCAGCATCGTCCCCATCGTCGGCCCCTGCAAGGGATGCTATCAGGACGGCGTAGACGATGAGGAGCAGTACTATTATGGCGGTGAAGGTGTAGGTAACTACACCTTGTTGAGTCATTGTACCACCTCTCTAAATGTAACTATTCGCCCTGATCATATATAACCTGCCTAGTAAACATTTGACAATAGGGCCTCGTTCATCGTCGTTCGTCTAAGTAGACCCCAGTGTACCTGTCCGGAGGCGTTATTCACATCGAATGATATCGCATCTACGTTCATCGTCGTCGGGGTAGGGCGCCGCCGTACGGGCGGCGTCCGACGTTGCTAATCCACAAGAACGGATATCATGACGACGACGGCCCCCGCCGGGGAAATGCTTGGACCCATGCCAGCATAAGCTGGGACCCGCCCAACGAACGGACCCATGCCGGGAGGATGCTTGGACCTATGTCTGGATGTAGTAGAGACCCATGCTTGTATGCAGCCGGGACCCGTTTGACGAAGATGCATATGACGAAGATCGGCACGGTGCCTTCGTAACGTATAAATAACTGCAGTGGGGATGCACGGCCACGGTGGAACCATGGACCGGATAGTGGAGTGTGTACCGAACTTCAGCGAGGGACGCGACCTGAACGTCATCAAGGCGATCACGGACGAGATCGAGGCCACGAACGACGTCGAGCTTCTGGACTGCGATCCAGGTGCGGATACCAACAGGACCGTCGTCACATTCATCGGCTCGCCCGACGGCGTGAAGGAGGCGGCGTTCAAGGCGATAAAGAAGGCTTCCGAGCTCATCGATATGTCGCAGCACTCGGGTGCACATCCGAGGATGGGCGCCACCGATGTCTGTCCCTTCGTTCCCGTTTCCGGAGTGACCATGGACGACTGCGTCGATATCGCCCGCGATGTCGGCAAGCGAGTCGGTATCGAACTTGGCATCCCTATCTATCTCTACGAGCATGCTGCAAGCAGTCCGGGCCGCCGGAACCTGGCCGATGTTCGTTCAGGCGAGTACGAGGCGTTGGAGGAGAAGCTGGCCGATCCCGAATGGAAGCCCGACTTCGGACCTTCCTCGTTCAACGCTGGTGCCGGAGCAACCGTCATCGGTGCCAGGGAGTTCCTGATCGCGTACAACGTCAACATCAATTCCCGGGACAAGAAGCTGGCAACCGAGATCGCTCTCGAGATCCGGGAAGCAGGAAGGAACAAGCGCGGACCCGACGGCAAGTTCGTCAGGGACGAGAACGGCGTTCCCATCAAGAGGCCGGGCCGCCTCAAGTCGGTCAAAGCCGTCGGCTGGTACATCGACGAGTACAGCCGGGCCCAGGTCTCCATCAACCTTACCAATCACAATATCACACCACTTCACGAGGTGTTCGACGCCTCCGTAGAGGAAGGGGAGAAGATCGGTGTCAGGGTCACGGGCAGCGAGCTCGTGGGCCTAATACCGAAGGAGCCTCTGCTCGAGGCGGGTAGGCACTACCTGCGGAGGCAGAACCGCTCCACCGGCGTTCCCGAATCAGAGCTCGTCAACGTAGCTGTCCAGTCCATGGGCCTGGACGAGCTGTCTCCCTTCGTTCCGGATGAGAAGGTAATCGAGTACAGGCAAGCCACCAAACC
>JANQNJ010000093.1 GCA_028279645.1 Thermoplasmatota archaeon
GGTCGTAGGACTCCTTGTGCGTGAATACTTCCACACCCGAGGTGGGCGGGACGAGGCAGAGCGCCAGTATGGCGACCACGAGCAGGGTCCGGACCGTCATTCACGTATCACCATTTCTCAAGTTTCGGTCTGAGCTACTGTTCCCCCCGGAACACCTCAGGTGATCTCGACGGTCCCCTTCCGGGACTGGAAGCTCCAGCCGCCGTTCATGGGAAGCTCGTTGCAGATGTTGATCTCGTGGTCGTAGGTCCCCTTCTTGGCATTTCCCGGGACCATGACAGATAGGTCGAACGTATCGGTGGTGTTGGCGTTGATGGAGTACATACGGATCGATGTGGGCATCGGCGTGTTCTCCGGGTCCCACAGCTGCAATGCCGGATAGAAGGTCTTCTGCGACGAGAAGTAGTTCGAGACGTTGATGGTCACGTTGAACCGCTCGCCGGCCTGCACGGTTGTGCTGATGGAGTGTACGAAGAACTCCAGCCTCTTCTCGGTGGGCTCGAATCCCTCTGTCACCACAAGGAATGTGCAATTGGCGGTGGTGTTCCCGCCTTCGACCACGGCGTACACGGTCCAGTTGCCGTACGTGGCGTTACCAGGTAGCTTGAAGGTAAGGGGATTGTAGGCCATACCGGTGGTGGAGATGAAACCGAATCCGAGGTCCTTGCCGTCCCTGTCGTAATAAGCGAGATTGATGTTGCCGTGAGCGTCGACGACTATGGACGGGTACGATACCGAACCGTTGTCATCGTAGATATCCGTGGTCCAGGTCCCCTCGACGAGCATGGAGTGGGCCAACGATTCGTTGTTCTTCACCGTGGAGAGCACGTGAAGGTCGCCGTCCGGGTCGATGTCCATGGACGTGGAGGAGTCGATGTTGTATCCGTGGACCTGGGTCGTATATGTCCAGCTGCTCCCGTTCTTCACTGCATACCTCAGCTTGCCCTTGGTCGAGTTACCCTGGTAGGCAAGGTGGAGATCTCCGTTATCGTCCAGATACATGCCTGTACCGGCTCCAGGCTCCCCGTCGGTATCGACGGTCTCAAGGTCGAAGGAAGAGCTGTTCCAGGTGGCCAACTTGAGCTCGTTATCGTCCTCGTGCCTGTACTTGATGAGAGGCGAACCGTTCGGCTTCAGGACCATGGAAACGTGTGTCACCTTGGAGGACGAGCCGTCGACCTCGATGTGGTCCCAGCCCGAGCCGTTCTTGAAGGCGTACATCAGGTCGCCGCTGGCCTCGACGTAGGCGATATGCTGATCATCGTCGTCGTCGAGGACGATGTCAGAGGACCAGGCATGGGTGGTGGAGCTTCCGAAATTGACGTCGGTCCATTTGGTGCCGCTCCACTTTGCGTAGGAGAGGATATCGAAGCTGGTATCGAAGTACAGGACGTGGGGATGGCCCTTGGAGTCCACGGTGATGGATGGCCACTGCAGGTCGGTGCTGTCCTCGACCTCGGAGGTCTTCCACTTGCCGTCCTTGTCCGAGGCGTACTTCAGCACCTCGTTGGTCTCGTCGATATAGGCGATGTGGAAGTATCCGTCGCCGTCCATGGCCATGTCGGTGTATCTGCCGACGTCCCCGGCGTAATCCAGGACCTCGAACTGGGTGGTGTGGTACTTCTGCTTCTTCAGGACCTTGGTGTAGCCGTCGGGATCGACGACCTGGTATGTGATGTTGGTCCCTGGTTCTCCCGAGTACCATATGTCTATGACGACGTTGTCGCCCCGGCTGTAGTACTCGTTCCCTGGTACGATGGTCAGGTTCTCGCCCGTTCCATTGGTGCCGCCCGAGAAGAAGGTCCTGTCAGGTCCGACGGCAGCATCGATGCTGCTCATGGATGACATCGAAAGAACGGACCCGATCAGGATGGCGAACACTAGGAGGTTCGGGATGGCCTCTCTGATGGTTCTCATCATGAACACCTGTTCAATTGTTGAATGATATTGGTACTATTTACATATAATGGCGGAATAACCAGGTTATAACCCAATATCATCCGGCCATCTGATCCGTGATATGGTGTTTAAAGGTACGAGGATGTCGATTTGGACCGAATCTAACGTTCTTTCACGATCTCCTCGAGCAGCTCCCAGATCTCCCGGGCGGAATCCTCCCAGGAATTCGTCGTCGCGGTGAAGGCGATCCCCTTCTCGGAGACCTCCTTCATCCTCGCATCGTCCGAGATCAGCCCGTTCACGGCCTCTACGATCATGGCCGGTTCGTTATCCTCGATGGCCACGACGGTACCGTCGTCGGCAAGGCGCTCCGTCATTGGGTTCCTGGTTGCCACCACAGGCCGCCCGCAGGCCAAATACTCGCGGATCTTCATGGTGAACGCGGTCCGCTCCTTCGGAAGGGTCACGAGGCAGACGTCAGAAGCGTTGATGTAGACAGGGACCTGCTCGAACGGGACCCTGCCGACGAACGTGATCCTATCTTCCAGACCGGCCTCGCCGACCTGGCCCTTGAGCTCGTCCTCCAGGCTGCCGTCACCCACGATAAGGAGGTCCGCATCGATCTCCTTCATGGCCTCCACCAGGTTCGGCAGGCCCTGCCATGCCTCCAGAGCACCCACGAAGAGGAGGAGAGGGCGTTCCGACGTGATGTTCAGTTCCTTCCTGCACTCGACCCGGTCCCGAGGATGGAAGATATCCGGATCGTATCCGTTGGGAATGACTATGAGCTTCGAATGATCGGCATTGGGATACATCCGCTTGAACTCGGCCACCTGGATCTCGTCGATCATGTTGATCTTGATCGCACGCCTGAACAGGAACTTCTCGAAAACGCGGTTCATGGCGATGGCCAGCTTGAGCGTGATCCTGTTCTGGACCTCCTGCGACGGAAACCCGTTGATCTCCAGCGCCATCGGGACCCGTCTGAGCTTGCAGGCAAGCACCGTCGACACATCGAAGGTCCGATACCGGGCATAGACGGCATCAAGCTCCTTGTGCCTCATGATGCTCCTGAAGTTATGGAACTCGAACCGCACACGGCTCAGGGCATACCTGAACCGCCCCCCGCGCTTGATCGTCGAAGTGATACGCACCACGTTCCCAGGGAGCTCCATTCGGGTCTCCTCCGGCTCCGCAGTGATGAAGAGGACCTCATCGTCGGCTATGCTGCCCATCTTGGTCCAGACGGCGTATGAGTGGATCGTATCGCCCAGTCCGCCTATCACGGCCGAGTAGGCCACCTTCATGCTGGCAATGAGGCAGATGACCCTTATTTAAGGTTTACGAGCACTCGACCCACAGGCATCTCTGCTCATCCAAGAGGGCGGGTCCGAGCTTCGTTCAAGCGTGGGTCCAAGCATTCTCCAAGCGTGGGCGTCGTCAGTTCGTCGTTCCGTCGTTATCTCACCGGGAACGAAGCGGAACGCCGCCTATTGAGGCGGGTTCCGCATATATGATAAATCTTTTAAACGGCCACTGGATACCTGAGATACATGAAGACGGTGCAAGAGGTCAGGACCCTCAAGGTCAATCGCTACATCATCGTGGACGACGAGCCGTGCCAGATCGTTGGGATGTCCACGTCCAAGCCTGGGAAGCATGGTGAGGCAAAAGCCAGGATAGAGGTGGTCGGCATCTTCGACAAGCAGAAGAGGAGCATTGTCCATCCGGTCAAGCACAAGGTGCACGTTCCCATGATCGACAAGAGGAGCGCACAGGTACTGGCCATCATGGGGGACAACGTCCAGCTCATGGACCTCGAGAGCTACGAGACCTTCGACATGGCGATACCCGAGGAGTATGCCGGCAAGCTCGAGCCGGGGGGAGAGATCCAGTATCTCGAGGCCCTCGGCCGCAGGAAGATCACGAGAGCCTGAGGGTATGGTCGTATTCGCTGACGCGGACGCCTCCATGGAGGAGGCGGACTACGTCATCATCGGGGTCCCTCACGAAACGTCGACGACGTTCGTGAGAGGTACACGTCTTGCACCGCTGTACATACGTCTGGCCTCGTACAATTTTGAAGAGAGGGAGATGGAGACCTCAGCCGACCTCTCGGCCCTCAAGATACATGATTCCGGAGACCACGCTCTGGAGGGGCTGGGAGCCATCATTGACAATTCTATCGGTCAGAACAAGGTCCCGGTGGTCATAGGAGGAGAGCATTCGATATCTCCTTCAGTTGCAGAATACCTGCCGGAAGGCACCGGGATCCTGGTCCTGGACGCACACCTGGACTTCCGGGACGACTACATGGGCGATGAGAACAACCACGCCTGCGCCTCGAGGAGGATGTCGGAGCATGTCGGTATCGACAATATCATGGTCGCCGGCCTGAGATCGGTCTCTATTGACGAGATGAACGACGACATACCGAACATCGCCCTTGGATCCGATATCACAAGGGGCGGTGTGGAGGTCCTCGGTCCGATACGGAACTGGTGTGAACGATTTGAAAGGCTGTACGTCAGCATCGATCTCGATGTTCTTGATCCATCCGTGGCTCCTGGCGTCGGAAATCCGGAACCGGACGGCCTGATGATAAGACAGGTCCGGGATATCCTGAGGCCGCATCTCGGAAGGATCGTGGGTTTCGACGTGGTGGAGCTCAGTCCGCCTGCGGACAACGGCGCAGGAGCAGCGACGGCGGCGTGGCTGATCAGATGGTTGATCGCCGGGATCGACAGTTCGCTGTAAGAACTTGAACATCATCTATCTATATGGATATCAAACGCGGGGGAGCGGGGGCTCTCAGCATATTCTCGGCACGGGGTCGGCTATCGGCGTGTCGACCATGCGCCGTCCGCCGATCTCCGTGATCTCGACGACGCCCTTCACATCCGAGGAAGCCTTGCCAATGATAGCTGCTTCCTTTCCGAGAGGATGCTCCCGCAGTCTGGCCAATAGCGCGTCGGCCTTGGACGGAACCACGCCCATCAAGGCCTTCCCCTCGTTCCCGATCTCGAGAGGGTCGATACCGAGGAGGTCGGTGGCCGACACCACCTCAGCCTTGAAAGGAAGGTCGACCTCGTTGATCACGATCCCAACCTCGGATTTCTCGGCCCATTCGTTCAATGAGCCGGCGACGCCGCCCCTGGTCGGGTCCTTCATGACCGTTATCCCCCCGACCTCCAGCGCCGAGGAGATGAGGCCGTTC
>JANQNJ010000113.1 GCA_028279645.1 Thermoplasmatota archaeon
ATCGGGAGGGTCTTGAAGTATAGACTGGCTGGCTTCAGATAGATCTCGCTGCCAGCGGCCTGGAACAGCTGGTCGTAGACCTTCTTGATGTCGGATTCCTCGCTGATCTGGGCCATGATCATGGTGATGAACCTGTTGCTGATGATGAAATCGTCGACGTCGGAGTATGCTATTAGCTCCTGGTTGTCGGAGTTCATCACCTGAGTGATCAGGGTGGTCTCCTTCTCGCTCGGAGGCCGCTCCTGGAAGATCTTCCTGAGCAGCAGCAGGATGACAAGTGTGTCGGAATCGATCTTCTCAGGTAGGTTGAACCCCTCCTGCTGGGAGAGGATGAGGACATCGTCGTAGTTGTACGGTTCGACCGATCGGAGGTCCTCCATGTCCATCGGATTCTTGTTTATGAAGTTGATCCTCAGCCTCGAGTGGAGGTCCTGTAGCCTGTGTATCTCGTCGAGGATCGCCTTCGACGGGTTGTGCACCATGATGTCGATCTTCGATCCCTCGAGCAGGTAATCGGCATACTCCGATACCACTATGCTGGTGATCGGATGCCATCCGAGTATGAGCTGTGACTCCGTTGTCTGCTCCAGGACCGTGTCGGGCGGCGGGAACGATCTCGGTCTAACGACCGGGGCCTCATGGTATCTGATGGTCGAATCGTCCTCCGCCAGGATGAGAACCGAATCGCCCGGCTGCATGATCTTCGTCGGTCCCGGGTTGATCGTGACGGTTCCGTCCGCGGTCCTGATACCGATAGGTACCCCATTGGTGAAATGGTATACCAGCTTGGAGAACTTCTTTCTGCCCCAGGGTGCCTCGTAGAAGTACAGCTCCGATCCATCGAAAGAGAGGATCTCGTTGTATACCACGGCCAGGCCGCTGCTCCTCGAGGTCTGGGCGAGGATCCGCCCCAGTATGTTCCAGGAATCCACCGTCTTGATGTTGTTCGATTCGATGACCGAGAGAAGGTCCTGCTTCTTCTGGTCGAACACCTCGGCCACGATGTTCAGGGGCTGCCTCTTGCCCTGGGTTGAGGCGATGAGGGCCAGGATCGTCTTGATGACCCGAGCGTCGGAGGTCTGCTTCTCCTCCTCGATGGCCGTCTCGGCGCAGCTGGCCAGGACGATGGCCGATCTGGCATCCATCACCGCGACCTTCTCGAGGTTCTTCAGTGAGCTGGTAACACCGTTCCTCGTAACGATCTTGGTGTTCTTGGTATCGTCGAGGACCGATTTGAGCTCGTCATCCATCATCTCCTTGATCTCCTCGGCGAGGATCACGATGCGCGGCTTTCTCTGGCTCTCGTTGGCGATGACAAGCTCCCTGATGATGTCCGGGACCCTCTCGTTCCATCCGAGGATCAGTGTGTGGTCCCTTTCCAATACCCGGCTGTGCCCCTTCTTGAGCTCGGCCATGTAGACATCGAGCTGGGTGGTGATGAAGGCGATGAGCATCGAGAAGATGATCACGCCAAGGATACCGGCGACGATGGCCGAGACCTTGTAGATAGCGCCCGGTTCATCGCTTGCGATGCCCATGCTTCCGGGGTCTGTCATGTATAGGAACACGTTCCATGCATCCCATATCACATGCTCGATGGTCTCCCCGTAGATCGTCATCAGAACGAACCTTACGATCAGTGAGATCACGAGGAATAGCATGAACAGCACGAAAAGGCTGATGAACATCGACTTTCCGCCCTTCGCGATGAAGCTCTCGAGCCAGTATCTGAACCTACCTCGTAGGCCTGGCTTGCCATCAACGTGGGCGTTGGTGTTCTGGCCATAGCTCGAGAAGTTCTGCAGCCTCCGCTTTCGCCTGACGACCTTCATGAGGATCTCCCCTTTTCAAGGGCCGGTATCGTACCTTGAGCAGGTATAGTCACCTTCCGACCCAAACCGTGAATCACCGTTAAAGGATAAAACCTTTTTTAATGGATAAGGAGGCGACCGAGCGGTACCTGGATCGGGTCTGGATCGGCGACATCGTTATATCGGGCCTGTCCGCTCCGGGACCATGGGACCTGAAGGTACAGGCCCCGTCGATCGGCCCAGATGGGCGTGCAGCGATATCGGCGAGGCGATAGCACGGTGCAGGAAAAGGAACGAGCAGGGGATACGCTGCACGCTGGATGCCCTTGGAGAGGATGTCCGGACACGGGAGGAGGCCGAGGTGGCCGTTTCGGCAGTGGTCGACATCGGCGAGCGGATCTCTGACGGGGGTCTCAACGGTTCGATATCGGTGAAGCTCTCGGCACTGGGCTACCGGATCTCGGAGGAGGATTCAAGGAGGAACCTGTTCAGGGTGCTAGGTGCGGCGTTCGCCAACGATGTCGATATCGAGCTGGACATGGAAGGGGCACCCATGGTCGATCTCACGCTGGATATCGCCCTGGAGGCTGCAGACCATGGATATCCGATCACGGCCGCCGTTCAGGCCTACCTCGACAGGACGGAGAACGACATGGCAAGGCTGGTCGAAGCGGATGTCGGTGTAAGACTTGTCAAAGGAGCCTACCTGGGCGATATCAGAGATGGAGCGGCGATCAGGGAACGGTTCCTCGAGCTGGCAAGGTCACTTGGTGACGCGGGTGTTGAGTTCTGTGTCGGTACCCATGATCCGGGTATCATCGAGGATATCCTCACCTCGGGGGCAATGGAAAAGGGTGTCGAGTTCGGGTTCCTGATGGGGCTGGGAGATGAGACGAAGCTGAGACTGATCGGCGAGGGTCACATGGTCTCCGAGTACATACCCTTCGGTGCAGATACAACCGGATACGTCTCACGACGGGAGAGATACCTCAAAGAGCTGGAGATAAAAGGGGAAAGCCCGGTCCCCTGAGATCGTTCCTCTGCAGCCACCTTTGCTCGCAGGAGTTACCCGTGTTGAATACCTCATTTCAAGAAATGTTAGCCGTTAGCTTATAATATCCTCACACCCAAAGATAATGTTCAAACACAGGGGTGTAGCGGATGACAAAGGCATTGATAATCACACTTATCGTCGTGGCGCTGGTGGCAGGTGGGATCGGTATCGTCCTGGAGAACTTCGAGGAGCCCGGCGAGACGAGGAAGGGATCGGGGCCAGGGTCCGACACCCTTCCGTCAATGACAGGTAAGATCCTGATAAGGGAGGAAGGGGAGTTCAAGTTCGATCCATCGGAGATCGTATCGCTGCGGGGCGATATATTCGTCCCCGGCGCGTTCTCCCTCTTCGACATCCTGGTACATCTCGACGAGCGGGGGGACATCGAGATGGAATACCACATGAACACCTCGATGAACACCCATGTCATCGAGTCGATCAACGGGAAGGTAGACTGGTGGTACCAGGCCCACTATGACGGAGGCTGGCTCGAGCACAATGTGTTCCGCATGGACCACTATCCGTACCGGGACAGGATGAGGGTGGACATGCTGCAGATCGATCCCTCCAAGCTCGCGAACATCTACACGACGTTCGAGGAGGAGATCGAGAGGCTGGAGAGGAACAACGGCACGGTGGTCCTTCCCCGTATCTCCATCAGGGGGCCAACGGAGACGGTGAAGTTCTACAATGTCACGGTCGAGGCCCACGACCTCCGCAACGACACCTTCGTTCCCGGCACCATGACCGCCATCGACGTCATCATGAGCCTGGGCGATCTGGAAAGTATAACCTACAAGCTGCAGTGGTACGAATCGATCGGCAGCGCCGGC
>JANQNJ010000115.1 GCA_028279645.1 Thermoplasmatota archaeon
CTCATCGCGGTGATAGTTCAACCACCAGCCGTCCGGCCTGTCGCCGAGGGAGACAGGGGAATCGGGCCCAATGGGAAGGGCCGTGCCGGCCAGGGGGCTCAAAAGCAAGATAACAAGGGTCAACCAAACAAATTTAGTCCTCATGCTCACACCTGCTGGAACTGATGGTTCCGAGGGATTTCTGATATATAAGAAAAGCCCCAATATAAGTATATTTGTTAACGTTGTAACCATTATTGAGGCGGTTCTTATGGCCTTCTTCCCCATTCATCCTTAGAAGGATCAGGTTAAATGCGTTTTGGTAAACGGTGGACGGGGGGCCGTATCGGCGTTGCCAGGGGCCGTTTCGATAAGGTTTTATCTCTCCTCCCCTATCACATAGCACGGTGAAATGATGAGAGGATTAGAGAAGCTGAAGAAGATGGCCATGGACTACAAGGCCAAGGGGTTCGAGTCCGAGGATATAGCCCGGGAGCTGAACCTCGGCATCGAGACCGTGGACTGGCTTCTCGCGCATGGAGCGGACACGCGTCCGCCGGCCGACGTCAAGATCGGCTGGAGGTCCATCGGGGTGTACGCCCACCGGACCGAGATGATCGCCATGATCATGGCGGACATCCTTGCCGAGGAGGAGGAGAAGGGTTCGTTCAGGGCGGACACCGTCCTCGGGATCGCGCTCAACGGAATTCCCCTCGCCTCGACCATCGCATCCGAGGGAGAGAGGGAGCTGGTCATCTACAAGCCCGGAAAACAGGGGAAACCTGGCGGGCTCAGTGCGAACTTCGCCGGCATCAAGGGCAAGAGGATCGTCATCATAGACGACGTTCTGGGAAGCGGGGTCACCGTGACCGGTACGATCAAGACCCTGAGAGAACACGGAGCCGAGCCGGTACTGGTCATCGTGCTGGCGAACAAGACCGAGAACAACGTCATCGATGGTGTACCCCTCAGGGCGCTGATCAGGGCCAGAGTGATCGTCTGAGCGGATAGCGATGCACTGGGTAGACGTTATTGCCAAGGACCTCCTTGAGAGGTCCGATGAACATGTGATAGCCAGCGGAACGTCCATCTCGGGCCAGATCCACATCGGGAACGCCGGGGATGTGATCATCGCCGAGGGTGTCGCCCGCTCGTTGATCGAGCAGGGGGCCAGGGCCAGGGTCATCTGGATCATGGACGATATGGACCCGCTGAGGAGCGTACCGGAACAGCTTCCACCAGAGTTCAAGGATTATCTCGGGATGCCGGATGTCAACCTGCCCTGTCCCACAGGTAATTGCGGATCGTTCGTTGAGCATTTCACAGGACCGTTCCTGAACAGCCTTAAAGAGGTAGGAGTGGAGCCGGAGGTCATCTCCTCGGCTGCGATGTACAACGAGGGTAGGTATGCGGACATCACGAGGAAGGCCCTCGGGAGGGCGCTGGAGATAAAGGAGATCCTCAGATCGATCTCGGGTTCGGAGAAACCGGAGACATGGCTGCCGTTCGACCCTGTCTGCGAGAACTGCGGCAGGATCACCACAACGAACGCGTACGAGTATCTACCGCCGGACCAGGTGAAGTACCGTTGTACGCAGGGAGTTGCCGGCAGGAAGGTCATCAAGGGCTGCGGCCACGAGGGTGTGGCCGACATCACCCAGGGAAAGCTCACCTGGAGGGTCGAGTGGGGGGCGAGGTGGAAGGAGTTCGAGGTCACCTGTGAACCGTTCGGGAAGGAGCACGCTGCCGCAGGTGGATCGTACGACACCAGCAGCGAGATCGTGCGCAAGGTCTATGATTACCCGGCTCCGCTGCCCGTCAAGTACGAGTTCATCCTCGTCGGTGGGAAGAAGATGTCCAAATCCCTCGGGAACGTACTCACGCTCAGAGAGCTCATCGATGTAGCGACCCCGGAGGTCGCGAGATACTTCTTCTTCAGGTCGAAGGCATCCAAGCACAAGGACTTCGACATCAACAAGAACCTCCTGCCGTTGATCGAGGAATACGAGATCACGGAGAGGGTCTACTTCGACAAGGAGGATTCGGTCAAGGAGAAGGAGGTCCCGGATATCAAGCGAAGCTACCAGCTGTCGCAGATCGAACGGGTTCCCGAGACCTTCTTCCAGGTCCCGTTCACCCACCTGATATCCGTGGTCCAGATCGACCCGGAGTTCGACGGCATCCTCGATATCCTGAAACGGAACGAGGATTTCACCGGTTACACAGCCGAGCATGAAGAGCGCCTCCGGATCAAGATCGATACTGTCAAGCGGTGGCTGGAGGACCTCGCTCCGGAACACATGAAGTTCTCGGTGCAGAAGAAGGTCCCCGGTGTAGAGCTTTCAGACGAGGAGAAGGCGTTCCTATCCGATCTGTCGGGCATACTGGAAGGTCGGGAGTGGTCCCCTGACCAGATCCACGACGGCGTCTATACGACAGCTACCGAGAAGGAGTTCCCGCCGCGCAAGGGGTTCAAGGCGGTGTACAAGGCGATACTCGGACAGGGGAAGGGGCCGCGGCTGGGCTACTTCCTGGCGTCCCTTGAGAAGGATTGGGTGCTTAAGAGGTTGAAGCTGGAGGAGTAGTCACCTCGACAGAAGGTTTTGATCGTAATAGCCGAGGCCCATCTCTGCTTTGAAAAAGAAGTAAGCCGAGGGGGGGATTCGAACCCCCGTAAACCGGTCTGCAGCCGGACTCATAGCCTCTCTGACACCTCGGCACGAGCAATTATCGTTTTTCTCGAATTCTGAGCAAGGTATTTGCGAGCAAGGGCCGTTGCATAGCAACTGCCCGTGTCCGGTGATTTCCCGCTGGAGATCATCCGGATATCTTATCACCTCACCAATTTCTAGAGATGGGGGTTGTTTGGATAACCTTCAACGATTTATATCTTTTTCTAGAGAAGGTCCGTCATTTGCATCCGTCGATTTGGTTACATGGGTACCAAAAAGAATAAATGCCAGTTTCAACGAAAAACAAGATACCAAAGCGGATGGCGGGGGACTGATCCGCTCTCATGAAGCGGGTCCCTGTCTGGAAGAGGTGTCCCCCGCCTCCCATCCCTTGACCTTATGATTGATCGGATTTCTCAATCAGGGTAACGATTATCAACGAGCCACAGCTATGATGTCCTGATGGAGATCCAGTTCCTCGGAGCAGACAGCATGGGGGTGCGGAGCATGGCGACGTTCATCAGGACCGAAGAGGTCACCGTACTGATCGATCCTTCCGCAGCCCTGGCGAAGAGGAGGTTCGGAAAAGGACCGCATCCTGTCGAGGAGGAGCGAAAGGCGGAGATCAGGGACGTGATATCCGAACGATCGCGTGAGACGGACATAGTCGTGATATCCCACTACCATTTCGACCATTACGATCCGGAGCTCATCGGCGTGTTCAAGGCCAAGCGGGTGATGATCAAACATCCGGAGGAGTTCATCAATCGCAGTCAGAGGGGGAGGGCGGCGGAGTTCCTGCCGGAGTTGAAAAGGATCGCGTCCTCGGTGGAGATCGCCGATGGTTCTTCGTTCGAGGTCGATAAGGTCATCCTATCGTTCTCACGAGCAATGCCGCACGGCGACAGCGCCGATCTCGGTTTCGTGGTCCAGACCTGTATCAAAGAGGATGATGAGGTCTTTCTTCACAGCTCCGATGTGCAGGGCCTCCCTCTGCCCGAGCATATCGATCGCATACTCGACCATCGTCCTCAGACGATCCTGCTCGACGGACCTATGAAGAGGTTCACAGAACCGATGATGGAGAACCTCGAGATAGCCGTCGAGGAGGGATTGGAGCGTTTGGTTCTGGACCATCATCTGCTGCGGGACGAGGATTGGCACAAGTGGTTCGATAGGCTCAGGGAACGATTACCGGACCTGGAGCTTGCGACCGCTGCAGAGTTCATGGGAAGGCCTGTTGAGACCCTGGAGCTCCAGCGCGAACGACTGTACGAGGACCATCCTGTTGCTTGAAGAAAATCGACGTCCTCAACAGGAGCCAGTATCTGTGGTCATACGTCGGGATCGAGCCTTTTTGAGACGTACACGATGTCGGTGTGGACCTCGTATCCAAGCCTTTCGAAGAGCTCTCTCGACCCATGCACATCGTCCTCGATAAGGGTGGAATGGATCCGGCGGCCTCGTTTTTCGAGGACCTCCTCGCATGCTCCGATCAGGGCCGATGCGATCCCCTTTCGTTGATGTTCCGGTACCACGGCCAATCTGTTGATCCAACCCTTCCGGAGATCATCGGTACCGATGCAGACGCCGACGAGCTTCCCGTCTATGAGGGCTCCGATGTGGAGCGCGGGGTCCTCTGCCATCACTCGCCCCATCTCCTCCTTCGAATCACGGCCGAGAGGACGATGCGATAGACCGGCCTCGTTCCATACCCTGATGATCTCGTCGAAATGCTCGATACCGAGGGACCTGATCTCCATGGTAATGGATATGTCGCCCTCCCATAGATAACCATGATGCCGGTCCTGGGTTTAGGAGGCAATTATTTAAGTCGCCCCGGTTCATTCGACAACGAGGGTGGCCATGAAGGAATACGACCTGATAGTGATCGGTTCGGGAGCCGGTATGAACGTCGCAGCCAATGCTCTTTCACAGGGGTTGACAGTTGCGTTGATAGAGAGGGACCCCCTTGGCGGTACATGCCTCAACCGTGGATGCGTTCCTTCCAAGGTCATGATCCACCCCGCCACGGTCATCAGGACGCTGCAGGAGGCGAAGAACATCGGCGTCCATGCGAAGGTGGAGAAGATCGACTTCGACTTGATCATGAAGAGGACCTGGGAGATCGTCCTTGAGGGCCGCCACAGTATGGAAGAGGGTGTCGAGTACACTGAGGGTCTTGACCTGTACCCCGAGGTAGGCCATTTCATTGATGATCACGTATTGGAGGTAGGCGGAGAGAGGCTCACCGCTCCGAAGTTCATGATCGCGTCCGGCGGAAGACCGTACATCCCTCCGATCAAGGGGATCGAGGAGGTCGGATACCTCACCAACAGGAACCTCTTCGATATCAAGAGCCCACCTAAGAGCCTACTTGTCGTCGGCGGTGGATATATCGCGACCGAGTTCGCCCATTTCTTCTCGGCCATCGGAACGAAGGTCACACTGCTCGGGAGAAATCCCCGGATCCTTCCGATGGAGGAGCCCGAGATCAGCGAGAGGGTGGAGCGTGGACTGGCGAAGTACATGAGGGTCCACACCGACCACGAGGTCCTCAAGGCCGAGAAGGCCGGCAGGCACAAGGCCCTGATCGCAAGGGACCGGAGCACGGGAAAGGCGTTCAAGTTCAAGGCCGATGAGATACTGATCGCGGCGGGGCGCCGGTCGAACGCAGACCTCCTGAAGGTGGAGAACACCGGCGTCGAGACCGACGATAAGGGATGGATCGTCGTCAATGAGTACCTCGAAACTACCAAGGAGAACATATGGGCATTCGGTGATGCCACTGGTAGGTTCCAGTTCCGACATACAGCCAACTATGAATCAGGCATCGCCTGGCAGAACGCCTTCGATGGAGAGCGCTTCCCCGTAGACGAACATGCCGTCCCCCACGCCGTCTTCACGCATCCCGAGGTCGGCTCCGTCGGCCTCACCCAGGAAGAGGCGATGAAGGAGTACCAGATCCTCATCGGTACCGGAACGTACAAGGATGCCGCCAAGGGCTTTGCCATGGGCGTCGAGGACGGCTTCCTCAAGATGATCGTCGATATGCGGACCTACGAGATACTGGGAGCGCACATCGTCGGGCCTGAGGCATCGGTCCTCGTCCAACTGGTCACCGACCTGATGTACGCCGGCAACGGAACGTTCATGCCACTCGCAAGGACGCAGATCATCCATCCAGCTTTAAGCGAGGTCGTTGTAAGGGCGTTCAGCAATCTGAGCATACCGGCGGAACAGGCGCATGAGCATGGTCATGATCATGAACACGGGCATGATCACGAGCACGGGCATGACCATGGGGAAGAAGGGCACGAGCACGAGCATTGATCAAAATTATTAGTTGACTGTTTCCTTCGCAGCCCTTCCGTAACGGCCCCCCACGCTCGGCCATGGATTGGTCCTAGTAAGGAAGAATCGTTCCATCATTATCAAGAAAAGTAGCTATCCGATCTTAACGGAAAAATGCCGTACTTGTTCTTGGCCCGATACGAGCTTACGTAGTAGGCGAGGAGAGAGGTCCACCGACCGCGAATCCTTGGAAAAGCGTGGGGGGGTTATCAGGAAGGGACTACTACAGGCAGATCACGAAATGATCTCACCGAACATCAACGACGCTCGTCCCGTCCTCCCGCTCCTCCACCATCATCACCGACGACAGCTGGTCCTTGATGTCGTCCACATGGCTGATGAGGAAGATCTGCCGGAACTGACCCGACAGCCTGTTGAGAGCCTCCAGAATGTTCCGCCGGCGGACCTCGTCCTGCGAGCCGAACACCTCGTCGAGGATTATGAAGTTCATGCTGTGGCCGCCGCCCAGTTCGGCGATCACGCGGGATATCGCCAACCGGATGCACAGGTTGATGACGTCCTTCTCGCCGCCGGAGAACCGGTCGATCCCGAACTCCATACCGTTGTCTATCACCAGGATATTGAAGTCCTCGTCGAGCTGGATATGGGAGTACTTCCCGTCGGTGAGTTGAAGTAGCCAGTCGGAGGCGTATCGGGCTATTCCCGGCCGTACCCGTCCAAGAAGGAAGACCTGGAACTCGACCATCAGCTTCTCCAGCCGGTTGAGGTATAGCGACGTCTCCTCGAGGCCCTTGATCTCCTTCAGCCATGCCCCCTGCTCCTCGATCCGCTTCTCAAGGTGCTTGGCCCTCTCCGCGGAGACCTCCTTCTCGGTCCGAAGTGAGGCGGCCTGCTTGACCAGGTCGGTCCTCTCCTCGGTCAACCGGTCCAGGTCGTTGCTGACCTTCTCCTCGAGCT
>JANQNJ010000120.1 GCA_028279645.1 Thermoplasmatota archaeon
ATCGTCGTCCCAGTAATCCTCGTCATCGTCGTAGTACTTCTCGCGTTCCTCGTACCCCTCATCCCCAGATGAGGCCTTCTCGTCCCACTCCCCGTCGTACACGACCGCGTCGGTGCCGTAGCCCTGTCCGGGCAGGATCTCGTATTCGTCGTAATCCTCGTAATCGTCGAATATGTAGTAGTAGTCGGCCTCGTAGATGGTGACCTCGGCCCTTGCGATCGTCCTACCGCTCTCCTCGTCGAATACGGTGCCCTCGAGCACCGGGTCGCTGAGTGGATCGAGCTCGAAGAGCTGGATCACCTCGGTGAAGCCCTCCTCCACCTCGATGGTGTCCCAGAAGTAATCGTATCCGTCTGCCCAGATCGATATCGAGTATTCGCCCGATTTCATCTCGACCTCGAAATATCCCTCCTCGTCGGTCTCGGTGAAGTAGTAGAAGTACTCGAACTCCTCCTCAGGCTCGGCGATATCACCGCTCACATCCTTCTGGCCGTCCAGGAAGACGATGTCGCTGTAGGTGTACAGGTAGATCTCGGCGCCCTCGATGGCATCGCCGGTCTCCGAGTCCAGGACCTCGCCGTAGAGCGCTGCATCCACCGGCCAGGGCTCCATGAGGACCTCGAGCTCCATATCGTCGTCGACCTCGATCTCGCCTTCGTGGCCGTAGTAACCGTCAGCATAGATGTAGACCTCGAACTCGCCCTCCGTGACCTTCATCTCGAAGAAGCCGTCCTCGTCGGTCTCGGCCCAGAAGTAGTTCCAGAAGCACTCGTCGGTGTCGATGTCATCGTAGTCGTAGCAGCCGCCCTCGGCGACCCCCGCCATGGGATAAAAGATATCGTCGCTGTACATGCTTATGTACGCGCCCTCGATCCCCTCCTCCGTCTCCTCGTCCAGAACGAAGCCCTCGATCACGAAGAACTCATCCGATGCGTCTCCATCCTCCACCTCGATCTTTCCGGTGGCCGTGAACTCCTCCTCATCGATCTCCGCTACGGCGGTCACGTAATGAACACCGGGTTCCAGGTCCCAAAGGAGCATTCCGCCCTTCTCGTTTGTCTCGCCCATGTACTCACGGTCGAGCCATATCTCCGCCTGAACACCGACATCGTCGTTGTCGATGATGTGCAGCTCCACGTCGTTCTCCAGACCATCTCCATCCTCATCCGCGAGATCGAGCTTGATGTATATCTCGTCCTCGTTCGTCTCGCGGGCCGCTATGCTCGCAGTGCCAATGACCATGGCAAGAGCAAGCAACAGTATCATGATCTTCTTCATCAGCTCATCTCCAGGTTCTTACCTGTATCCTGTCTATGCCCTGGAGTATATAAGGTGTTTATGGTATGCTTTTTTGTGCATCCGTGGCATGGACATTTTCCTCATATAATATGAAAGAGGCCCTTGCCTGCAGGTGGTATGCTTTCGTCTAGAAGGCCCCTGGATGGTTGCAGAACGGAGCTAGAGAGTGATATCGTCTATAATATGAATATGTACGGATACATAGGTTCTGGTCATTTTCGAACGACGACGGTGTGGGTGAAGCCGGGACATTGTGGTATGTTCTTTGTTTGTATTAGGTTTTTCCGGACCTCTTGATCTGCTCTTTTCGTCGGGCGGGTCCAAGCTGTATCCTGACATGGGTCCCTGTGTTCTTCCGGCGCAGGACCGTCGCACCACTATTCGTCAGGCAGGGCGGGTCCAAGCATATCGCCGGTATGGGTCCAAGCGTTTTTCCGGCGTGGGACGTCCGTTCCAGCGCAACCCTTATTAGCCGCGTGCCAATACCAGGGAACAACGCACCCGGCGAGGGGGAACGATATGAGCTACAAAGAGGCATTCAGAAGGTCCATCGAGGACCCAGAGGGGTTCTGGGGGGAGGCGGCGGAGAAGATCGACTGGTACCAGAAATGGGACAGGGTCCTTGATTTCGACGATCCGCCGTTCTACAAGTGGTTCGTAGGAGGGATGATGAACACCTGCTACAACGGACTGGACAGGCACCTGGAGGAGCGCGGCGACCAGCTGGCGCTCATCCACGACAGCCCGGTCACAGGCGGCACGGTGAGGACCTTCACCTATCGCGAGCTCACCGACCTCGTCGCGCGGTTCGCCGGCGTCCTCAGGGCCCAGGGAGTGGAGAAGGGCGACAGGGTAGTCATCTACCTGCCCATGATCCCGGAGGCGCTTATATCGATGTTCGCATGCGCCAGGATCGGTGCGGTCCATTCCGTCGTGTTCGGCGGGTTCGCGCCGAGAGAGCTGGCCATCAGGATCGACGACGCCAAGCCGAAGGTCATCGTAACATCGTCCTGCGGGATCGAGGGTAAGAAGATCATTCCGTACATGCCCCTGCTGAACCAGGCGCTCTCGCTCTCGGAGCACCAGCCCAGCCAGGTCGTCGTCGTCCAGAGGCCCGAGGTGGAGGCGGAGCTCACTGACGGCCGGGATCTCGACTACGAGGCGCTCATGAGGGACGCCGAGCCGGTGGACTGCGTACCTCTCGACGCGAACGATCCGCTTTATATCCTTTACACATCAGGAACCACCGGGATCCCCAAGGGCGTGGTCAGGGACAACGCAGGGCACGCGGTGGCCATGTACTGGACCATGGAGCACATCTACGGAATGAAGCCGGGCGAGGTCTACTGGGCCGCATCCGATGTAGGCTGGGTCGTCGGCCATTCCTATATCATCTATGCACCGCTCATCATGGGGTGCACCACGATCATGTTCGAGGGGAAGCCCATAGGCACCCCGGACCCGGGAGCATTCTGGCGCGTGGTGGCAGACCACAAGGTCAACGTGCTGTTCACGGCCCCCACTGCTATCAGGGCGATCAAAAGGGAGGACCCCAACGGGGAATACCTCAAGGACCACGACATCTCGTCGATGCGCGAACTGTTCCTTGCAGGTGAGAGGACCGATCCCGACACTTACGAATGGGCTAAGGATCTCCTCAATATGCCGGTGATCGACCACTGGTGGCAGACGGAGACCGCATGGGCCATCGCCGGGAACTTCAGGGGTCTCGAGTATTTCGAGGTCAAGCCCGGCTCGGCATCCATGCCGGCGCCGGGATACGACGTGAGGATCTTGGATTCCGACGGCAAGGAGGTCGCTAAGGGGGACGAGGGCGTCATTGCAGTCAAGCTGCCGCTGCCTCCTGGCTGCTTCACCGGTCTGTGGGAGAACGAGAAACGGTTCAGGGAATCCTACATGGAACCGTTCCCGGGCTACTACTTCACCGGGGACGGCGGCTACATAGACGAGGAGGGATATGTCTTCGTCATGGGCCGGGTCGACGATGTGATTAACGTCGCCGGGCACAGGTTGTCCACCGGTGCCATGGAGGAGGTCATCAGCACCCATCCGGATGTGGCGGAGTGCGCCGTCGTCGGCGCCCATGACAATCTCAAAGGGCAGGTCCCCATCGGGTTCATGGTCCTCAAGGCCGGTGTCGAGCGGGAGCACGACGACATAGTCGGCGAGGTGGTACAGGAGATCAGGAGCAAGGTCGGACCGATTGCCTGCTTCAAGAAGGCCGCTGTTGTAGAGCAGCTCCCTAAGACGAGGTCCGGAAAGATCCTGAGAGGGACCATCCGGAAGATCGCCGACGGCGTGGATTTCAACGTCCCGTCGACCATCGACGACCCCGAGACCCTCGACACCATCGAGGAAGCGGTCAAGACCATCGGCTACGGCAAGTGATGTTCGTACCGACGACCGGCCCGATCAGGGATGGATAATAGACCTCTGACATAGGGGACCAGCCCGCCGGCATTGACGATCTCCATGAGGACTGGAGGAGTGGGAGTACCTTTAATGGTCGCCTCCCCCGACTGGATCAGACCCGATGCCGGGTCCACCACTATAGTTTCCAGTAGGTCGACCGTTCCAGCCCGGAACGGGGTGCCAGAGGATCGGAGAAGTTCAAGGTCTGCATCTGTTATCGTGATCACGGGAAGACCGTTATTGACACAGTTGCGAAGGAATATTCGCGCTGTGGATACTGCGATGATGGAGGCGATACCGGCCTCTCTCAGCGATATCACGGCCTGCTCCCTGCTGGAGCCGCAGCCGAGGTTCCTGCCGGCGATCAGGACATCCCCGGCGGATATCCTGTCAGCCAGTTCTGGGTCGATGCCGGCCAGCGTATATCGACCCATCTCGGCGCGGTCGGATAAATGCAGGAACCTGCCGGGATAGATGAGGTCGGTATCGATATCATTTCCCACGATCCAACCCTTTCCCGTCATCTCGTATCGCCTCCCAAATATCCTGTCGGATCAGCGATCACGCCCTCGATGGCCGTCGCGGCCGCGGTCGCCGCGCTGGACAGATATATGTTCGACCTGTCGGAGCCCATGCGTCCCTTAAAGTTCCTGTTCCCTGTGGAGAGGCAGGTCTCACCAGGTGCGAGGACGCCCTGATGTCCTCCGATGCACGGGCCGCAGCCCGGCGGGAGGATGACCGCCCCCGATCTAACGAGCTCCTGTATGAGGCCTTCCTCGATGCACCTCCTGAGCATGCTCCTGGATGCAGGGGCCACGACCAGCCGTACATCATCGTGGACCTTCCGGCCCTTCAATATGGAGGCAGCTGAAGCGATGTCCTCGTACCTTCCGTTGGTGCATGTCCCGATGAAGACCTGGTCAACTGATATGCAGTCCAGCTCGCCGGCCTCGGTTATGTTGGCCGGCGAATGAGGAGATGAAACTAGGGGGACGAGGTCGGAGACGTCGATGTGTCGCTCCGAGTCAGGGACCGCGTTCGGATCGGTTCCAATAACATCCAGACCGCGGCGGTTCCCGCCGAGGTGCTCTATCACTGCCCTGTTCGGCGGCATCCAGGCGGTCATGGCCCCCATCTCGGTGGACATGTTGCACAGCGTCATCCTTCCGTCGATGCCCATTGTATTCACGACCTCTCCGACGAGCTCCAGGCAGCGGTCTGATGCACCATCGGTCCCGAGGTCTCCGAGCAGCTTCAGGGAAATGTCCTTGGCATCGCAGGCTGCGGGGTTTCCAGATATCTCCACCCGCAATGTGCGGGGGACCTTCAGCCATATCTTTCCCGTGGCCCAGATCGCCGCGATATCGGTCGCCCCCACCCCGACCCCCAGCGCCCCGACGGCC
>JANQNJ010000175.1 GCA_028279645.1 Thermoplasmatota archaeon
CGTCGCTTTCGCGCCGGACAACGGTTCCGCCGACATAGACGGTATGCGGACCAACCGCGTTCTGATGGGCTCGGACTATTATGGCACCAGGATCACCAATGCAACCCTCGGGTTCGAGCATTATCTGGACGAGGCCAACTGGGGCGACCGGAGAGGTTCCGCCTATGCCTTCGGGGACACCGACGGTGACGGCGTGATCAACGTTGTGGCCGCAAACATGCAGTACAACAAGGGGCTTGTCGCGCACATATACCAGTGGAACGGCACAGAGTACGTGCACCAGACCGACCTGGGTTGGAACGACGCGTTCCTGATGGACGGGACCATTTACACGATCGACGTGGGCGACATCGACGGCAACGGCATACTGGATATCGTCATCCCGCTCTACTACGGTATGACCTACGTCTACGAATGGGCGGGAAGCAGCTACGAGGTCAAGTACGTCTTCGAGACCAACGAGTACATCTACGACCTCGAGCTCGTGAACATAGACGATGACCCGGCAGACGAGTTGGTATTCGCCGACGACTACGACTACGTGATCGCCTACGACCTTCAGGGTAACGACCTGGTCGAGGTCTGGAGGACGCCTCACATCGATGTTTACACCGTCGAGATCGAGGACATCGACTCCGACGGCAGGAAGGAGATAGTCGCCGTCTGCTGGAACGACATCTACATCTACGAGATCGGCAGCGATGGGATCACACAGGACCACTACCTGCTCCTTGACGGCGGCAATGCTATGGGCGGTCAGTTCTGGGACTTCGACAACGACGGCACCCTGGAGTTCCCTGTATCGTACTACAAGGACTGGTACGATAACGACCTCGGATACTGGGTCACCAGGAACTACATCGCCATCTACTCGTTCATAGACGAGACCGAGGAGAACGAGGCTGAAATGGTGAGGGAGAGGTACGAGAACCTGAGCTCCTCGGCCAGCGCCGACACGAGACCGGTGTGGGGAGACCTTGACGACGACGGCAAGATCGAGGTCGCCTTCCTCGACGGCTACAATCTGTTTGTGTTCAACTTCACCGGAAACGGTACTCCGGAATACACGACATACGCGATATACAGCAGCATCTCCCGGGAGTCCATCGCCGTCTCCGGCCTTCCTGCCGACATGGTCGCGACCATACCCGGCGCTTCCAGCGGGACGATCTACTTCTTCATCGAGGCAGATGACATCAACGGTAACGTCAACGATACCGGCATCATCGAGGTCATGATCGACGGAACGTCGCCCGAGATCGGCGGCTACACGGAGTTCACCGAACACCAGAATGCCATGGAGAACACGATGGTCCACATCAACGCTTCCGACGAGACGGAGCTTCTCGGTGTGTATACGATCTACAAGGACCGGAACGGGACCTGGGTGCCAGTGCTCGCACACGAGGTATCGACCTCGGCCGGCACCGAGCTCTACTACGTCGACTGCGGATCTCCCGACGATATGTATTACACAAACGGCGAGGTGGCGTCGCTCTGGAAGGAGCTGTGGACTCATACCACCGAGGAACAGAGGTCAGCCAGGCTCCATTCCGATGCCGTGAACTACGTGTTCCCCGTGGACCCGGCCAAGTTCTACACCGTCGAGGTCACCTACCTCCAGAACAGGCGCGAGGCAAGGGTGCAGACCCTGTGGTCCAACGGCTACGAGGTCCACGGACCGCTCGAGCTCCCCTCGTTCCGGGCCGTGAACTTCCGGTTCGTGGTGCCGGCCGGTACATACATGGACGGGAACCTGAGCCTCGATTTCACCAGCTTCTTCGGCGACGATGCTGTGGTATCGGAGATCATGATCATCGAGCACGACACCTCACCCGAGACAGACCACATGTCGGTCCTGCCTCCGATGTACAGGGACATGGACGTCGACTACTACATCGAGGTCACCGACACCGCGCTCAACACCGTCAGGTCGCCGGTGGAGACCTTCAGCACATTCATGGCCAACTGGCCGCCGATCATCTCCATCCCAGAGGAGACGCCCAGCGGGAACGACATCGTCATCTCCGCCGATGTGACCGACGACCATGGTGTGAGCAGCGTCACCCTGTACTACTCCTACGACGAGGATCCGGAGACCTGGACAGAGGTCGCCATGAGCGCCTCCGGCGACACCTATTCCGGCACCATCGATACCGCATCCGTGGACGACATGGTCTACTATTATATCGATGCGGAGGACGATCAGATGATGCATAACCGCACCCCGGTCTTCCGGACCAACCTACCGATCGTGGCTATCCTCACCCCGGATGTCGACGACATCGACCGCGAGGAGGGCGCCCTGTACTATCTGCTTCAGAGGAACCACTTCCGGGCGGAGTTCGTGCCGAACAGTATGGATACCGACAACCTCTCCAACTACGGCATGGTCATCGCCGTTAACCGGTGGGACCTGACCAAGGACGAGGTCGAGTCGCTCATCGACGACCTCGGCGTGGCCGTGCTGGTCGTCTACGAGGCGCTGTCGCCATTCGGCTACTACAGCACCTCCGGCTATCGCTACATCGAGGGCGTTCTCGAGGAGGCCTTCATGTCGCCGTTCATGGGGATGCGCGGGATGGTTCAGGACGGCAGCAGCTACTCCCATTACTGGTCCAACAGCTATCCAGACGGGTGGACCTGCGTCGACAGGAAGGGTACCGTGTACCAGAGCGGGTACAGGTACAACGCATCCAGCGGAGGACGCGGCGTCCTGTTCCCCTACAAGGCCAGCGACCTGAGCGATTTCGGCGAGATCTTCCTCAGCGAGGTGCTCCGGTACGCCTCAGGTGAGACATACGATCTGATGGCCGTACCCGACAGGGATGCCGTGATGATCACCCAGTCCCTGAGGTCCGACGTGCCGGTCCTCACACAGGCGGAGGCGGCTGCCTCCTCCTATCTCGAGGACCAGGGATACGACATCACCTACGTTTCTGCCCTGTTGGCCGGCTACTACGACTACTCCGAGGCCGACCTCATTTGCGCGGCAGAGTACGAACAGTTCAACACCCTGGGCAGCTGGATCATCGACGAGAGGTGGACCCAGGACGAGGTCCCGGTCCTCTTCCTCGCCGGAAGCGGCGCTGCAGCGGGCGGCACCTGGGGATCTCAGACAAGCACGGAGTATTACACCACCTATGTCTCCGGCCAGGAATCCTATGTCGAACCCTACCACGGATACACCTTCACCACATACTCAAGGGACTGGGCCGAGTACTCCACTGCACCGGCCGACAACTGGACCGGACTGGCATATGGACGGACCTACTATGGCGATCACTACACCATCCTGTACGACGAGAACGAGACCTACGATTCCCGGCAGGTCGCCTTCACCTACGATCCGACCTACCTCACGGCCGACGGCTACTGGCTGCTGAACCTGACCCTCGACTACCTCGAGGGAGACGATTACGACATGATCGAGATGGGCACCGGAGATGTGGCGTTCCTCATAAGGGATCCCGACTACCAGACCCCTGTCCTGACCACGGCTGAACAGAACCTCAGCGCCATGCTGACATCTCTCGGCTACGGTATCGACTACCTCAGCTACCGGCAGGCACGGAGGGGAGATTACAGCGGGTCCGAGTTCATTGTCGGACTCGAATGGAACGAATGGGAGGATCCCCAGGGCTACTTCCTAGATGGTCTGATCGAGGACGGGTACTCCATCGGCCTGTTCGATGAATCGTTCAAGATCACCGGGGCAACGCCGACAGGCAGCTCCTGGGACAGCTACAGACACACCTACATCTCGAACTCCACAGGATTCCTATCGGATTACTACGGTTACACACTCACGCTGTCGGACGATCCATACCTGATGAACCCGTATACGATCCCGGACGGATGGTCTCCGCAGGCCTATGCGTACTATACCAACTATTACACGATCATGACAAAGGAGAACCTGACCTCCTCTGGCAGGGCTCTCACCTACAGCTATGACCCCGACCAATACTCCACCAACGGACGATGGATGTTCAACAGAACGATCGAGTTCCTCGCGGGACAGACCCAGGCGGACATCGTCATTGACGATGGCAAGGTGGCGTTCATTACCTCGAGCCAGGATCACATGACCCCGACCCTGAGCGCCAGGGAGAAGCAGCTGCGCGAGTACATCCACCACTTCGGCTTCGATATCCAGTACGTGAGCGCCAAGGAGGCTCGGAGGACCGACTACTCCGACGCGGTCTTTGTCGTGATCACCGAGTACAACTCATGGAACAATCCCGGAAGCTGGTTCTTCGAGGACCTCATGGAGGCCGGCGTCGATGTCGGAATTTTCTCCTGGGCGTATCAAATAGTCGGCGGCACTGCAAGCTCCTCGTCTGGCTGGGAGGCGAACTATCTCGTCGGGGACACCGAAGCGGCATTCGGAGTTGACCTATACGATCTCTCGTTCTACATGACAAGCGGGAAGTCGACCCCATACATCTATGGATCCTATCCCGCCGGATGGACGCGGGTGACCTCCAACGGCTGGGGGGTAGGCTACTGGACCGGTATGTACAAGGAGAACGTCTCGGGCGGAAAGCAGGCGATGTTCCTGTACGAGCCCATGGACCTCACCGCCTACGGCGTCGAGGCCTATGGCCGGCTATTCTATTACCTGGCCGACATGTCGTGGCAGTATCGGACCATCGAACCGGACACCGCCGTGATCGCCATCACCGACTCGGACACGCAGGACCCGGCCCTCAGCACCCGGGAGGCGGCAGCCACGGCGTTGATGGAGGGTTACGGATACGATGTCTCATACGTGAGCTACATCGACCTTGCCACTGTCGACCTGAAGTACGCGGCCTTCCTCGTGATACCTGAACATCATGGCGGCCTGACCAGGTCAAGCACTTTCTATGATGACCTCATGGACTCCGGCGTCAGCGTCCTGTTCCTCTATAATTCGGGACAGGTCTACACCGGTACATGGGCCGGTTCCACCAACGGGGACTATCTAAAGATGTACACGATGACCGGCGACGCCTTCCTGGAATACTTCGACCATTACACCATGATCATGCAGAACGGCGGCAGCGCCTGGCGCGACTACAACTCCGTACCTTCCGGCTGGACCGAGATCGGCAGGAACACGTACAGCGCCGATAGGTACACGGTCTTCTACAGGGAGAGCGACTCCACCAGAGGAAGGGGAGCGATGATCTGCTACGATCCGGTCTACCTCACCATCCAGGGCGAGGAGGTCGTAAGGCAGGCATCGGCATGGCTCGACCGCGATCCGACCCCGCGGCTCTCTGTGCCTGACGGCAACGTCCTGATGCTCACCGACAGTCAGGACCCGACCTCGCTGTCGGGCGACGAACAGGCGGCCGTCGACCTTCTCGAGGCAGACGGCTACACGATCACCTACTACAGCCAGATGATGGCCCAGCAGATCAACTACACAACGGCGGAGTTCGTCGTTCTCGCCGACTACCAGAGCTGGTCCGAGAAGTGGCAGGTATGGCACCTCGGAAACCAGTGGGCCGTCGACCTGATCGATTCGGGGATCGACATCCTCTTCGTGAGCGATGGAGGACGAACCATCCACGACGCCGGATGGGGTCAGTCGACCAATGACGAATACCAGAGGATCGTTGTGGAGACCGGTAGCCACTTCCTCGAGGACCATCAGTCCCACAACTTCATTCTGACAACCGGCTACTCGTGGAGATGGCAGTCCGTGCACGTACAGTCGCCGTGGACCTCCATCGCCAGGAACAACTACGCCGGCGACAGGAAGACCGCGTTCTACTACGAGAACGAGACAACGGGCGGTCGAGGTGCGATCCTGACCTACAGGCCGTACTATTACAACGACGCAGGCATGCGGATCTTCAACAGGACCGTGGACTGGATCGTTGACACCGAGACACCGGTGATCGAGCTCGATGCCGATGTGGTAATAGCCACCAAGAGCACCGACTACACTACCCCGTCCCTAACCTCGCGTGAATGGGATCTCAAGAACTTCACCGAGGCCCTCGGGTACACTGTCGACCTCATTAGCATCAAGGAGCTGAAACGAGGGGACTACTCCAACGTGAGGGCGATCGTGCTCACCGAGCACGACTCCCAGTATCCCATAGGCGAGACCTGGATCGAGTCGATCATCGACAGCGGTCTCGGGTTCGGGCTCCTCTACTCATCCGGACAGTACCTTGGTGCCGGCTGGGGCTCCTCCACCAACTCCAACTATCTCAGGCTCAACGTCGAATCCGACACCGGCTTCCTCGAGGACTATGGATGGTGGACGATGACCATGCAGAGCGCCGGATCAGCTTACCGGACGACCTCCGGATGGCCCTCGGGATGGGACATCATCGGAAGGAACAACTATGCATCCGACCGCAAGACCTGTCTGGTCTACGATAACGACAATTATTCCGGCCGTGGCGCGATGTTCGGCTACGATCCGTACTACCTCGACGCAAACGGCGAGCAGGTCCTCGAGAGCCTCTTCGGCTACATCCTGGACGAGCCCTTGGACCGCATAGAGTTCTTCGACAGCGCCGCGGTCCTGCTGATCGACAGCACGGATGATTCCACGCCGACCCTGAGCATCCGGGAGAACACCACGAGGGAGTACCTCGAGGATTTGGGCTACACCGTCCAGTACATCTCCAAGCTGAGGGCGAACCAGGGCCTCTACACCAACGTAGACCTTGTGGTCAACTGCGACTACAGCAGCGTGTACAACACCGGCGGTACATTCTTCAACGAGCTCATAGACAACGGCGTGAGCGTCATGCTCCTGTACGGCGCGGCGCGAACATATGGCGGAGGATGGAGCTCGTCGAGCACCGGCAACTATCTGCGAATCGTGGTCGAGGACAACACCACCGCACTCTCATCGTACTCGAACGGTACCAACATCGCCATCCAGACCGCCGGCAGCGCCTGGCGGACGAACAGCGCTTATCCATCGGAATGGACTACCTGCGCCAGGAACAACTACGGTGTGAGCGAGAAGACCTACTTCACCAGGGAGAACTCCACCACCGGCGGCCGCGGAGTGATATTCACATATGACCCGATCTCCTACAATGCTGACGGACTGGACATCTTCAACGACTCGGTGAACTGGGTCGTTGCCGGGAACGTTCAACTGCCCGATCTGAGGTTCCAGTCGTTCGGTGTGGCGGGAGGCGGCGCTATGGCCGATATCTTCGTGAACGGTACCGTGATCAACGACGGGGATACCTGGTTCTACGACAAGTACTTCTATGTCAATATCTACGATGGCGCCGATGTCATAGGTACCGTATGGCTCGAGACGCCGGATTCCGGAGAGACCGTTTCCTTCAGCTTCGTATGGCGGGCCCCGAGCGGATGGTACAACATCGGTGCGGAGATAGACCGGTCCAACGCGATCTACGAGCTCAACGAGACCAACAACGACGATTCTCAGCTCTTCTTTGCGGGTCAACCTGACCTCACTCCGACAGACATCTGGTGGGGAACACCCGTCGACGCCGGCGATGAGATGGCGATAAACGTGACGATCCTCAACGACGGCGAGAACTATGACGAGACCTTCGATGTCTCCCTATACTATGACGGAAGATTGATGATAAGGATCGATGTCGACGGTCTGCCCGCCAACACCTATACGAACGTGTCCTTCGATTGGACCGCTGCAGCCGATCGGACCAACTTCCTTGTCATCGTCGACGAGTTCGGAACTGTGGCCGAGAACAATGAGGCGAACAACCAGCTCGGTGAATCGATCGACATCGGCGGAGTGGACCTCGAGATAACCGATGTCTCGTACACCGCCACCCTGATCGACGGGGAGAACGTGACGTTCACAGCCCGCGTAGAGAACACCGGGACGGTTGACACGGCAGAGACCTTCCACGTCGGAATGTACTTCGACGGAGGACTGCTGTACTCGGACAACATCACCGGACTGGCGGCAGGCACCTACCAGGATGTCTCCTTCACATGGCTCCTGGCAGGAGGGACGCCTAGCCTCACCTTCACCGCCGATATTGACGATTCGGTCCAGGAGGACGACGAGACCAACAACAACGACGTCGTCGCGCTGGGCACCGTCGACATGTCCGATCTTCTGATCGCCGACCTGACCTATGATGTGCGCCAGTACAGGAACCTCGACGGAGTGCGGTTCCATCTCGACATAGAGAACGCCGGGGACGAGACGTTGCACGACGTGCAGGTCGCTCTGCTTGTCGACGGCGTCCTCGACTCAATAGTGGAGCTCGAGGGCCTGGATGCTGCAACTACCGAAGAGGTGACCCTCCTGTGGAAGGCCAACTCCGGGTACTACAACATCTCGTTCGCCGTCGACCACTTCGATCTGGTCGCCGAGCTCAACGAGACCAACAACACATGGTCCGATATCGCTTTCTACATCGAGGGACCGGACCTCGTCGCCAAGGACCTCACTTGGTATCCAACGACGATCTACGACGGCCAGACGGTGACGCTGAACGCAACCATCGAGAACCAGGGTGACTGGGACGCCGTGGACACCTTCGATGTGGAGTTCTTCGTAGACGACATATCCATAGGTACCGATACCGTCTCCTATCTCGCAAGCGGCGAATGGACAACGGCCTCCCACACATGGACCGCCACTCCGGGTGCGCACAACTTCTCCGTGATCGTCGACACGGGCGACACCATCTTCGAGCTGGACGAGACCAACACCAAGGCCCTCGAGGACCTACCAATGGTCGGCTTCGCCGACATCGCCGTGACCGATCTGTCATACACCTATATCTACGACAACGACGAGACCGGCGTGCTCAGCGACGGGGACTACCTCCTCTTCAACGCCACAGTGACCAACCTGGACGAGGATACGTACCGCGAATTCTACATCAGGTTCTATGGGAACGGCGGGATGCTGACCGAGTACCGCATCGATGCGAACACAGAGTTCTTCACCCTCCAGGGCATGAACGGCTCTGACGTCGCCTACTTCGAGTTCGCCTACATCATCACCGAGGGTCTTATGAACGTCAGCGCGATCGCCGACAGCGACTTCGATGTCACCGAGAGCAACGAGACAAACAACGAGTATCTGATCGATCTCAACATCTCCGCCTGGGAGCACGGCGGCGAGCGGATCCGGGTCAAGAAGGGGACGATGATCGAGACCACTGTGATCCCGCTCGGATACTATTCCTGGTGGTACGATGTCGATCTGTTGATCACCAATCCGCTCCACCGTGTTGCGGACTCCAGGGTCGGCGACTTCGGTCAGTTCGGCAACCGGACCGTCTC
>JANQNJ010000018.1 GCA_028279645.1 Thermoplasmatota archaeon
CGATGGCGAACCCGATGGCATCGGGGTCCCTGACCGCCATGACCGCCTTCCCTCTCGGCCTCATGGCCGCCATCTTATTGAGAGGCAGGAAGGTGACCCTTCCCAGCCTGTTCTTCTTGAGGAACGTGATGGCCTGTGATGCTACCTCGTCGTTCTCGACGACCACCGACTGCAGGCGGCCACCCGCAGCGATGTTCAGGGCGGTCTCGTAGCTCTTGTCGACCTTGCCAAGCTCGGCGATGGTGCCGAATATCCCATGGAGCTCGCCCCTGTCCCTGGCGCCGAGTATCTCGGAGACGCCTCTGGTGTAACCGGTGGCGAACTTCTCTGCCATGTCCTGCTCGGTCTTGATCCGGGTGTACTCCCGGTCCAGGACCCTGATCTCCTCCTCCAGCGTCTGGAGCGCGTCGGAGAGCCGGGATTCCTCCTTCTTGACCTCGTAGATCTCCTTCCGGAGGTCGCCCCGGTCCTTGTCGACGTCGCCGACCTTTGACCGGAGGTCCTTCATGCGCCACTCGGCGTCCTTGACGGAGACGTCTATTACCCGTTCTCGCTCTTCAACGGCTGCTAGTTCGGTACGAAGCCGCTCGAGGCGCTCCTCGGTCCTTTCCTTTTCCAGAGTGAGCTCGTGCCGCTTGTTGCGGACCTCCTCGAACCGTCTGTTGATGCCGATGATCGCCTTCTGATGCTTCCCCACCTCGTTGTCGGAGCTGATCAGCTTCGACTCCTTCTCCTTGTAGACCTTGCGCTTCTCGTCGAGGAGTTTCTTCTTCCCCTCCAGCTCCTTCTCCGCCTTCTCGAGCTTCTTGACCTGCTTCTTCTTCTCCGCCTCCATTCGCTTGAGGTCGCTGGAGATCGTCCGGTTCTCCTCCTTGAACTCCTTGATGTCGTCCTTGGCGTCCATGGAGACGTCCTTGGCCCTGGCGACCTCGAGCCGGATCGCGTCGATCTTCTCCTTGAGCTCCTTGGCCTCGTCCCCACCCTTCTCCACGATCTCCTCCTCCACCTCCTGGAGCTCCTTCTCAAGCTCCTTGAGCTGGGCTCTGAGCTCTTCCAGCTTCTTTTTTAGATCTTCGCGCTCGGTCTTGTAGTCCTCGATCTGCTTCTGGGTGCCGGAGACCTCGATCTCCAGCGAGGACTTGCGCTTGAAGGCCATCATGGCCTTCGCCTCGTCGAGCTTCTCCTTGTACTCCTTGTAGCGAATGGCGTCGTTCTTCTCCTTCTCGAGCTGTTTGAGAAGTCGCTCGATCTCGGTGAGCGTCGCCTTGATCAGCTTGAGGTTCTCCTCCGCCACCTTCCTTTTGTCCTCCGCCTTTCCGATGTCCTTGTCGAACTTCGTGATGCCGGCGACGTCGTCTAGTATCCGCCGCCGCTCGAGGTTGGTCATCCTCGTGATGAGGTTGATGTCGCCCTGCTGGACCAAGTTGTAGCCGTCGGCCGATATCTTGGCGTTGGCAAGGAGGTCGTTGAACTCGTTCAATGAAGATGGTTTTCCGTTGACGTAGAAATAGCTGTAGTAGTTGTCCTTCTTCGAGTCGGAGATCTTGACCAGACGGGTGAGACGGACCTCGTCGTCGTCGATGGGTATCAGTCTTGAGGTGTTGTCGAAGACGAGGGTGACCTTGCAGCTCTTGGCCGGACGTCCCTTCTTCCCCCCATTGAAAATGAGATCGGTAAGCTTCCCTGCTCGGATGGCCTTGGCACTTCTAGGACCTAGTACGAAAAGTATAGCATCGGAGATGTTGGACTTACCACTACCGTTGGGTCCCGTGATCGTGGTGAACCCTCTCAGGAACGGTATGCTCATCTTCCGCCCGAAGGATTTGAAGTTCTCCAGCTGTATCTCCTTGAGGTACACTGTAATTCCCCGTACTGTACCTGGATCATCGTTCTGTCAATGTTGCAGTGCCGTGCCCCATCTGGACAGCAGGAAATATCTGTCGGCATATATAAAGATTTTTGCGTTTATGGGGGTTTCAGGCGGTTTTTGATGGTTTTTTCACGACGAAGGGCCAGTACATTTTCACTTCTCCGGTCTGTAGTACGGATTGGCCTTCCTGACAAAGTAGTAGACCACCAGGATGATAAAGCCGATCGTGAGCACAAGGAACGCTGTGTTGCCAAGGCATGCATGCCATACCGAGTTCCATGGCTCGTCAAGCGGCACGTAGACGAACATGTAGAGGAGACAGCAGATCAAGGCGATCCACATAACACCATCGAAAGGACTGGTCCTCTTTCTCCTGTTCTCATGGTATTCTCGAACGAGATCCTCGCTCGATACCTCCTCCTCTGCCATCATGAAGACTAGGATGTTGTTGCGAATAAACCTTTCCAGGAATAGGACAGTGCAACTTCGTTCTGTCCTTCTCCTTGGGAAATTGGAGCTTCAGGCGCTTCTTCTGACCACTAGATCTCTACTTTCTTCCCGAGCCACCAGTAGAACAATCCGAACAGTATCGCTAGAATTATCAATATCGGCCCTCCGAAAATGACGAATGGTAGGAAGATATAGAGCACGACTGCGATGGGAGTCAAGATCAATAGAACAAAGAAGCCGAGCAACTTGAGGAATTCTCCTTCATGGATATATTCCGCCACCTTCGTAAAGAACCCTATGAACGCCGCTACTATAATAAGGAACAATCCTCCATAGATAAGAGCAAGATTGGCATCGCCACGTTTTTGGGTCTGGGAACCCGCAAGGAAAAGTCCACAAAAAAAGAGGACCGTTGCGAGGAGGTACATGTTGTCGAAAGAGATCCATTTCTCCTTTTCTTTCGGCGGTCGGAACTCTCCATCATGATCGTATGAAGCATCCTCATGGAATACGCCGTGTTCATCATAAGCCCCTTTTCTCCCCGAAGGGGCCTTGCGTTCAGGTTGATATTCTGTATTCACATAGGCTCCATCGTAGGGCGGATTCTCGTGGTATTCGCCATAACGATCGATCTCTCCCATAATGTTGAAGATACTAGCTTCGATAAGTAACTATGCCAATGGCCGGCTCAGTGCCTCTTCTTGTGGTCCTTCTCCCTGGGGATGTGGAGCTTCCGGCGCTTCTTCTCCAGCTCCTCGTGGTAGTCCTCCTTGAGGTACCATGCCAGCTTCTCCAGCTCGTCGAGGGCCTTGATGAACTTCTGCTTGCTGTCTATCTTCATCAGGCTGTTGAACTTCTGGATCTTGAGCAGTCTGTCCGCGGCAAAATAACCGAAATAGGCGAGGCCGCCGATGGCGACGATGGCGAGCCAGTAGACCGAATAGCCGAGAACGTTGTTGACGCCGTCGCCCACGTCGGAATTGGGCGCAATTATCCCGAACATGGAGAACAACAGTAGCAGGAAGAATACGACTGTCAGCGTTCCGTTCCTGAGGACGAGCTTATCTGAGAGGACGTCGGCCATCAAATCCAGATGTGAATCCGGTCTTAAATCCTTTTTGGAACGGTCCAGTACCATCGACACCGTGAAATATTCCGGGAACGATGGTCCGTCGTGAACCTGTTCCTGCACAACGGAAGGGTGCTGTACGACGCAGCGCGCACCGCCGATTGCATACACATCGAGGACGGTGTGGTGAACGCCGTCGGTGATATTGCCACTGTCCAGCAATGCGTTCCGACGGGGTGCGACAGGATCGACCTCGGCGGGAGATGGATACTGCCGGGATTCATCGATTCTCATGTGCACATACTGCAGGTAGGGACCGCGTCGAAGCGGATCGACCTGTCGGGATGCAGCACGAAGACAGCGCTTATCACGGCCCTCGAGGAGGGCCTTGCAGAGCGCGGTGCCTCCGGCACAGAGTGGATCATGGGCGTCGGTTACGACGACGCGTCATGGTCCGGCGAGGTCCTGACCCAGGGCGAGATCGATATACTTGCTGAACGACCGCTCGTCGTTCGTCGCGTCTGCGGGCACATGGCCCTTGTAAACTCTTCGGCCCATGCGATCATATCGGGTGTTCATCCGGATTGGCTCCGGGCCGAGGACGGATGGTTGACCGAGGAGGGTGCCCTCCGGATCGGCACCATGCTTCCGCTCTCGGACAGAGAGATCGTCGCCGCACTCAACGAATCCGGACGCGTTGCTTTTTCGTACGGGATCACATCTGTCCATGACATAATCAACCCCGACCTGCTCGACCGGTACCGCGAGGCAGGCGCCATGCCTAGGGTCACCGGATACCTCTATACCGAGGCCACTTCCGAAGAGAAGCTCTCTCAGATCGTTGAGAACGGACGCGACCTGATGGGCGACGACGAGCACCTCCGGATCAACGGGCTCAAGGTCTTCATGGACGGCTCCGTCGGAGCGCGGACAGCAGCGTTCAACGAGCCGTATATCGATACCGATTCGACCGGTGAGCTCCTGCTCAAGGCCGAGGACCTGGTCGAGCTATGGACGTATCTGCCCGAGGATGTCGACAGGCAGCTCATGGTCCATGCCATCGGCGACGCTGCTATCAACGAGGCAGTGAAGGCACTCAAGTTAGCCGATGACATTCGCATCCGTCTGGAGCACATGGAGTTCCCGACAAGGGACGACCTCATGCTCCTCCACAAGTTCGCTCTCGACGGGAGGTTCGGGGCCTCCATGCAGCCTAATTTCGTGGGGCGATGGGGTGGAGAGAACGGGATGTATCACACCTCCCTCGGCGAGAAGCGCTGGAGGGGGAACAATCCGTTCATGACCGTCATGGAACTGGCGATACCTCTGGCCTTCGGCTCCGACAACATGCCAATGGACCCGTTCTTCGGCATCACTTCCGCCGTCAACGCGCCGCTCGAGTCGCAGCGGCTTGGAGTTGAGGAGGCCGTGTTCGCCTACACCGGCGGGGGAGCGTTGATCGAGGGGGCGGGGTGGAAGGGGATGCTTCTTCCCGGCATGTGCGCCGACATGGTGGTCCTCGACAGGGGGCCGATCGCGGCCATGACCAGGGATTCCGTTGTCGCGACATTGCTCGATGGCGCCGTCGTTCACGAGCGTGACATCGGCTCACTATTTTGAGAACGGAACGCCGAGAGGCGACGAACTCAAGGTCCACGTTGGTGCGATATCACGGCGGGACCCGCCGCGCCCTGCGGCGTCCCGCCTCTTTGCCCAAACGAAATTCAAATTACGAACGACGACGCCCTCGCTTGAAGAATGCTTGGACCCATG
>JANQNJ010000026.1 GCA_028279645.1 Thermoplasmatota archaeon
GTGACCGAATGGACCTCCTTGAGGCCTTTGAGAGCCTCCCGGATCCTATCAGCACCCTCATAGGCCGCAGCGTGGGATGCCTTCGCCACCTTTCTAGCCTTGCGCCCCCCATCCTCCCCCTTCGCCTGAGAGGCGGAACCTATCGAGGCAACAACGATCCTGTGGAAGTCGCGCTCCGCATCGGTGGAACCGCCCAGGCCGAGGACCTTCATCATGCCAAGTACCGAGATCTCCTCCTCTATGCGGGACCTCTCCTCCTCGAGCGCGGCCTTGCGGTCGGTGAGCTCGAGGGTCGCGGGTTCGACCCTGCCCAGCGCCGTCGTCACCTCCGAGATGACCTCATCGGTGGACCGCTCCCTGATAGCCTCCTTAGGCGGGGGCGGGGGTGGTGACAGTACCGCCTTTAAGCCGCTCCCGGCCTCCTTGACGTCCAGCAGGTCGATGAGCCTTGCGGTACGGGAAAGGATGTCATTGAGCTCGATTATGGTGGCGTCCTGATGGTCCTCGGGATCGCCGATTATCTGAAGTGAACCTGATTCATGGAGCCCGGCCAGGACAGGCCCGAGGGCAGACCGTGTCATGGCGATCCGGACCCGAGCCATCTTCTCCGGGTACAACTACAACCCCCCGAATACCTCGTCTATCACCCTGTCGGTGGCCTCCTCGATGGTCTCCGGGGGTAGGCTCCTTACCTTCCTCACCTTGTTCTCGGCGACCTCTCTGATACGGGCAGTTCGGCCGTCACGGTCCTCCTCCACCTCTCTGACCCGGGCATCGATCTCGGCCTTGGCATTCTCGATCATCCTGCCAGCCTGACCGGAGGCGTTGCGGGCCATCTCCTCCTCGAGGGCGGCAGCCTCCGCCCTGGCCCGTTCAACTGTTCGGCGGCACTCCTTCTCCGCCTTCTCTAATCCCCTGACGTCCTGGTCGCTCACTGGTCAGGGCATTTAATAATGATATAATAAAGTTGTTGATTGGAACCGTTCCATTTCGGACGAAAACGTCGTGAAAGTTGAACAAAAAAATGACGAATCCCGATGATGTCGAGAAATCGTCCTCAAGAGGGAGCACCATCTCTCAATATAACAACACAGAAGATCGCCCTGGAACCGCAGGTCCGACAGCGCCGCTGCTTCGAAAAGGATATGGAGAGGAATTAAGTAATTGGCGGAAACGCGGTTCCAGAATCAAACAGCGTCCGGGAGAGACCTAGGAGATTTACTATGACGATCGCGAACGATCGTCAAGATCCTGGAGGATATGGGCAAATGGTGCGTTTCCGCCAACTTGTATTATACATTCTGTATTCATCATTTAAGAACCTTTTGGTAATATTGTAACAAAAATTGTTGTGCGGACGACGATGACCGTAGGTACCCGACTTCTACGCCTATTCGCTGCGAAAACGATGAAGAGGACAGAAACGACCTGGTCCCTGTCTAACATCCATTCTTAAATGGCCGTCAATGTCGGTGTTGAAGTTCGCCTTTCGACGAACACCGGAAAAACGTCTTATGCGATACCCGCCATTGCACCGTATGGAGCGCTCGGACCGACGCGACCACTATTACAGGAGGGCCAAGGACCAGGGGTTCCGCTCCAGGGCGGCCTACAAGCTCCAGGAGATCGACAGGAAGTTCCGTATCTTCTCGCCAGGCGATATGGTGCTCGAGCTCGGTGCCGCACCCGGCGGATGGTCACAGGTGGCGCTCAACGGCATCGGTCAGGAAGGAACCGTGATCGGTATCGATCTCGACGGGATCACCCCTATCGAGGGCGCGACCTTCATCAGGGCCGATATCTTCGAGGAGACGACTCGCGACCGCGTCCTAGAGCTGCTTAGCCTCCACGACCGTCAGACCGTGGATGCGGTGTTATCAGACCTCTCCCCCAACCTTACAGGCAACTATTCGATGGACCAGGCCCGCTCCGTCCACCTCT
>JANQNJ010000028.1 GCA_028279645.1 Thermoplasmatota archaeon
ATTGCGACATGGAGCCGCGGCGATTGGGTCTACATCGGGGACGGCAACGGCTCCTGGACGAACTCGAGCAACGGCCTGCCTAGGTCGGCCCTGGGTTTCGGCCGCGGAATAAACTACGGCGATTTCAACAACGACGGCTTCATCGATCTAGCCATGTCGGTGGGAAGTCAAACATTGGCCTACGCCGGCGACGGGACCGGGAACTGGACGAACACTTCGGCCGGGCTCCCGCAGCACACCTACTCGAGCCTCTTGCTGGCGGATATGAACAACGATGATCTCGATGATCTCGTCGGGATCATACAGTCCGATCCAGGCGTGGTGGAACTATACCTCTATACCGGTCTCAACAGCTGGGTGAAGGCGGATTCCACCACAATGCAGGGAAACGCCAAGGGCTGGCGCGTCGGCGTGGGCGATTTCGACAACAATGGACACATGGACATCGCAGCAGGTTTCGGGACCGACGATGTTGCCGGTTATCCCGGTAGCATAAAGGTATGGCGGGAGAGCACGGCCGCATCCGATCTCGGCGTCAAGCTCCTCTATCCCGACGGGGGCGAGATGTTCAAGCAGGGCAGCACATGGCTCCTCAAGTGGATCTCCGAGGTGCCGTCCACATCCACCGGGATCGAGATCGAGCTCGAATATTCCACCGACGGCGATAACGGTCCGTGGACATCCATCGCCACCGGGCTGCCGAACTCCGGCGTGTATCAATGGGACGTTCCCGACGTAGAGAGCGACGACTGCTTCCTGAGGATAACGATAACCGATTCCGGTTCCGGCGAGGAAAGCGACACCAACGAGAACGCCTTCGGTATTGGTGTGGCTGCCGGCGGTTCGGGGGAACGTGAATCACATGACCCCATCACCATCAGCAGCGATGCCGAGTGGACGGCCGCCAACGGCGTGAGATCTGGGTCAGGTACCGAGGCTGACCCTTACATCATCGAGCTCTGGGACATCCGCGGCGAGGATTCCACATGCATCGCCATATCGGATACCAGGAGGTACGCGGTGATACGGGATTGTCATCTCCACAACACCTCCGGCATGGCCGTGGGGATCAACCTCGACAACGTCGAGAACATCACCATCGAGGAGAACGACATCGACCACACCCATCACGGCGTTCATGTGGGCAACTCCGAGTTCCTCCTCCGGGACAACAAGATCATCGACATCGAGGCAAGGGGCGTGATGGTCTCCGGCGAGGAGAACCGGATGACCGCCATAGGCAACACCCTCAGGGACACGGGCGCATACGGGTTCAACCTGGACGGGTCCGGCGCGATGTGGTGGGCGGGCCAATGGAAGTATCCCGCCCTCCTGGAGAACAACACGATCTCGGGTGCCTCCCACGGCATCCACCTCAAGACCGCCTCCGGCACCTTCCGCGGCAATATCGTCAAGGATTGTTATTACGGGGTCCATTGCACGCTCGGAAAGTCGTTCGACAGGGCGGTCAACTGCACCTTCGAGGACAACGTCCTGCGGGACAACCAGCACGGAATGTTCGTCTCCCTCACCCGCGAACCGCTGGATGGCGGCCGTTCCTGGTCGATCATCCGCGGCAACCGGTTCGAGCGGAACGTCGTGAAGGGCCTCAACCTTGCCAGCGACGGGGATTATACCGTCGAGAACAACACCGTCGCAATGAACCCGGTCGGTATCGACGATATCGCCTTCGGCAATCGGACCTACCGCAACAACACTATCAAGTACAACCTTGGCGGCCTCATCCTCAGGAGCATCTGGCGCATGGACCCGAACCGGGAGAAGGTCCAGCTCGCCGAGATCATCGATAACGATATTCTCAACAACGCATACTACGGCATCAGGAGCGACTATCACAACTATCCCGGCGAGGTGAGCGGGAACCACTACGGCGGAGTGCCCGGGGAGGATGGAGACCTCCTTGACGGCCACATCGGAGGGGATCACGAAATGGAACCGAACGATCCTGACACCCCGGCCATCGCCTCGAGCGTGACCGTGGTGGATGACGGCGAGACCATCTCGTTGACCGCTAACGGTGCGCTCGACACGAGCTACTTCGTACGGAATGGAGGGGCCTTCGAGCTGGATGGGGCCGATATCGACCTTCAGGGCCACTGGATCGCGGGAAAGATCGGCTCGTATCTCAATACCTCGGGAGGCAGCCTCTCCAACGGCCTGACCCTTGCCGTCGCCACCGATCACGCCATGATCGAGGGAACATCGTTCGACAACATGGCCGCCGGTGTATCGGTGTATCGAACTGCACCGTTCATCGGCAACATAACGGTCACGAACGACAACGGGACCTTCGACACCAGCGGAACGGTGGAACATGTCAAGTTCCTTCTCCGCCGCGCCGGCATCTACCTATATCGTGATTCCTCCACCATCCTTGGCGGCACATTGAACACCGGCGGCGCTTTCGGCATCTATGCGATGTACAGCGAGGCAAGTATCAAGGAGACCTCCATCACGGGGGGTAACGATTACGGAGTAGGCGTTCGTGAAGGCCGCCTGACCCTGGAGGGCCTGGAGATCTCGATGTGCTCCCTCGCCGGTATCGCCAACGACGACGACTGGTGGAAGTACGGCAACATGACCATCGACATCGAGGGCTGCGATCTTCAGAACAACGATATCGGCATCGAGCTCGCCTACGGCATCATTGAGGGTGAGGGTACCCCGCACGATGTCCTCATCGCCAACAACACGATAGACGGCGGGAACACCGGTCTCTATCTGGAGATCGAGGATTCGCTGATCATCGGCAACGATCTCTCCAACAACGGTGTTCATCTCACCGCATCGAGAACCCAGTTGATGGGTAACACAATATCGACCGGTTCCGGCCTGACGATGACCGGTGATGCCATCCGTCTGGAGAACAACACGTTCGAGCAGAACACCAGGGGAATGACGGTCTCGGACAGCACGCCGATCGTGGTCAACAACGACTTCGTGCAGAACCAGTACGGCATATTCGCGCAGGATACCGCCCAGCCGAAGCTGAAGTTCAACAACTTCGAGGATAACGTGGAGTACGCTGTCTACAACGATGACTCCTCCACGCTGGTCAACGCGACCCTGAACTGGTGGGACTCGGCCACCGGGCCGGGCGGGGAGGGGTCGGGTGACGGCGACGACGTCTCCGAATACGTCGCCTTCGAGCCGTGGCTCCTCGTCGAGAGCGACCATAACGGCCATTACGAGAACGTCCGGCCCGACATGCCGGTCATCCTGACCTCTGTTGAAGGCTACTTCCTTCGCATCGATGGCCGGACCCGCGATTCGGAAGGGGATATCGTTCGCAGCGTCGAGCTCAAGCTGGAGAATGGGACGTTCTCCACGGGCTGGGTCGAAGCCAACGGTTCCTGGAGGGACGTCCGCGACCGCGGCGGTTATGCACACGCCTTCGACACCTTTGAACTCGAAGGCGGCTACGACGTCTCGGTCAGATGCTTCGACGGGAACGACCACTCACCCGTCGCGACCACGAAGGCATCCTTCGACCATCCGAAGCTTGAGGACCATTCACCCATCGTCATTGAAGGGAACGGAGGATTCACCTCCGGCAACGGGGTGAGGTCCGGGTCAGGGACCGCAGAGGACCCGTACATCATCGAGCGCTGGGACATCTCCTCCAGCGATACCACCGCCATCAGCATCAGCGATACTACTTCGTATGTCCTGATACACAGGTCCAACCTCCACGGGGACGATTCTCATGAGGCGATCCACATCGACAACAGCGTCAACGTCGTCGTGGAGGATTGCCGGTTCTTCGAGAACGGGGATGGCGTTCGCGTCACCGATGGAAGCGAGGTGGCCGTGACGGGATCGTTCTTCACAGGTCCAGGCGGCGACGATATCTATACAAGGGACAGCATCGTCAACGTCTCGGACTCCGTCTTCCTGAGCGAGCAGTATCCTCTCCACATGCTGGGAGGACCGGAGGTACCATCCTGGGTCGAGGGCTCCCTTTTCATAACCAACGCCGTCTACACCACCGACCTGAACCTGACCTTCGTCGACAATGTCGTCGTGGGCGGCCAGCTGTTCGGCGGTTCATCCACGGGCGATCCCAACTTCAATTTCAACATCTCCTACAACGTCTTCGCCCACGGCACAGCCGGCGTCTGGTTCAACTCCGCCAACGTGACCTTGGACAGGAACCTGATCGTCGACCACACCGGCTGGGGCGTCTGGGGGGACAGGACCGAGATGACCCTTCGCGAGAACAACATCTTCGGGAACCGCGACGGCGTCGAGAACGGGGACGATTCCACCACCATCGACGCCCGGAGGAACTGGTGGGGCGCTAGCAACGGTCCTTCCGGCGAGGGCAGCGGCGACGGGGACACCGTGAGCGAGGACGTAGAGTTCGATCCGTGGTTGACCGAACCGGTCATATTCAACAACGATCCATCGCTGGTCATAGAGGAACCGGACGGAGTGGATGACACCGTCGATACCTCCTTCATGATCGTCTGGAACGCAACGGACGCGGACGGCGACCACCTGACGGTCGATCTCTACTGGGACGATGACACCGATCCTTCCGACAGAGTTCTCATTGCCGAGGATCTAGGTGCGTCCGGGAGTCACGAATGGGATACTGGCGACCTCGACGAGGGAGATTATTACATCTATGGAACGGTGGAGGACGGCGAAGGTGGTGCCGCATCGGCCTATTCCTCAGGTCCGCTGACCGTGGACCATCCGCCCGATATCAAGCTGACCACGCCGCCCGACGGTGGAGCCGAAGCTGATGAGAACTACACTGTCGAATGGTCCTCATTCAATGCCTCCGACGATGCGACAGTTGAGCTTTACTACGATGATGACAGGGGCCCTGACGACGTCATCGATCTCATCGCCGGCGACATCGATGATGACGGCACGCACCTCTGGGACCTGACGGACGTTCAGGAGGGCGATTACTACGTTTACGCGATCATCACCGACGGAGATCTCTCATCCGACGCCTACAGCGAGGGAAAGCTGACAGTCGAACACACAGGCGGGGCCGGTCCCCAGAACCATAGACCCACTATCGTCGTTCACGATCCCGAGCCCGATACTAACAATACCGCCGACGAGTGGTTCACCATCACATGGACGGCCGATGACGAGGACGGCGACCGGATCTGGATCTCGTTGAAGTACGATATCGACGACAAGGTCGGCGGAGGAGTGAACATCACCGACGACTGGATAGACGCCGACGTCGGCGAGCTGACATGGGATACCGAGGAGGTTCCCGAGGACGAGTACTACATCTACGCCCTGGTGAAGGACGTGAACGGTTCGACGGCCCACACCTTTTCGGAAGGCACCGTGATCGTTGTCCATCCAGATCCCGGTGAGAACACCGCGCCGACCATCGCGATCGATACCCCCTCCGAGGGCAGCGAGGTCTCCGGCGTCGTCTGGATAAACGGCTCTGCACATGATACGGACGGGAACGACGACATCGTTGAGGTGAGGATCAAGATCGGTGACCGGACGTGGAAATCGGTTGATGGTACCGACAAATGGTCGTTCGAATGGGATACTGCTGCCGTTGACAATGGGCCGATAACGATCTCACTGGAGGTCGAGGACCGGGACGGTGCGGTGGGTACTGACGAGATCGATCTGATCGTTGACAACTTCGTTCCCGGGCCCCCCTGGATCGATATCTCCTGGCCGTCCGATGGAGCGATCGTGTCCGGTATCGTCAATATCACCGGGACCGCCGGAGGAGATCGGGAGATCGACGAGGTCACCCTGACCTTTGCCGGGTATGATGTCGATGTCTCCGGCACCGAGGTCTGGTACGCTGTAAGGGATACCAGCTTCATCGTTTACCAGAACGTCACCATCGTCGCAACGGTCGAGGACGCGGGCGGCGGGACGGACGCGACGACCGTCAATGTCACGGTCGACAACAGACCGGTCGTTGTCAACGAGCCGCCTACCATCGAGTTCACGGATGGACCAAAGAATGTCCGCGCAGGCCAGGCCGCCGAGTTCAAGCTAGAGGTCGGCGATCCCGACGGTATCGATGATATAGCCACGGTCTGGGCGAAGCTCATTGACGACGGCGGCGACGTCGTGCTCGAGGTCCCGAGCCGCGACATCTCGTGGGATGATGATGAGGTCACCATCGAGATCGACACGCGGGACCTGAGCGGAGAGTACGTCCTTAATGTCTTCGTCATGGACTATAATGTCGAGGAGGCCTCCGATACTATGTCGTTCGAGGTCGTCGCCAAGAGCGGTGGTGATGACGATGACGACTTCCCGCTGTGGATGGTACTGCTCGGCGCCGTCATCCTGATCGTGATCATCGCAATGATCGCCAGCCAGCGGCGAAGGTCCCGGGCCGGTCAATATACGCCGGAATACCAACACCCCGTTGGTTCGGCACCGGGTGCCTCGCTAGGTTACGTGCCGTACTCGCCTCCCGTTCCACCTGTGCATGAAGCCGTCATTGCTCCCCCGGTCGCGCCTGTCCAGGAGGAAGTGTTCGAGGTGGAGGCGATCGAGGTCGAAGTGATAGAGTGAGGTTATGCCCATGAACACCGAACATGTTACGATACGTATACGCCCGTTCTTGGTCCTACTCCCACTGACGTTCCTCATACTGATCGCGTTGAACGTCCACGGGGCTAACGACCCTCCGCCGAACGGCGGGCACGTGGAAGGCGACTGGACCGTGACGGACGTCAGAACCTACACATCGTGCACGATCACACTGCATGGGAACCTGATCATCCAGGGCTCCCTGACGTTCAACGATGTGGAACTCTACATCGAATCGGACGACCAGGACCTCTTCTCCATCAATATCACAGGCACTTTCAACGTGTACGATCTCGACGCCGACCGCGAGACCTCCGGCGATGCCTCCATCATCGCTCCCGACGACCTACGATATTACTTCGATATGAACATCGCGACCACGGCCACGGTGGATATGCGCAATTCCATCATGCGTCGGTACGACGATATCTCGGTCCTCTCTTCCAACGTGGAGTTCATCGACAACGATTTCACCCACCTGCTCAACTCCGGCTTCGATGTCGCAGGTTGTTCCCCGACGTTCAGGGGCAACAACGTGTCCCACAACCAGATGTCAGGGAACGCCTTCGTGTTCTACGCAGCGAACGGCCTCGTCTTCGAGGACAACAGGATCGACCATCCCTGGTTCCACGTGATAACCGATGCCTGCGAGGGTATGACCTTCCGGAACAACACCTTCCTCAGAGGCGACAGGGGCCTCGTTCTCCACGAGACCACGGCCACGATCGAGGATAACTATTTCGAGCACAACGGGAAGACCGTCGTCGTCGAGGAGGGCACGGCGATCGTTCGGCGAAACACCTTCTTCCAGAACGGGGCCGCCCTTGCAACCGACGAGTTCACCACTAACGATGTCGAGGCCTATGACAACCACATCGAGGAGTGCGGCGAGGCCTTCCTGCTGCCGGGCCCCGGCTCGGAGAGCACTGCCCGGATACACGATAACATGATCATCAACTGCTGGGGCGCCGTCGGTCTTTTCGCTGGACTCACAGCGAGGATATACGACAACCATATCGAGGGTTGTGATGTGGTCCTTTACACCGACGGGTCGGAATCCGAGTTCTATGGCAACACGATCATCAACAGCTCCTATGTCATCTACTCCAGGCACAGCGCCGTGACCGAGGTCAGCAACAACCTCATCGCCAACAACCTGTTCGTTGCCGCGATCACCGAGGGCTCCGAGCTCAGCCTGGAGAACAACGTGATCCGCTTCAACCTGATGGGCATTCAGACCTACGAGAGGAACAGCGGCGGCGCCCATGTCACCATGAGCGGTAACGATATGTACGACAATCCACTCTTCGCCCTCTGGAACCGTGACCCAAGCGCGAGGATCGATGCAGACAACAACTACTGGGGCGGGGTGCCGAACGAGGACGGTGACCGCATCATCGGCCCGAACATCGATCATGATCCGCATTCCAATTCGCCGAACGACCCAACCACTCCCGCCAATCCCTTCACCCCTCACATAGTGACCGATACGGAATCGTACGAGGGATCCTTGAAGGCGACCGGTCCGTGGATCGTCAGGGACGGGGGCGACCTCACTCTGAGCGGGATCGATCTCGATCTCCAGGGCTTCTTCCTCGGTGTCAAGAACGGCGGGTCCCTCGAAGCTGACGGCATGATCCACAACGGGACCACCTTGGCCCTTTCATCCGATCCCATTACCCTTACCGATCTCAATCTCACCGAGATGGGGATCAATATCCTGACCTTCCTCGGCTCGCCGGACCTTGAGAACCTGACCCTTGGTCCCCGATCGGGCGTTATCTCCTGGGAGTTCCCCAGATGTCAGATCTGGTCAGCTCTCTCCGATCTGAAGGTCGAGAACACCGTGTTCAAGACCGACAACGAGACAGTTCACCTCTACCTCGATTCATCGAACACGTCGGTGACCGACACCACATTTCACACAGGCAATGGTGTCGAGGTATACTCTGGAAGTATCTCCATTGAGAACTGTACCTTTACGGCCAACGCGACGAGCTTGACGGGGGACGGCTGCCTCTTCTCCCTCAACTCCAGCGCGGTCGATGGTCTAACGATGGTATTGACAGGCACGAACTCGACCTTCCATCTGAGCTCGATCTCGAACACTTCGATGTCGCTTGAACACTCGAACGGAACCATTGAACTTCTGAAGCTCAAGAACGCGACGATCGATCTACGTTATTCGACGTTCGGCATCGACTCGAACGAGGCAGATTCCACCGATATCGACCTTGCCAGGGTCGATCTGGCCTTCAGGAACAATTCCCTCAGCAACGGCTCAGGTCTCGAACTGGTGGAGATCCGCGGTATCATCGCCAACAACAGCTTTCGCGATTCCGATACGGCCGTCCTAGTTAGATCCGGTTCTGCCCATATCAATTACAACAACTTCAATGACAACGATGTTGCGATACAGAACAACGGCGAGACAGAGATCAACGCCGTCTTCAACTATTACGGTTCGACGGATGGCCCCGGCGGTGACGGTCCGGGGTCCGGCGATGAGATCCATGGAGAGATCAGGCATGATCCCTGGTCAACAGCACCAATTACCAGCGAAGGCCCACTGCTGAACTTCGCTCCTATCGCCACACTCGATGGCAACTACAGCATGGTGAAGAACAGTTATCTCTTCTCTGGATGGGCATGGGACCCCGACGGCGACATCATCACGGTCGAGGTGAGGATCACCGGTCCGGGATACGATTCGGGATGGAACGCTCCTCTGGAGTTCGAGATGTTCCCTGGATGGATCAGATGGTATTATCTCTGGGACGCCCACCAACTTGATGCAGGCACATACCGCCCGACGGTACGCGTGGACGACGGATTGGCAGCGAGCCTGGATTCCGATACATGGACAGTTGACATCGTTCCCGGGGCGTACACACGCCATTCACCGATCCAGATAAGGTCGGATGCCGACTTCCTCCGGCCTACCAGCGGTGTCACCGGAGGATCCGGTTCGGAGGGAGATCCGTATATCATCAGCGGATGGGAGATCAGCCCCAGCCCCGACGGCAGCACTCCCGCCATCGACATCCAGAACGTGCAGTCGTATGTCGTGATCGAGGACTGCCTATTCACTTTCGGTGTCGAGGACTCCCTCTATATCGAATTGAACGAGGCTCCCAATGTCGATACCGTCCGCAACTGCACCTTCAACACCTCCGACGGCGGCGGGATCTTCGCGCAGAACGATGGCGGGGACATCATTGCAATGAACGTCTCCCGCAACCTCTTCATCGAGCTCGATCAGGTCGGCGTCCGTTTGATTAATTATTCCTTGATCGCCCAGCACAATCATATCATCGGTGATGTATGGACGGGCGGCCCGATGCTCGTCACCTCCTATGTTGACAGCGATGATTCCGTGGTCAAGGACAACGTCTGCTATCGCGCCGATACCGGCTTCCTGTTCCAGGAGACCGATGCCGAGATCCACGATAACCTATTCCTGGGCTGCGCAGCGGGCGGTGTGACGGAGACGATCCTCTCGAACCTTTACATACATCACAACCTCATAGTCGGTTGCGGATTCGGCGGGATATACAACGGAGAGGTGCCCAGGATCGAGAACAACACCTTCATCGACAACCAGAAGATATCGCATTACAACGGCCAGAACCAGGGCTACAGCGCTATTTTCAGGAACAATACCTTCATCGACAATGTCGAAGGGATGACCAACTCCTTTGGCGGTTTCTCCGATGCTAGATACAATTACTGGGGGTCAGCTGACGGCCCGTCGGGAGATGGTTCGGGGAGCGGCGATCCTGTGGACGACCTCACCGATTACGATCCATGGCATACCGACGGCCCGATAGGACCGGACCATCCTCCTCGATTGATGTTCATATCGCCCGAGAACGGCACTTCAGCGATGGACGAGATCGAACTGATCTGGTATGCACTGGACCTCGACGGCGACGAGATGCAGATTTCTCTCTACTATGCTCCCGAGGACGATCCGTCTGATACGACACACCTCGCGGATCTCGATGATTCATTCAGGTACGAATGGGACGTTTCCAGTGTGAGCGACGGCCGATATCGGATCGTCGCGAACGTTACCGCCGGCAACATGAGCTACATCGGCCTCAGCGGCGTGATCATCGTGGACCACAACCGCCCCCCTGTGATCGATGTCATCGAACCTGACGGATCGGACGATATCGCTCATGACGTCTTCGTCATCAGTTGGGATGCATCGGATCCCGACGATAACCCTTTGTCATTCTCGATTCACCATTCATCGGATAGGAACGATACGATCCTCATCGTTGACGGCCTGATGAATGTCAGCAGTTACGATTGGGACGTCTCAGCAATGGACGAAGGCGATTTTTGGATCTACTTAGAGGCCTACGATGGATCGGTCTCGACCGGGGCCTGGAGTGACGGGACCGTCATGGTAGACCTCCCTCCGAAGGTCAAGGTCCTGACCCCGGGAGCAGGGGGCGCAGAGGCCGATGAGGACTTCAGCGTTGAGTGGACCTCGCAGCGTGCATCGAACGATGCGAGAGTGGACCTCTGGTACGACGACGATACCGACACTGGATCAGGACTGATTTCGATAGCCAAGGACCTGGCGCCCAATGGGTCCTATCTCTGGTCCCTTGCAGACGTTGAGGAGGGGACATATTACGTCTACGCATTCATCTCCGAGAACGGACTGAACGGCTCGGACCACAGCGACGGCACGCTTGAGGTCTCCCATTCAGGCGGAGGTCCGGGAAATCATCGACCATGGGTGGCCGTCATCGAACCTGACGGGGATAACGACGTCGCCAACGAGGAGTTCACCATCACCTGGACCTCTGGGGATGAGGACGGCGATACGGTGTCGATCGAGCTCTACCATGATAACGACACCAACCCGGCGAATGGTTTCCTGGACGACGATCCGATCTGGTCGGGCCCGGCTGACAAGGGCTCCTTCGATTGGGACACCTCCGACGTTATCGAGGGTGATATGTACATCTACGCCTCGGTGGACGATGGGAACGGTTCGACGAACAGCGCTTACTCCGATGGTCCTGTGACCATCACGCATCCTGCCCCCGGTGAGAACGAACCTCCCGAGATCGGGATCGACTCGCCAACGGACGGATCGACCGTCAACGACATCGTGACCCTTGCCGGCTGGGCCTCGGACGCCGATGGGAACGACGATCTGAAGCGTATCCGGGTGAGGATCGGCACTGGTCCTTGGCAGACCGCCCAGGGAACGACCGAATGGGAGTGGTCCTGGGATACCTTGCAAACCGAGAATGGCGAAGTGAAGGTGACCGTGAAGGCAGAGGATACCGATGGAGCCACATCAATGGCGAACCTGACGGTGACCGTCGACAACCCGGACCCAGCCCCTCCGTGGATCACGATAGGATGGCCCGCCAACGGTTCGGTGGTATCCGGAACCATCAACATCACCGGGACCGCAGGAGGCGGCCTTGATATCGATGTGATCGGTGTTACATACGATGCCTACAACATCGATGTTTTCGGAACCGATAGCTGGTACGCAGTCTGGGACACCTCGGTCATTCTGTATGACAATGTCACTCTCACCGTTACTGTCGAGGACGAGGATGGTACGACGAACACAGCATCGATCTCCGTCACGGTCGATAACCGGCCCGGTGAGGTTAATGACCCACCAACCATCGAGTTCACGGATGGACCAAAGAGTGTCCGCGCAGGCCGGGTCGCAGAGTTCGAGCTGGAGGTCGGCGATCCCGACGGGATCGATGATCTCGCCGCTGTCCGGGCTGAGCTTCGCGACGACGGCGGCGACGTCGTGCTCGAGGTCCCGAGCCGCGACATCTCGTGGGATGATGATGAGGTCGTTGTCGAGGTCGATACGAAGGACCTCGAAGGAACTTATCGGCTGTTCGTCTACGTCGTCGATCTCGGTGGCGAGGAGGATTCAGACTCTTTCTCCTTCGATGTCCTTGTCAAGAAGAGCGGTGACGATGATGAGGAGTTCCCGACGTGGCTGGTCCTCGTCGGTCTGATGATGCTATTGATCCCACTTATCATCGTGGCTGCCAGGAAACGCAGATCGGCAAACACCTATCAGGCACTGGCCCCGATCCCTCAAGAACCTCCTCCGCCTCTCGGACAGGAGGATGTTCACGAGGTGGATGCGGTCGAGATCATCGAATGACGATCACGGCTCGTGCTTCCGATGGAATACGTAGACCGCGAAGCCCAGGTACTCCCGTCCATAGGTCAGATAATCGTCCTGAAGCTTGTGCATCCAGTCGATGACCTGCTGCCTATCGGGATGGTCCGGATTGTTGTCGAGCCAGTGGGTCAGTCCCAGCATGTTGCCTCCCTCGTACTCGTCCCACCCCTGCTCGCTGGACCTGATCAGGTACTGCATGTCGAAGCCCTCTTCCCGGGCGATCCTCAGGATGTCTATCTCGCGAAAGAATCCGGGATTCTCCTTCAGATACGGTTCCGGCACCGGCTCCTTGATCCAGTAAGGCTCGCCTATCACAAGCCTACCGTTCGGACCGATGGCGTTCTTCATCCCCTGCAGGGTCTCCCTGAACCCGCCCCAGATGAATGATGCACCTATGCACATGGCGATATCGAAAGACCCGGGTTCGACAACGTGCTCATCTCCCTTTATCTGGATGATATCGATCCGGTCGGCGACGCCCTCCTTTTCGAGCAGCTCTCGTGCGGTATTCACAGAGTGCTCCCTGACATCTATACCGGTCCCGGTGATACCGTGTGCCTTGGACCACATCGCCATGAACTTGGCCTTGCCGCATCCGAAGTCGATGATTCGGTCTCCATCCTTCAGCTTCAGGACATCGCCGAGCTGAACAACCTGCTCCTCGCGGAGTGGATTGATTATCTCCATGAAAGGCTCACATAGGTCGTACAGTTCCATGTCTGTGAACGGCATGATATCATCTCCATATCGTCAAAGGCCAATTATACCCCGTTCCCAGACATTACGCTCGCGTCTGAAGGACCGAGCCTTATGTCAGTGAACGGCGTAGCAACACCCGTGCGGACAGACCGGAAGCTGTCTATAAGCGTTTTGGTCAAATGAGCGGGTATCAGCTGCCCGGGCCTCCCTTGGGACGCTTGATCTTCCTCTTCACAGGTCCCTTGGCAGGTGGCTGCTCTGGTGCCGGTCCCTCTCCGGGCAACGGTGCGGGATCCTCGCCACCGAAGCCAGGAAGCTGGGGCGCATCATGACCCCTTCCCCACTTCGGTCCCTGGTCCTCTCCGGCTGCATCAGGAGCCTCTTCCTTCGGTGGTTCCTGTTCGGCGGGCGGCGCCTCTTCCTTTTCCTCAGGTGACGGGCGCTCGTGATCCGCTGGTCTCTGGACCTCCTGCCCTGCCGGAGGTGAGCCCTTCTTAACGGGCATCAGTTTGTATTCCACATCGTCATCCTCGGGCGGCACCTCCTCGCCATCCGGTGACGGAGCATCCTCGTGCTCCGGTCCGAGGACGATGTCCTCCTTCGGACCGGTAGGCTTGGAGTCGGGTCCTCCCTCGATGAAGAGGAACGTTCGGGTGCCGCGGACCTCGGAGTACTCGTTCTCCATCACGGCCTTCAGCTCGCTCGGGATCTCGCCGCGGTGACCCTCAGGCAGCTCCAGCTTGAGGACGTTGGTCGTGTCCTTGAGCTCGAGCACGGTCACTCCCCTGAACGCCCTGGCCGCGTTCCGGTCTACCTCCCACACCCGCTCGAAGGCGACCTCCCAGTCGGCCTTCGCTTTCTTCAGGGCGGCGGCATCCTTGGCAGATCGTCTCTTCGTCGGTTCCGTTTCGTCTTCCGGCTCCTCCTTCTTCCGCCTCTTTACCAGCAACAGCAGTAGTAACAGGATGACGATTATCGGCACCACGGCGGCAACGGCCATAAGGCCCATCCCCTTCTCCTCCTCCTCCTCTGCCTTTGCGATATCGACGACGCGCGTGAAGGTGGTCTTTCCTCCATGTTCATCCTTCACCACCAGTACGATCTCATAGGTGCCGTTCAGCTTGAACTTGAACTTGACCTCCTTGCCGCTGAGCTCCTGTCCGTCTATCCTCCATGTGAAGGTCACGTCCGATCCCTCGGGATCGGTTCCGTATCCTATGAGCTTCGTATTCTTTCCCATCACGAGCCCGATCGCGTCGAAGTCGAGGTCTACCGGGTTCCTGTTGAGCACCGTGATGTTGAACTCCCTGGAGTCGGATCCGGCGTCGTTGCTTATGGTCACGTTAATCATTCCCACGCCGGGCGTGTTCAATGTAACGTTCACCACATCTCCCGAGACCTTTGAGCCGTTCGGGAGGGTCCATGTCACATCCAGGACCCGGAGCCCCGATATGTTCATCTCAAATCCGAGGAGGGTCTTTATCTCCTTGGGATAGAACAGCTTCGTGATCTCGGGCGGCAACTGTTCCACGTCGAGGGTTGCGTTGACATGGACGGTGCTTCCTGCATAGGTCAGGTTCAGCGGAAGGTATGCCGTGATCGTATCCTCTGGAACGAGGACCGAGATGTTCGTTGTGGCATTCCCACCCGGAACGACGCTCAGCGTTGTGTCCTCGATGAAGACCTCCCATCCGTCCGGAGCATAATACTCGATCTCGACCTCCTCGTACGCGTTCCCCGTGTTCAGGAGCGTCAATGTCGAATTGGTCAGCCATCCTGGCGTGGCATTGATACCGCGAGCAACCGAGATGTCGTGTATCACCGGATCGATGATGTACGCCGGAACTGCCGCCAGCTCGATCCCATTTATCGAGACGCTTACCACCGTGTACGGATCGGCCAGAATGTTAGTCGGTGCTGTCAGGTTCAGGACAGTACCGCCTGTCCCGTCCGGCAGGACCGAGACACCGGCCATTGATGAGGTCCAGTTGACGTCGTGAACGAGCACTGGATCGGTTCCACCCGATGCGATCCCGTGGTTCTCGAGAGTGACGTTTCTGGAGACAGAGCCGTTCCAATCCATCATGAGGGGAGAGCCAACGGTGTTCATCCACAGCTCGTGATCATCGAGATAGTAGATCTCCAACTCCTCGCCAGAGAGGATGGTGGGCGATGATACCTCGCCTCTCCCGGAAGCCTGCCAGAATCCTTCAGGAACATGCTGCACTATCACGGCACCTTCCACCATGGCAAAGGTCGTGTGCTCTTGGTCCATTGCGCCGGCGACATCCTCGCCAGGTCCGACCACCTCGGGGTCGGTCCACGCCCCTCCCTGATAGGTCGAGTACAGCGTCATCCCCGCAGCCGACCAGGCCACGTACGGG
>JANQNJ010000033.1 GCA_028279645.1 Thermoplasmatota archaeon
GAGAAAGATGAGGGGCCGAAGCCCCTCAATACCGGTCGTGTGACCGGTGCCAGTTCACTGGCATTCCTTTTGTACGTCCGTTACTACGCTCATGCGTGATAGTAGTATCCGCTTCCCGACTGCGAGAAGAGCACCAGATATCCTTCACCGGGTACAATGGGTACCGTGTCCAGGAGGTTGATGAACGCTCCCGTGGCCTGATCGATTCCCTGGATCGTGATCTGGCTCACATCGGTCACGAAGGTCATCTGGGTCATCATGTCCGTCTTCACATCTCCGACGTCCATGGTAGTGATCCAGGAGGACCAACCGAGCTCGTTGTCGTAGGGTATATTGAAGGTCTGACCCTTCATGCTCAGCTTCCGAAGTGCTCCGCTCTCGTGGTCAGGGGCACGACCGTACACAGAGAAGTCAGCGGTCTGACCCGCTGCAACCTTGATCCGGTAGTCCTTGTCGGGATACATCCTGAAGTTGTTCGTGTCCACCAGATCTCCACCGTTGGCAGGAGCATTGTACGCCACCCAGATGGAGGGGGCGAAGGGTGAGAACCGCACGTGAGCCTCGATGCGCTGGATCTTCCAGTGCTTGTTCCCGTCATCGTCGCAGTACTTGCCGCCGAGGGCGATGATGGACTTGGCAGTGTAGTCGTAGATGGTGGACCGGTACCTCAGGATGTCCTCACTTGGAACCACTCCGAAGGCGAACAGATGGTAACCGCCATCGAGCGAGTAGCTGAACTCGTGCGTGAACTTCTCGCCCGTGCTGCTACTATCATACGGGTGGAAGCTCAGGCTGGTGTAGCCGGTCTCCAGACCGGACATCTCGGCCTTCGCAACCAGCACCTCGGAGTTGCCGCGGGGCGGATTGTAGATCACGTCGAAGAACGCCTGCCCGCTCACCATGGCCTTCGTCCAGCTCGCAGTGTTGTTCCCGTCGATCCACAGGTTCGCAACACTGAGATCACCAAGATAGGCCGCCTCGAGGGTCAAGGTGCACGGACCGCTGAAGGACGTGTCAAGATCTCCGTTGCAGTCCACCGCCTCGACGACCACCGTGAGGTGATCGTTGGGACTGACATAGCCATATGTACCATCATCGTGGCTGTTGCCAACGATGGTGATACGCAGACAGGTCGCATCAATGGGCGAGCCCTTGTAGAAGGACCAGCTCCAGGTATCCTCGTTGCCGATGTCGTCACTGGCACGGAAGTAAACCGTGTGATACCCGCCGGGAAGCGCTGCGAAGCCGGGCAGAGCCCAGTTATATGCGTCCCACGACAGGTCGGGATCATCCGTAAACAGTGAGGTCCACGGACCAGAGTTGATCCGGTACCAGCCGTCGTCGAGCGCTTTGTTGTCGTCGAAACCGATGTGCGAGAACACCGGACCCGTGAGCCAGTACTCCTCGTCCTCGGGCTCGGCGATGGGATCCATGGTGGGCGGCGTGCCGTCCACCTCAAGGGTGACACTCCATTCACTCTCCGTGTTCCCAAGGTTGTCAATGCTGTACATCTCGAAGATGTGCGTGCAGTCCTCATCGATGGTGAACGGCTGGCCGTCGTAGAGCGTCCAGTCAGGCTTATCCTCACCCTCGAGATAGTACCTGTACCACGTCTCGGCAACTCCGCTGGCGCAGAAGCCGTCGTCGTGACCGATCAGGGTGATGAGGGTCTCGTAGGAGATCCAGATCTTCCCGTCACGTGAGAACGTCGGCATCGTGGTGTTGAACTGGGTCCACGGGGCAGTATCATCCACGCGGTGGTACTGGTAGCGCGTATCCTCGCGGTTGTTCAGACGATCCACAGCGTACCAGTCCAGACGGTGGTAGCATTCCTGCTCGAAGAACAGTTCACAGCTCACCTCCCAGTCATCCGGATCGATGTCTTCGGCGCTGCCATCGGTGACAATGCCGCTGGTAAACACGTCGTCGTCCTCGTAGAAGATGCCGTTCTCATTGGCATCGTACCAGATGAACCAGTGGATGGCCTTCACCCCGACATCGCACGGATCGAGACGATC
>JANQNJ010000109.1 GCA_028279645.1 Thermoplasmatota archaeon
AGACTGGTCCTGGCGGCAAACTGGTGAACAAGATCCTGGTGGAGAAGGCTTCCGCCATCGCCGAGGAGATATATATCGGCATGGTCATCGACCGGGAGACGTCGCGGGTTTGCTTGATAGCCTCTTCAGAGGGCGGCGTGGAGATCGAGAAGGTCGCTGCCGAGACACCCGAGAGGATCTACAAGGAATGGATCGATCCAATGACCGGATTGAGCTCGTATCAGGCGCGCCGGATCTGCTTCAAACTTGGGTTGACCGGACAGTCGTTCAAAGAGGGCACCAAGGTGATATCGAACCTCTACAAACTCTTCGTTGGAGAGGATGCCACGCTTGCCGAGATCAATCCTTTCGTTGTTACTAAAGATGGAGGCGTCATTGCGCTGGATGCGAAGATCAACCTGGACAATGATGCGGACTACAGACAGAAGCACCATCCGGAGCTAAGGGATACGACGGAGGAAGAGCCTCTGGAGGTGGAGGCCTCCAAGTACGGACTGAACTACATCAAGCTGTCCGGGAACGTTGGCTGCATGGTCAACGGCGCCGGATTGGCAATGGCGACAATGGACCTGATCAAATTGAACGGCGGCGAGCCCGCGAACTTCCTGGACGTGGGTGGAACTGCATCTGCAGAGGCTGTTGAGCGAGCCTTCAGGATATTGATAAGCGATACCGATGTCAAGTGCGTGCTGATCAATATCTTCGGCGGCATCGTTCGCTGCGATCGGGTCGCTACCGGAGTGGTTGAAGCGATCAAGAACATCGGAGACGTGGAAGTTCCCATTGTGGTCAGGCTGGAAGGAACCAACGCCGAGGAGGGAATGCAGATCATCAACGACAGCGGACTTGCATTTACCACTGCTGTCGGTTTCAACGAGGCCGCCGAGAAAGCGGTTGCCCAGGCAGAGAAGTTCGTAGGGGGTGCCTAGGATGGCGGTCCTACTTACGAAGGATACTAGAGCTATCGTTCAGGGCATGGGTAAAGAAGGACAGTTCCACGCCGAGAGGATGCTTCAGTACGATACGAACTTGGTCGGTGGCGTACGGCCCGGAAAGGGTGGTGGCGAGATCCTCGGACTGCCTACGTTCAACACGGTCGAGGAGGCGGTCGTGGCAACGGACGCGAATGCTTCGATCATATTCGTACCCGCACCCTTCGCCGCGGATGCAGCGTTCGAGGCGATCGACGCGGAGCTCGATCTTGTTGTATTGATAACAGAGGGTATCCCGCCTCTCGACATGGTCAAGGTCAAGGACAAGCTGAAGCGGTCGAAGACCAGGATGATCGGACCGAACTGTCCTGGTATCATATCGCCTGGCATCGGCAAGCTTGGTATACTTCCAGTTGAGATTTATCAACCGGGAAAAGCAGGGGTTGTTTCACGATCTGGGACGTTGACGTACGAGGTCGCTGCACAGCTAACGAACGTCGGTCTTGGACAGTCAACGTGCATGGGCATCGGGGGCGATCCGATCATCGGAACGACGCATCGTGATGCGTTAGAGCTGTTCAACGAGGATCCCGATACCGAGATCATCGCCCTGATAGGCGAGATCGGCGGTACCGACGAGGAGATCGCTGCAGAGTATATCGCCAACAACGTGGACAAGCCCGTGGTCGCTTTCATTGCAGGAAGCACTGCACCGCCTGGAAAGAGGATGGGGCACGCTGGTGCAATAATCGCTGGCGGAAAGGGTACTGCTGCCGAGAAGAAAGAAGCGTTGAGAGCTGCCGGTGTCACGGTCTGTGATTCTCCAGGCGATGTCGGGATAACGGCGAAGAAGGTGCTGGAAGGGTAAGTCAGATCGATCAGTCATCCATAGCGGCTGATCAATGAAGATCAGGCGTTAAATACAGATCTAATGATCGAAAGATTTATTCAACTCAATGGTAATTTTCCAGCGGTCATGAATTGCCAATAGATATCTCGTTCGACGAACCCAGATTCCTATGCTCGAAATGCACGGAGAACGAGGTTGAGCGCTTGCCATTCGGGGATTATCATCGGTACTGGTATTGTAAATATTGTGGTATCGAGCTTTCTCAAGATGATGTGATAATTCTGGATTACGAGAATATCTCATATATCGATATTAACGATCGAGTTGTAGAAGAACCAAAACCAACGCCATCAACCAGCCGCGATCAATATGGTCAAAACAACCAATCGGGAAATAAAAAACCCAATGAAGGAGGTCAGAACGATGAAGACACCTGGTTTTCCAAGATGATCAGATCACCTGACACCTACCAATGGATCGGTTTGCTCAGTTTCATATTCTTCCTGATCTTCTCTTGTGCAATCATTCAACGTGCTGGAGATATTAGATATCTTGACGATGGTGAGCGGGCTTTGATATTGAATTCTGCCATGGCGATCTTCATCGTAATAATAATTGTTAGCTTGGTCCGGTATTATCTCGAAGGTGGTATTGGATTGGCAATATTGTTCATAGTCATGACGATGCTGTTGCCGATCCTCTTCATTGCCTTCATTGGGTTTGGATTGTCTTTAATGACCTGTAACCCGATAATTCTAATTGTATGTGGTGTGTTCATCTATATCTTCTTCAAGATCGCGAATACCTACCTTGATTAGTAGAGCATCTACGAGATGATCGTAAATACATAGAGGAACGATCAACAATATCGCTCGGAAACGATCCTCTTCACGTTGTCCGCTGCCTTCTCGTTAACACCATCGTACAGCGATACGCCTTTGGAATCCATTGTCACGATCAGAGGGCCGAACTCTACCGCCTCGAATACCCACACCGCCTCCGGCATTCCCAGCTCTTCCAGGTAGTGGACCTCCTTGACCGTCCCCAAACCCTTCGCAGCGAGAGCACCAGCCCCGCCGGTGAACGACGCGTATACGACATTGTGCTTCTTCAGCGCCTCGATGGTGAGCGGTCCCATGCCGCCCTTTCCTATGATCACCTTCACTCCAAAAAGATCGAGGAACGGCGGCTCAAGTGTTTCCATGCGGTAGCTGGTCGTCGGGCCTGCGCTTACGACGCACCACTCACCGCAATCGTTCTGCTTCATGACAGGGCCGCAATGATACAGACCGAGACCGGTGAAATCGAATCCCGGAATACCCTTGTGCTCGATGAGCTCCATGTGAGCTTCGTCTCGGGCAGTGAACACGATGCCGGAGATGTAGATGGTGTCGCCGGCATTCAGCTTGAAGATATCATCATCGCTTATAGGCGTTGTAAGATGATACTCTGGCATCAGATCACCTCCCCGTCCTTCGAGATGTGTATCTTCTGGCGCCTGTCGCACCAGCACTGCACGACCAGGGCGGTAGGGAATGTCGCAGGATGACGGTTGGTGTACTCGATCTGCACTCCCAGTGCTGTGGTAACGCCTCCGAGACCCGCCGGTCCGACGCCGATCTCATTGACCGCTTCGAGAAGTTCTGCCTCCATGGCCGCGACCTCGGGGTTAGGGTTAGGCTGGTCAAGTGGTCGAAGTAATGCCTTCTTTGCGAGCTTGATGGAGATGTCAGCGCCTCCGCCGATGCCGATCCCAAGCACGATAGGGGGGCATGGCTTTCCGGCAGCGAACTGGACCTGCTCCAGCACCTTGCGCTTCATTGCCTTGAAGCCCTCTGCCGGTGTAAGCATCCAGAGGGCGGACATGTTCTCACTTCCACCTCCCTTCGGCATGATGTAGACATCGCATCCATCGCCCTCTTCCAGTTCGACCGTAATGGCGGGTAGGTTGTGTCCAAGGTTGTTCTTGGGGTTCTCGCCCGTGAACGGATCAACGGTGTTGGGTCTGAGCGGGACCTCCTTGGTCGCGCGGGCGATCGCGGGTGCGATGGCGCTGTGAACCTCCTTGAGATACGGGAAATCGTAACCTGCCTTGATGAAGAATATCTGCATACCGGTGTCCTGGCACATCGCGGCGCATCCGTCGTGTGCGACATCTACGTTCTCCAGGATGGTTCTGAGCTGTGTCTTCGCCAGCTCGTCCGATTCCTGGTCGATGGCCTCTTCAAGTCTATGCTTGACGTCTTCCGGGAGTTCGATGACCCCGTCCCTAAGTCCCTTGACAAGCCTGTCGGCAAGTGCCTCTGTGTCTATCATCTACATGCCTCCGTTATGAGGTGGAAGGGTCCTCGTGGACCCTATGATCTCAGGATCGTATCAGTAACCGACCGCCTCGAGGTTGGCACGGAGAGCTTCGGCAGCCTTCTTGAAGGTCTCCTTCTCCTCGTCGGTCATGTTGAACTCGAGGACCGCCTCGACGCCGTTCCTTCCGAGCATTATCGGCTGTCCAAGGCAGACGTCGAACTCTTCATGGTAGACCGATGACGGAACTACGACGTTCTCGTCCTTCATGAACATGCGTACCATGGTTGAAGTAGCATGGGCCGGAGCATAGAAGGTCGCTCCCTTGAGGGCGATGACCTCGCGGCCGGCGTCCTTGGTCCTGAATATCGCCTTGTCGACCTTCTCCTGGTCAAGGTCCTTCCCCTGGATCTTTACGGAGCTGGCAAGCGGTACCATGATCTCGCCGTGCTGTCCGACCACCATTGCGTCGACATCAGCAAGAGGTACTTCGAACTCCCTGGAAAGGAAGTACTTGAACCTGTTTGAATCGACGACGCCCCCCATTCCGAAGACCCTGTCCGCAGGGAACCCGGATTCTTTCAGCGCAATATACGTCATCGCATCCATCGGGTTCGCAACGACCAGAAGCTTTGTGTCGGGCGCGAACTTCTTGACGTTCTCGATGACCGATTTCATGATCTTCGCGTTGGTGCCGAGAAGCTGTTCCCGGGTCATATCAGGCTTCCGGGCGATGCCAGCTACTATGACAATGAGATCCGAACCCTCGATGAGGCTGTAATCGGTCGATCCGTCTATCTTCATGATGGCGGTCTGACCGAGATCGAGCCCCTCCCCCTGGACGAGGTCCTCGATGATATCGATGATGACGAGCTCATCGCAGACCTGCTCCTTGACTATGGAGAAAGCGATGGTCGAGCCCAGCCGTCCCGCTCCTATAACTGAGATCTTCGACATGTCCGGTCAATATGAATATGCATACAAAAAGGCTCCCCTCTGAGCACCTGATGAGTTGGAAACAGCCTAATATGGGATATTGCTAGGATTGTGTTTGACGAATATCAAATACGTATGGAATGGCGAGGTGTTCACTGCTCAACACGAGTCGATCTGAGGAACCGTGTACCCGGCCTTCGGCATCACGATGATATTCGGTTCGATGCCTTTCTCCCTGAACCTCTTGACGGCGTCATCGAGTGCGGTCTGGATGTCCGGGAACGTTGTGAACTTGGCGTCATGCATCGCATCGTCATCGATACCTGTCACAGTATAGATATCGCACCATTCCCGCATCTGCATGATCTTCGCCGCCTTATGGTATCCAAGGAAGTAGTGGTGCCTGATCTCGTCTGCAACCTCGTCATAAGAATCGGCGCTTGCCAGCAGCTTCATGAAAGTGTCATTACCGATACCTCGCTCACAGCCGGATGACCAGATGATGATACCGCCTTCCTTGAGAGCAAGCTTACCGTTCTCAAGGCCATGCTGGGATTGGTACAGGTTCATGTCCTTCGGCGGCGTGATATTGACCATGACGATGTCTGCCTTCTCTTCAACTGGTGTACAAAGAGCGGCACCAGCTGAATCCACGGCCCGATAGAATGCATCGTGGATGTGACCCACGTAGGCATCGAATATCTCGTGCTCGGGAGTAAGTACGAGCTGGACGGTGAATATCTTCTCAGGACCAAGAAGGTCCACGACCTCGGCCATCTCTTCATGGACCGGATTGCCATGTACAGCGAGAGGTGCTGAATCAGGACTGAGAGCATTGACATGGTTCCGCTCGATGGAATCGTATGCGGCGACGCCGGGAAGTATCGACTTTCGGCCGCCGGAGTAGCCGGCGAAGTAATGCGGTTCGACGTTGCTGATCGTGATGATCTTTTTGAAGGATACAACATTTTTGTTCAGGAGGATCTCATTGTCACGTTCCGTCGTTCCGATCGAAACCAATTGCTCGGGATCTCGTGAATCGTGAACGAGAAGACGAGGTCGGATGAACTTGAGATGAGAGCCAAATATCCGTTCAAGGTCCTCGTCGGAATATGATGGATGCGTTCCGACCGCTACCATGAACTTGATGCCTGGAATATGACGGATATATTTCGATAACATATCGAGGACCTGAGCTGTTGGTGTCGCACGGGTTCCGTCGTTGACGATGACAAGCAGCTCTTCTGCGTCCTTGAGGAGATCTTCGAGCTTCGGGCTGTTGATGGGATTCTCAATAGCGTGGTCCAAGACCGTCGTGTGGTCACGGGCATTGAGAACCGGTGGTTCTAAGATGGTGTGAGGTGCGTCAATGTTTATATTGATCGTTTCTCCGGCGTAATGGAGCTGGATCGTTGGCATCGAGACTCAATTGGTGGTATGTTTGATGAAATTATCCCTTGATCCTAATTCTATGTCAACGGAGTCTGGCCGCCCCGCCCTTCGAGGCCGACATTCAGCTATATGAAGGGATATTCATGCCGCCCTCTCCCGGCTAGACCATGGATTGGGGCAATTAAGACAATAAGCAACCAAACAGTTCCGAGCTGACGATCAACTGAACGTTAGGTGGGCTAACTCTATCGATCGAGCCTCAATCCAATGCATAGCGTCGGAGGGGGGGCCGTCCAAAGAGGGCTGCCTCAGAACTCCGGAACCATCTTGCATATCTCGGCAGACGTGAACACCGGACCATGCTTGCAGATATAGAGCTCGCCGATGTTGCACCTGCCGCACTTGCCTATGCCGCATTTCATGCGGTTCTCGAGCGTGGTGTATATCTGTTCGGGCTGCCAACCTAGCCTATCGAGAGCCTCTGTGATGTACTTGATGGCGATAGGCGGTCCGCATGTCACAACGATTGCGTCCTTCGGGTCCGGCTTCACCACTTCGACCAGTTGCGGAACGAAGCATGTGAATCGGTTCTGTCCGTCAGGGACCTCGGTCTCGCCTGGCGACTGCATGTTGATTGCGGGCCATCCGTCCTCTGCGGACTCTCCTGTCGGTCCGTTTGGTCCGAACTTCCAGTCGATGCAGAGCCATAGGTCGAGGTCGTCCCTCGCTTCAAGCTCCTTGATCTCCTCCTTGTAGGCGAGGTCGGACGGTGTCCGGGCGCCATAGATGAGAGTGACGTCGCCGAAGTCCTTGCGGTTCTCCTCGTTGAGGACCCACTGATAGACGCTGCGGACCGGAGAGATGCCGATCCCCGCGCCGATGAAGATCATGTTCTTGCCCTTCCAGTCGTCGACGGGGAAGTCGTTCCCGTAGGGTCCGCGGATGCCGACCTTGTCACCTACCTCGAGCTCGTGGAGCTTGGCGGTGACGTTGCCTACGCGCATGACGGAGACCTCGATTATTCCCTCGCTGTTGGGGTATGATGTGATCGCGAACACGGACTCGCCGGTGCCGAAGTGGCTGATGATGGCGAACTGACCGGGCTTGTGATGGAACTTGGGCCACTCCTTCTCGTCGTCGATGCGGAAGCGGAAGGTCCGGATGGGACGGGCTCCGCCGGCTTCGAGCGTGACCTTCTCGACGGTGGCAGTGACGGGTACGTAAACGTTGTCGGTCATGTTATGCAGCCTCCTCGGCGTTGCAGGCGGCTCCGTCGCCGCATTCCTTGGCGACCTCCTTGATGTCGCTTGCGACCTCGATGATGTCGATGTTGACCGGGCACTGCGTTATGCAGCGGCCGCAACCGACGCATCCGACCACGTCGAGATTGCGGTCCATGTAGAGGAACTTGTGATAGAGCCTGTTGCGCTGTCGGTGCTGCTTGACCGGTCGGGGATTGTGTCCCGAAGCATGGATGGTATAGTACGGGTACTGACAGGAATCCCAGGTCCTCTCGCGCCAGCCCTTGCCGTCCTTGACCACGTCGTTCATGTCGAAGCAGTGGCATGTCGGACAAAGGAGGGTGCAGATGCCGCATCCTAAGCACCGGTCGGCCATCTCCTCCCAGTACTCGTTGGTGAAGGTCGCTTCAAGGGCCTCGGGAAGACCCGTAAGCTCGATCTCGCGTGATATCGCCTCCTTAGCCTGCTTCTTGGTGAGGTCGGCAACGTTCTGATCGTCACTTGATGCATCCTTGAACACATCGCCGCCTGCGGACAGTATCGCTTCACCCTTCTCGGTGACCGCCTCAACGAAGAAGCTGTCGCCGATATCGGACCAGAGCATGTCCGACCCCTCCTCTGAACAGGGGCTGCCTCCCACAGATGTACAGAAGCAGTTGGGCCCCGGCATGGTGGGCGGTACGCAGCAGAAGCTGATGATCGTGCCGTTCTCCCTGCGCTTCACGAAGTACGGGTCGACGTAGTCCCATGTGAACAGTTTATCGAGAGCGGACATTGCACGTGCGTCGCACGGCCTAGTGCCGAAGAGCAGGAACTTGTCGTCGGGCAGTTCCGCCTCCTCCGCTCCGGTGAACCTCGGCCCCTCCCTCTTCAGATCGAACAGCTTCTCGGTCTGCGGGAAGAAGTAGTCCTTCGGCGGCTTTCGCGAGTTGCGGAACTCCAGGAGGGGCTCGATGTCGAGCTTCCCGTAGCTCATAACGCCATCCTGCTCGAGAGGTCCGTAGATCTCGTAATCGTTCAGCCTTTCCAGGAGCGTGCCGATATCCTTCTTGTTGATTATCTTGGCCATTTCACCACGCCTCCTACCATATCCCCTCTCCGGGGTCGTCGACGTCGCAGGTCCCGAACATCGCGCCCGCCTCGGGATCGAGGCCAGGCTCCGTTCCGAACCGCTCCTTGGCCCTCTTTTCGAGGTATCTGTTGATCGTCCTGATCGGTATGTCAACGGGGCATACCCGCTCGCACTCGCCGCAGTCGATGCAGCGTCCTGCTAGGTGCATTCCCCTGACGAGATGATAGAAAAGGTTCTCCGGCGTCTGGACCGATGCCTCGTTCCAACGGAACGGCT
>JANQNJ010000111.1 GCA_028279645.1 Thermoplasmatota archaeon
TTGGCGTCGTAGCCCATCCCCTTCAGCTTTCCTTCACCCTCCTTGATCTCCGTCTCCAGGGTCTTGGACTCCGCTTCCAGTCCTGCGGCCTCCTTCTCCAGGATCGGGATGCGCTCGAGGTCCCTCTGCACGGCGACGAGCTCGTCGTGTCCCTTCTCCATGTCTGCGATCGCCTTCTGAAGCTCGTCGTATTCCTTCCGGTCGAAGTCGATCTCTCCCAGCTGCCCGAGCTCCTTCTCGTTCCCGGCGATGCTCTTCTCCCGCACCTCTATCTGATCGTCGATGTTGTCCAGGTTGTTGGTGATGTCACGCATATCAGCGATCATTCCATTGACGGAGTCGCGCTGCTTCTCCAGGAGCGAGGTCCGCTCCCGCATGGAGCTGAGCTCCTGATCGGACTCTGCTATCTGCCGCTCAGTTGCTGCGATATCACCGCTCATCTTCTCCAGCTCGGTCCGGAACCTGTCGTTGAGTTCGTCCAGATGGGTTCCCAGCGGCCGCAGGCAGGTCGGACAGGGAGCGCCCTCTCCGAGCTCGCCTATCCTGGCAAGCTGCTCCTCCATCCGCTTCCTCTCGCCAAGCTTAACCTCAAGGACCTTTGATTCTCCAGCGCTCCTGGTCTCCAGGAGCTTGATCTCCGAGGCGACCTGCTTGATCTCCTCCTGGCTGCGTTCAAGGGCGGGACCGAATATCTTCACCGCATACCCGGGACCATCGTCGGCAACGGCCTCCGACCATTCGGCCCTCCAGTTGCCGGATTGGTCCTCGGCCTCGGGGACCATCTCCCTGAACGAACGGTGGACCTCGACGGCACGCTCCATGAACCCCTTCTTCCGCACGAGGAGGGCGTCGACCACCTTTCGCTCGTTCTCCATCTGTTGAACGATCTGCTTCCGCCTGTCAAGCTTCCGCCTGTCGGCTTCCAGGGTCTCCCGCCTCTTCAGGGAGGCCTCCCGCCTCTTCTCGGCAGCTTTCAGCTCCGGGAGCTGGTCCTTCCCCTTCACAAGCTCCTTCAGCTCGGTCCCGATCGCCTTCGTCCGCCTCTCGTTGGAGGACACCCGATCCTTCCTGCTCTTGATCTCGCGCTCGAGCGTGTAGTATGATTCACGCAGTTTGACGAGGCGATCGCGCTCGGTCCTGACCTTGCCCTCATCCTTTTCGAGCTGGCCTATCAATCCATCGAGCGTCTTGATCCTACCGTCCAGTGTGCCCGCGTTCTTCCGGATCTCATCCAGTTCGGTCTCGAACCTCTCGAGAATGGAGCCCTCTTCGTCCATTGTCTGCTTGCGGAGGAGTTCGGTCCGATCTCGGTTCGTCCTCAGGTCCTTCCTCACTGCGGATACCGCCTCCTTGATCCTCTCGATCCCGAGGAGGCGGAACATGATAGCCTTCCGTTCGTGGGGTCTTCTGTCGGAGAGTGCCGACAGTTCCTTCTGCTCGGTGTATATCGATGTGCGGAACGACTCCAGGTTCATGCCCAGCATCCTTTCGACGTATGCAGAGGTCTCCCTATCGCCGTCGGACAGGACGGCGTCGCCGCATGATAATCGTGCTTTGGATGATAAGGTCGTGCCGCGCATCTCCCTGACCAGGTCGTACGTCGACCCCTCCCGTTCGAAGGAGATCGAGACGACGCAGGGATCCGACGGATCGGCAGTGGATGAGCGTATCAGCTCCTTGTTGGTGCGGGAGGCATGGGTGCCGTACAGCGCCCAGGTTATAGCCTCGAACAGCGTCGACTTGCCAGCGCCGTTGAGGCCGAGTATTCCGATCAGACCGTCAGGAAGCTCGAACTCGGCCTTCCTGAACTTCCGATAGTTCTCAAGACGGATGGAGATGAGCCTCATTCGGCGTCCACCTCCTGCAGATAGCGTTCGCCCATCTCTCTGAGCCTCTTCTTGTCAAGACGCTCGACAGGCGCGGTGTCCATGAACGTGGCGAACTCGCTGGGAAGGGCCGAGAAACCGCCGGACACGACGGGAGCGGATCCCTCGTCGGCAGCGATCCTGGGATCGAACACAACGTGGAGGGCGTCCTTCGTCTCCAGCTTCAATCGTATGAGGTCCAGTGTCCGGTAGGAACCGTACGATATTCCCTCGAAGATGACCTTGACGATCTTTCCCTCGAGACGGCCGCCCTGCAGCATGTTCAGGGTCACGGTCAGTATCTCCGTGGGGTCCAACCGGGCGCAGTCGATCCTGAAGGCGGTCATGTCCCGGACAGGGATCTCCCTGAACTCCCAGCTCCTCCTCTCGAGGTCCACGAGGACGACGCCCTTCGGGTCGCCTGCCTCGTTGAAGCTGAAGCGCTCTGTGGCTCCAGCGTACACTGCGTTCTCTGCCAGGGGCTTGTGGCCGTGGAAGTGGCCCAGTCCGAGATAATCGAACCCCGAATCGAGGATGCTGTCGGGGAACCGCATCTCGTTGGCCTCGCCCATTCCCGGCAGCGAGATCCCGACCATTCCGTGGAGCAGGCCGACGTTGTGATACCGGCCTCCCGGCTCATCGGGTCTGAAGGACGCGATCGCCCGTTCCTGGGAGGCCTCGTCGATGCAGTGAGGGAGACCCGTGATCCTTGCATCCCCGACCTCGTGGGTCTCGCACCGGCTCCTGTAGATAGGAATCACGTTCTCGAGGTGCTCCAGCACTCTGAAGACCGAACCGGTCTCCCTGAGCCTCGGTGTGGAATGGTTCCCTGCGATCACGACGAACGGTAGGTCCACCTCCCTCAGCTTGATGATCCCGTCAACTGCCTGTGATATCGCCCGATTGGTGGGCCTGACAGAATCGAAGAGATCGCCGGAATGGACCACGGCATCGACCTTCTCCTCGATGGCCAGGTCGATCACGTTCGAGAACGATCGATAGACATCCGACTCCCTGACGTTCAGACCGTTCTCGTCGATCCGCGAGTAGGCGGAGTAGCCGAGATGGGTGTCTGACATATGCAGGAGCCGCATGCGTCCCATAGAACCGCATGAAGGATTAAATAATATATGGTGCCATCGAAGGGCGGTGTGAAAGTTGGACGATGGAACCGATGTGATCAGGACACCGATGGAATTCGGATGGAAGCGCAGGATGACGCTCGCCCTTTACAATACGTACAATCGTCACTCCTTCCAGGAGCCCCACCGTCGTGCCGTGGCACGAGCAGGCGCCCTCGCCCAGGCCTTCGATCTCAACCTCGCCCTCGTCGAGTTCCCGATGCCCGACCAGGTTCGCCAGCCCATGGAGTTCGCCGAATGGGTCGGTGAGACCACTTCGATCGGAGAGTCGGGTAGGTATCTCAAGGATATGGCGTCGAGGGACAGGTTCCATCTGGTTCACGAGGTGAAGAAGGGATTTCCGCCGCAGCTGGGGCTGCCTGTGGCGACCACGAGGCTGCCCGACGAGAGAAAGGCCATCTCGGCGAAGGACCTGGTCGACAGGACGGAGGAGGCGCAGGTCCTCCTTCTCTTCGGGCTCGGACCCAAAGGACTTCCACCAAAGGTCCGGGATATCGCCCGATATCATTTCGATGTCACATCGGCCGGTTTCAGCCTCGAGACGGCGACGGCGATGGGGGCCGTGGTGGGCCTACTGGCAGGGGTCGCGCTTTCAAGAAGGCGATAGAGCACAACGTTCGGAAGAACGCAGTTATTTAATATCCGTCATGACATTGTTCGTACTGCAGAACGGACCGATCACTGGAGGGTATGGAAATCAGCGTAATGAGCTCCGTCACGGACTCGGTCTACAGGGCCTATGTGAAACGCCTGGAGAAGGAGATCAAGCAGTTCCCGATCCCCAACCACGTAGCGATAATCATGGACGGCAACCGGAGGTTCGCGGACAAGATCGGCATCGACACCGATACAGGCCACCGGAAGGGAAAGGACAAGATCGAGAAGGTCCTGGACTGGGCCCGGGAGATCGGTGTGAACATCCTCACGGTCTACGCCTTCTCCACAGAGAACCGTACCAGGCAGGACGGGGAGATCGACGAGCTCATGGAGCTGTTCAAGCACTCCTTCACCCAGGCGGCCGACGATCCGAGGGTCCACGAGAACAGGATCTGCATGCGGGCCATAGGAAACGTCGAGAGCCTTCCCGACGAGGTGAAGGAGGCGATCAGGTATGCCGAGGAGAGGACCAAGGACTACGACGGATTCTACTTCAACATCGCCGTTGCGTACGGAAGCCGCCAGGAGCTGGTCCATGCGATCCAGGAGATCGCCCGCGAATCTGCAAAAGGCGACCTCGATCCGGATACCATCGATGAGAAGACGGTCTCGTCGTTCCTGTACACCAGCGACTTCCCCGATCCGGAGCTCGTCCTGAGAACATCGGGCGAGGTGCGTCTTTCCAACTTCCTGCTCTGGCAGCTGGCCTATTCAGAACTTTACTTTTCCGATGTGTACTGGCCCGAGTTCAGGAAGGTCGATTTCTATCGTGCCATCAGGTCTTATCAGCAGAGAAAGAGGCGGTTCGGAAAGTAGTCCGTACCAGCCATGATATCGCTCGCGCTATGACACTGCTTTCTATCAGAACCAAATTAGGTTCGATGTTTCCAGGTTCAGTGCGCCCTGTCGATCATGTAGTCGGCGATGGCGAGGAGGCGCTCCTTGTCAACCGAGTCCGGGAAGATCGAGAGGTTCTCCTTGGCCATCTCGGCGTACTCGTTGGTTAGCTCCCTGGCATGTCTGAGGGCGCCCGACCTGTCAAGGGCCTCGACGAGCTCCTTCAGCTCCTCGACGGTGGCGTCGTGGTTGCCCAG
>JANQNJ010000137.1 GCA_028279645.1 Thermoplasmatota archaeon
CCTGATATTCGGTCTTAGCTTGGTCGCTCTCAGTGTTTTCTCGGAGGGGGCGAGTGGGGTGGGGGGATCGTTCGGGGGCGGGGATGGGTCGGCGGGTGATCCGTATCAGATCGAGGATGTTCACGATCTTCAGAACGTCAGTTCAAACATGACCGCTCATTACATCTTAATAAACGACATCGATGCATCCGAAACAGAGACCTGGAATAACCGGTCTGGCTTCATTCCCATCGGAGTTACTAACAATACCTCGATCTACGGCTTCAAAGGAAAGAAGTTCTATGGATCATTGGATGGTCGTGATTATACGATCGATGGTCTTTATATCAATAGGTCCTGGGAGTCTTGGATCGGATTGTTCGCGTGGCTGGACGATAGCAGCCGGGTCTCGAACCTTACACTCGCTTCAGTCGAGATCCATGGGTATAATTCAATAGGAGGCATCGCGGGTCAAAAAGCAGATGGACCAACGATCAATTGTCACGTCACCGGTGAACTGATCGGTCAGAAGAACATCGGTGGCCTGATCGGCTCGGTTGGAGACGGCACGTTCGAGGATTGCACCGTCTCGATATATGCAACTGGTGAGCGGAATATCGGTGGTATCCTAGGAACTGGATTTGGTGTTCAGGTATCGCGCTGTTCATCGATTTCCAATATCTATTCAAATGATACATATGGTGGGGGAATAGCAGGCTACATGTGGGATACATCGATCAAGGAGACCTTTGCATCTGGGGCCATTAGCGGGAAGGGGGATACTGGTGGGATAATCGGTCACTCATGGGGCGTCGAGCTGAGCGATTGTTATTTCATTGGTACCGTCAATGGATCGGGATATGCTGGCGGTCTTGTCGGAAGTGATCACTCCTATCATCCAGGAGAGATCGTTCGTTCCTACGCGGTTCATTCATCTGATGGGAACAATTATTCCTACGTTATTATTGGTGAGAACCATGGCACCTTCAAGAGCGTTCTCTACGATAACGAGAACTGTACATACTGCTATCCTGGTGGATCTGATGACCTTAACATCACCGGTCTCAATACCAGCGAGATGAGGTCAAAAGCATCCTTTGTTGAGGCCGGATGGGATATGGATCGAACATGGGTTCTCAAAGAAGGAGTGACCTATCCTCACCTTCGCTGGCGCGTGAACTGGTCTATTTCAATTATAACTGCCGATGTAACAGAAGCGGTCGAGGACGAGACGTACTATGTTCAATATGATGCTCTTAATGTTAAGAACCAGGACCTATCTTGGAATATCACAACGAATGCTTCGAACCTGGTCTTGACCAATGACGGCGTACTTTCCGGTCAATTCAATGACGAGACCGTTGGTATATACTGGGTCAATATCACCGTTTCCGATGAGTACGGTCTTTGTGATTATTCGAACTTCACCCTGGAGGCTCCTAATATCAACGATGCCCCCTATCTTGGAGGTCTCACCTACATGTATGTCAGAGCAAAAGAGGAATTCGATCAAGAATTCTGGGCTAGTGATCCTGATCCAACCGATGATGTTCTAACATTCACCTACACCACGAACGCGACCTGGCTTGTGTTCAATGAGACAAATGGGGAGATGTCAGGAAGGCCATCTAAGAAGGATGTCGGTACGTACTGGATCCACGTTATTGTTGATGATGGGAATGGAAAAGAGGTCCATAAGAATGCGACGATCGAGGTCAAGAAGGCGCTAGTGGATCCACTGGAAAAGTATAGGGAGAGAGATGATGACAATTGGTTGATGGCCCATTTCGAGATCATGGCGATTACCTTTTTAGTGATCGGCATCCTGATCTCCAGATATTCTCATGATCTAAAATGGAAAAGAAAGAAGATCTGATTTTTTCTAGAGTCAACGTCTATGTAATGGAGGTGTCGCTTAGACTGACCCTAGATCTTCCCCAACTTCTTCAAGTTAGCTATCCGATCGTTCAAGAAAGCCTTCTCATCCTTCTTGGCAACAGCGACCTCGCTATCGCCGGGAGCAGACCCCTTCTTGAACACCTCTTTCAACACCCGTCCGTCCATCTCCTCGGGAACCGCGATGCCGTAATTATGTAGAATAGTAGGTACGAGATCATAGATCACAGAATCATCAAGCTTGACGCCTGCGTTGATATCCGGGCCGGCTCCCATTATGATACCACGATACTCGTGTTTACCCTCCGGAGAGGCGAGCGGCATCACGACCTGGCTCCCCTTCAATGTGTTGGACATCTTGTATCCCGGATTGATCAATGTAACGATGTCGGGAGCATCCTTGACGTATGGGCCTGTGTAGATCTCCTCGCGCTTGAAGACCGACTCGAAGATCAGTTCGTCGGTCTCGGGATCCTTGAGCTCCCGCATCTTCTTGATGATATCGTCTCGCAGTTGTTCGTACTCCTCGGGCTCGACGATGCCCTGCGGGTCGCGGCCCTTGAGATTGATGTTGATGCTCTGCACCTCGGCGGTCCAGAACGCGGAGAAGTAGGCCTTGGTCTTGGAGAGGTCGATCGCTAGGTTGGATTGTGGCAGAGCCTTGAGGGATCGGCGAACACGGAGAGGCATCTTGTTGAAGATCTTCCTGATGAACTCCACCTTGCCGAACTTCGCCGAGAGGTTCTCCTGCGTGAGGCCGAGCTTATGGGCGACCCTCTTGTGGAACTTGATCTTCCTCCGCAGCTTCTTCTTGATGGTGAACTCCCGGGTCTCCTCCAGGTCGACGTGCTTGTAACCAAGGAGCCCCTGGTCGTGGAGCCACTTGTTGATGGAGATCACCTTGCGCAGTTCGCCGAAACCGTGATCGGACATGATGACGACGTTGATGTCCTCGCCCGCCTCATCTCTCAGCTCGGCGATGTAGCCGTCGATCTTCTGGTAGAACAGGGTCTGGTGCTCGCGGCCCCACAGCTTGTGTGAGATAGCGTCCGTTCCGAAGAACATGACCATGAAGAAGTCCCAGTCCTGTGTCTTCATGAGATGTAGGGCCGTGTCCTTGCGCTTCGTCTCCAGGTCCATGAGGTCGTCGTAGATGAACTGGTCCGATTTGGAGAACGCTTCTTTGTCGGCGAAGATCCGGAACTTCAGCTCCTCGATCTCCGGCTGCAGCTCGATGGGGTGGACGAAGTCCTTTCCTGTCGGGGTCAGCATGCCGGATAGTATCACTCCGTCGATCTCCTCCGGGGGATATGTCCCTGTGACGTTGATCGCTATGCAGCGCTTCCCCTTCTCGTTCATCATCTTCCACAGCGACTTGGAATAGATGTCCTTGGATGTGACCGGTCTGCCGAAGGTCTGCTCCGGACTGTCGCGTTTCATGAAGTCGTAGCAGCCATGCTTGCCGGGATTGACGCCGGTGATGAACGATGGCCATGCAGGTATGCTCGCTGGAGGGATCGTCGACTTGAGAACTCCGTGAAAACCGTTCTCGATGATCGCCTGGATATTGGGTAGCTTACCCTCCTTCAGCAGCGGATCGATGACGTTGTATGTGGCGCCGTCCAGTCCGATCACGAGCATGCGCGTCATAGTCGTTCTTTCCTGTCCTTCCGGACCCCTGCGCCGGTTAATAAGAAAACCCCCTATTTAACCCTAATGAAGTGTTAATGACGGGTCTGGATGCGGGGTTCACCCACGCCGGGAAAATGCTAACACCCATGCTGATGATACGCTTGGACCCGCCCAACGACGACCCACACCGGGAAAGCAATGGCACCCATGCTCGAAAGATACCTAGACCCACCCGACGACGGTTCATTTCACCTTCGACCAGAACTCGTTGATATAACCGACAAGGCGCTCTTCTCTCTTCGACAGCGGGAACTCGGTGTTCATCCGCTCGCTGGCCTTCGGACCAAGGCCCGAGGTAACTGCCTTCTTGATCCCTTCAGCAATGCTCTTTGGATCGTCGAACTCCACGAAGATGCCGGTGTCGTCCACCACTTCGGGAAGAGCCCCTCTCCGTGATACCACGGGTACACAACCGCAGGCCATGGCCTCGCCCATGGCGATGCCGAACCCTTCATGGCCTGAGGCCTGGACATAGATGTCAGCTGCCCTGTAGTATTCGACAAGGTCGTCGTCGCCGACGAAGCCGGTGAAGTGGACGTTGTCGGTTGCGTACCCCTTCATCTCGTCCATGGCGTCGTCCTGGGCCTTGCCGATAAGGACGAAGTTGACATCGGGTAGATGCTTTGCCGCTTTGACGAAGCCGTCCATCCCTTTACGCTTGAGATTGGACCGCTTGACACCGCCAACAGTGATGGCGAGCGGCCTCGTTGCCGGCTCCTTCAGCCCCTTGAGCTCCGGTGCGAGGCGCTCCTTCGCCTCTGCTTTCGTCCCGTCCAGAGCGAACAGCTCCGTATCGATCCCGTTGTAGATCAGCGTCGAATCGACGTCGGCGAAGCCCTTGAGCTCGCCGAGATTGGATTTGGAGATGGATATCAATCCGTCGGCCTTGTTGACGATGTATTTGAGCTGCTTCTTGAACCTCGGCTGGGTCAGGCCGCCGTAATCGATCTCGGGCATGTCGACGACCTCGTAGCCACCGACGATGACGATGCTCTTTCTTCGTAGGAGCCTCGATAGGAACACCATATGGAAGGCATGCGTACCCGCGAACCAGGAGAATGTGATATCCGCTCGCCTGACGGCATTGAACAGCTTGAGATAATCACGCTTTCCGGTCCACTGGAGCGATTCCACCTCGAAGTGCTTCTTGAGGATCTCCATGTCCCGGACCACGAACGCCACGGGACTGTAGTAAACGAAGAGTATCTTTGGTCTCGCCATGATCGTCATTCCCTGATGATGGTTTGAACTGCCGGAATATAAATAAAGCTTACCATGGCCAGGACGGCCCACGCCGGTAATCTGCTGGGACCCATGCTCAGATATAGCTTGGACCCGCCCTACGACGGTCCCATGCCGGGAAAACGCTGGGACCCATGCTCAGATATAGCTTGGACCCGCCCTGCGACGGTCCCATGCCGGGAAAACGCTGGGACCCATGCCTGAATACAGCTTGGACCCGCCCTTGCCGGATAAAGTGGCCTTTTTTCGTTTTCCTACGAATTCGAAACCCTTTTATATCAATCCCAAAGCCGTCCCAAACTGTATTAATATCCTCCACGGCGACGTTCCCTCCAACATGTGAGGGAGAAACATGGAGAAGAAGAAAGTGAAGAAAAGAGCCTCATCCGGTGCGGCGAAGAGGCCAAGCACCAACAAAGGCGAGGTCAGCATCTCGGTCCCGAAGGACGTGGCCCTTGTATCCGTCTTCGTCATCGGCATGCTCTGCATGGCTGCTATCATATACATGGTCATGGAGCCGGAGGCCGTCAATAGGGCTGCAAGCCTCGATGTGGAGGAGGTATACTTCCTGATGGAAGGGGAGAACGAGAGCAGGACCATGGAGATATCTGCGTTCATCACCAACGATGGCGGGTCGGATGCCGATCTCGAGGTCAGGGCCTTCGTCATCGATGACGGTACGAACATAGCGGTTGCGGAGGCATCGGACGACATGGGATCGATCGATGCCCAGACCACGGCGGAAACGACGTTGAGCATCGATGTGGAGGATGACGACAAGTACACCATCGAGCTTGTCGTGCTGCAGGATGGCAAGATCGCGTTGAAGGGCCGGGGAACCGTCGACCTCAGACCCGGGGATCCGATATACCATAACGAGTCGAAATATGGGAGTGGGTACGATTACTCGACAACCTATCGTTCTCCCGACCTGATCGCGGATGAGGACAGTGCAGGCGGGGGCAGTCCTGCAAAAGGCCTCTCACTGAGCGAGGAGGGAGGGGCCGGGACGGCAATATTGCTGATCTTCATCGTCGTTCCGATCGTTGTCATCATCGCCGTGATCAGGAGGCGGTACAGATGATCCCGAACGAGATCCTGGGAGGACGGACCCGATGGCTCGCTCTTTTCCTTGTCCTCCTTTCGTTGACGCTGATAATCGGCACACTGGGCATGGAGGAGGAGGTCCCGACCGATGTGGACCTGGAGATCGACGAGGTCTACTTCCTCAGGACCGATGAGGACAACACCACGGCAGATCTCGATATCATCGTATTCATCACAAACCACGGGAATGCATCCATCGACGAGGTCGAGGTGAGGGCCTTCGTCGTGGAGGACGACAGCAATCTGGCCCGCGCCAGGAGCGAGATCGATATGGGCTCGATAGACAGCACTGCCACTGAGGAGGGCCGTCTCACAGTTGAGGTTCCGAGGGACAACGAGTACCGTATCGAGCTGCTCGTCTTCACCGAGGGCAAGCTCGCTATCAGGGGTTCCGGGAGCGCCGTGCTATCCGGATCGGGCTATGCTACCTCCTTCAGGACCATCGACGAGAACAGCACCCCGGGGAAGGGATCCGCTGATGGCCCCGGTAACATCCTATCCATCACAGGATGGATGATCCTCATCCTGACCGCGACCTTCTTCGCGACCATGATCGCTCTCAGGAAGGGCTCGGCGGCGTTGGTCAACAGCCGGGAGAGGCGGAGCGAGCGCGACCGCCATCACATTGAGATGTTCAACCGGTATCAACAGGAGTGGTATGCACACCACGGTCAACATTCCCAGCAACGGCCTCAAGCGACCGGAGCGGACGTATCTCAGGACCAGGCGGCCGATCCGAACGACGGCAACCAGCAAACGTTATAAAGCCCTCCAGGGATTTCAGTGGGTCCCAGGAGGACCGTGAACAGATGGCCGGTACGGATGACAGGTCCTGGTTCGAACACCGGTGGACCGACTACAGGATGCGAATGCTGCGAGGATACCTCAAACTGTTCAGGTCCAGATATTCCGTCAAGAACGCTGTGAAGGTCATGGACCGTGAGTGGGACCATCTGATCCTGCTCGACGCCTGCAGATACGACATGTACCGGGACCTTATCGGCTCGGATGTCGGCTCCATCGTGAGCGGCGGAAGCATGACGAAGGAGTTCATCAAGTTCAACTTCCAGAGCTACCACGACGACGTCGTGTGCATCGCAGGGAACCCCCACCTTGCCACCCCCTACCTGAGGAAGCTGTTCGACCGCGTCCCTTTCTACCATGTCGTGGAGCTCTGGGACCACGGGTGGGATCCCGACCTGAAGACGGTCCCACCCGGGGCGGTGACCGATGCAGCTCTTGAGGCCGCAGTCAAATTCCCCGACAAGCGGCTGTACATCCATTACAACCAGCCTCATCATCCTTTCATCGGGGACGAGGAGCTGCTGAAGATCGACGACGGGACATGGCATACGCTCGAAGGCGTCACCGAGGGCGAGAAGACGATGATATGGGACCGGGCGGAGGACGGAGAGGTATCTAAGGAGAGGGTGTGGAAAGCTTACAAAGAGAACCTCCGTCTCGCCATGATCGAGGTCGATCGGCTGCTCGAAGATCTCGAAGGTAGGATCGTTATCACCTCGGACCACGGCAACCAGGTGGGGGAGTATGGACTGTGGGGTCACAAGGGGAACCTGAGGACAGAACAGAGCGTCAAGGTGCCGTGGCACGTGATCAAGGACACACCGAGAAAAGCAGGGCCAGCATCCGATGAGATCGCCGATCACAGCGAGAAACAGAGGATCGACGAAGCGATCAAGGCGCTCAAGGTCGACGGCAAGATCTGAACCCGTTCAAGCTGAATACTTCTTATCGATTTTGTTGAGAGGATCATGCAAAGAGCATTATCAGGGAAACTGCGGCAAGGCCTCTACTTCTTCATCGCTTTTGCGATGCGCATCGATTCCGCCTTCTCTGTCACCGTGCGGTGATGGTGCTCGAGCAGCTCCGTCATCGCCTCGACACCCTCCGTCCTCTCTGCCGAAAGGTCCTTCTCCTCCCCCTGGTCCGACGAGAGGTCGTAGAGCTCCTTCCTCTCATCGTCCTTGAACCAGATGAACTTCTTGCTAGCTGTCCTCACCGCCATGCGGGCGCCTCCCTCCATGCTCCTCTCGGAGAAGACCATCTTCCGTTCCTCATCGAGGCCCACGCCCATCATCCCCTTGGCCCTCTCGACGCCTGTCATGTCGGCTACGATGTAGGGGAGATCTATCAACGCTCGAAGCGAGTCGTCCTTCCCCTTGGGCAACCCCTTGATGAACAGAGGTACGTTGGTGAGCTCGTCGTAGAAGTTCCCCTTCCAGTGTGCGACGTTTCCGTGCTCCAGGAACTCGTCCCCGTGATCGGCCGTGGCGATGATGATCGAATCGTCATACAACCCCTCCTCCTTCAGGACATCGAACAGCCTTCCGAGCTCGAGATCGGTGGAGAAGATCTTGGTGTCATAGAGATCGATGACCTCTTTGATCATCTTCTTGTTCAATAGCTCCGGTCTATGCTCCACGAGCGGCCTGTTCAGACGGTTCATACGCCTCATGGAGATGCTCTTGCCGAGGAACCTCTTCTGCTCCTCTACGGATGGGACGTAGGGAATGTGCACATCCATGTAGTGGACCCAGAGGAACAGCGGCTTGCCTTCGCCGAACTTCCCTTCCTTCCAGTCCGATATCGCCTTGATCGCACGGTCTGTCATCGGTCTGGCCGGGACGTGCAGGTTCTTGATAGGGAAGAACTGGTCCCTCGCCCTTAGGTAGGCGAAGTAGAGCTTCCTGTGCTTCCGCATGAACCCCTCCAGGGCGATCTTGACCTTGCGCTTGTGGTACTTCGACTCCCCCTCGATGTCCCCTTCGCCGGTGGCATCGAAGAACATGTCCCATCCGCGATCGTAGCCGTAGAAATGCGTAAGGAACGGATTCGTATGAATGCCTACCGTGGCGTATCCTCCCGTCTGCATCTGCTCCGAGAATATCGGAAAGTGGGCCGATAACATCGGGTAATGGTGGTCGTCCTTGTGGAACTGGTTGGTCGCAAGGGGATAGACCCCTCCGAGTATCGACAGGAACGAGAACGGCGTGCAGTTGCTCTGGCTGAAGGCGTTGGTGAATATCCTCGAATCGGCTGCGACGCTGTCGAGATTGGGCGTCGTCTTACGCTCGTAGCCCGACCACGAGACGTGGTCGTTGCGAAGCGAGTCGATGGTTATCATGATGACGTTCTTCAATGTGCACACCTTTCAACGCGGG
>JANQNJ010000160.1 GCA_028279645.1 Thermoplasmatota archaeon
TGTTGCCCCCACAGCCAGCCACGGCGGCCCCTACTCCATCAATGAGGGTCAGTCCGTTGATCTTGACGCTAGCGGCAGTAGCGATCCCTGCGCCGACGACACACTTACCTACGCCTGGGACCTGGATGACGATGGTCAGTATGATGACGCGACCGGTGCAACACCGACGGTCAGCTGGTCCACGCTCCAGTCACTCCTGACCAACGACGGCCAGTACGATATCAGCGTCGAGGTGAGTGATGACGACACATCATCCACTGCGGATACCACATTAACCATCAGCAATGTCGCTCCGACAGCTAGCCATGGCGGCCCCTACAGCATCAACGAGGGTCAGTCTGTCGACCTGGATGCAAGCGGCAGCAGCGACCCGTGCGCGGATGACACGCTTACATACGCTTGGGACCTCGACGACGATGGACAGTACGATGATGCCACTGGTGCAACTCCGACCGTGTCCTGGGCCACACTGCAGAGCCTTCTCACCAACGACGGGCAATACGACATCAGTGTTGAGGTAAGTGACGACGATACATCATCGACGGCAGACACTACCTTGACAATAGCCAACGTTGCTCCAACTGCCAGCCACGGCGGTCCCTACTCGATAAATGAGGGTCAGTCGGTGGACCTAGATGCAAGTGGCAGCAGCGATCCATGCGCTGGCGATACACTAACCTACGCCTGGGACCTGGACGACGACGGACAGTACGACGATGCTACAGGCGCAACACCAACGGTCAGCTGGTCCGCCCTACAAGCTCTTCTGAACAACGACGGCCAGTACGACATCAGCTTGGAGGTAAGCGATGACGACACCTCTTCCACCGCCGATACTACCCTGACAATAGCCAACGTCGCTCCCACCGCGAGCCACGGCGGCCCATACACCATCAATGAGGGCGAATCCGTCGATCTCGATGCGAGCGGCAGCAGCGACCCATGCGCGGATGACACGCTCACCTATGCATGGGACCTTGACGACGACGGTCAGTACGACGATGCAACTGGTGCTACCCCGACTATCGCATGGTCCGCACTCGAGGCATTGGGCTTGAACGACGGGACCCATGATATCAGCATTGAGGTCAGCGACGACGACACTTCATCCACTGCCGACACAACCCTCACCATCACCAACATCGCACCGACCGCCGATGCAGGCGGACCGTATACCATCGACGAGGGCGACGACCTCGATCTGGATGCGAGTGGATCATCGGATCCGAGCAACGATGTTCTAACGTATGCCTGGGACCTGGACAATGACGGTCAGTACGATGATGCCACCGGTGAGACACCGACAGTGAGCTGGTCTACCCTGGAAGGGTTAGGTCTTAACGACGGTTCCTCGACCGTAGGTGTGGAAGTTAGCGACGACGATACATCATCAACCGACACGGCATCACTGACCATCAGCAACATTGCCCCGACAGCGGACACGGGAGGACCCTACTCCATCAACGAAGGTGATCAGCTTGACCTCGATGGCAGCGGTTCGAGCGATCCCAACGCAAATGATCTGCTAACCTATGCCTGGGACCTTGATAACGACGGTCAGTACGATGACGCAACAGGCGAATCCCCAACCGTTGCCTGGTCGACCCTCGAGGCGCTGGGCCTCAATGATGGTGCTCTCCCGATCGGTCTGGAGGTCACTGATGACGATACCACTACTACAGACACCGGGACCTTGAACCTCGCAAATATTGCGCCAACTGCGGAAGCAGGCGGCCCCTACAGTATCGATGAGGGTGACGCACTGACCGTGGCAGGCTCGGGAGGCGATTCCAACAGCAATGACCTTCTGACCTACGCCTGGGATCTGGACGACGATGGATCCTACGAGACATCGGCCCCGGCTGCCGGGACGATCCCGTGGTCTGTTCTTGAGGCTCTCGGTCTCAATGACGGGAGCCATACCGTCACACTTCGCGTCAGCGACGATGATACATTCACGACCGACACCGCCGCCCTCCTGCTTGCGAACGTAGCACCAACGGCAGATGCGGGCGGACCCTACGCCTTCGATGAAGGTGACAGCCTTCCGCTGTCAGGGAGCGGTACAGACTCTAACGCCAACGATCTCATGACATACGCCTGGGACCTCGACAACGACGGTCAGTACGACGATGCTATCGGCTCGGTGGCCGAACCCACTTGGAACATGTTCCGGGACTTCGGCTGGAACGACGGCGACCATACTATTGGCCTCAAGGTGAGCGACGATGACACCTTCACCACTGACTCGACGACAGTCACTCTCAACAACATCGGACCGACCGCGGAGACCGACGGCCCACACACAATAGACGAAGGGGATGATGTGACCCTGGACGCGAGCTCCTCAAGCGATCCCAACGCCAATGATGTACTATCCTACTCCTGGGACCTTGACAACGACGGCCAGTACGACGACGCCACCGGCGAATCCCCGACAGTCGCTTGGTCGACACTCGAAGGCCTCGGTCTCAACGACGGCGACCATACGATCGGCCTCAGGGTTTCGGATGACGACACGGATGACACCGATTCAACGACCCTTTCCATCGACAACGTCGGACCTACGGCAGAGACCGATGGTCCCTATACCATCGACGAGGGCAGCGATGCCGCCATGGATGCCAGCTCCTCTTCCGAACCGAACGGAAATGATGTGCTCACCTACGAATGGGACCTTGACAATGATGGACAATACGACGATGCTACCGGCGAATCGCCGACAGTTGCATGGTCGACGCTCGAAGGCCTCGGTCTGAACGATGGCGACAACACGATCGGTCTCCGGGTATCCGATGACGACACAGACGACACGACCACAACGACCCTAACCATCGACAACGTAGGGCCGACAGCTGAGACCGATGGCCCACACGCCATAGACGAAGGCGACGACGTCACCCTTGACGCGAGTTCTTCGGACGATCCGAACGGAAATGATGTGCTCACCTACGAGTGGGACCTTGACAATGACGGCCAATACGACGATGCTACAGGTGAAGCTCCGACGGTGAGCTGGGCCACACTTGAGGGTCTCGGACTAAACGACGGCGACAATCCGATCGGCCTCCGGGTGTCGGATGACGATACCGATGACACCGATTCAACGACACTCACTATCGACAACGTTGGACCGACCGCTGAGACCGATGGACCTTACACCATCGACGAGGGGAGCGATGCCATCATCGATGCTAGCTCTTCGAGCGATCCGAATGCGAACGATGTACTGACATACGAGTGGGATCTGGACAACGATGGACAGTATGACGATGCAACAGGCGAATCACCGACTGTCTCCTGGTCCACTCTGGAGGGTCTCGGCCTCAACGATGGCGATAACACGATAGGTCTACGGGTATCGGACGACGATACCGATGACACCACCTCGACGACCCTTACCATCAACAACGTTGGACCGACCGGTGATGCTAACGGACCGCACACCATCGACGAAGGCGATGACGTCACCCTTGACGCCAGCTCTTCAAGCGATCCGAACGCGAACGATGTACTGACATACGAATGGGACCTGGACAACGACGGTCAATACGACGATGCCACCGGCGAATCTCCGACAGTTTCCTGGTCCACTCTTGAAGGCCTCGGCCTCAACGACGGTGACAATCCGATCGGCCTCCGGGTGTCAGACGACGATACCGATGACACCACCTCGACGACCCTTACCATAGACAACGTGGCACCAAGCGCAGATGCCGGTGGTCCGTACACCATCAACGAGGGCGATCAGCTAGATCTTTCCGGCAGCGGTTCGGACGAGAACGGTAACGACGTCCTGACCTACTCCTGGGACATCGACGATGATGGCGAACATGACGACGCGACCGGTACAACCCCCTCGATATCTTGGGCAACCCTCGAGACGCTATTGACCAATGATGGAATCTATACCATCGAGCTGAAGGTCGGCGATGACGATACGTTCACACTGGACACCGCTCAGGTGACCATCGATAATGTCGCACCCACGGCCGAAGCTGGTGGGCCGTATTCGATCGACGAGGGTGATCCTGTCGACCTCTCGGGAAGCGGTTCGGATGTGTGCTCGGTCGATGATGGGGCATTGACCTACGCCTGGGATCTCGACGACGACGGCGCCTTCGACGACGCAACTGGAACAACTCCAACTGTTTCCTGGGCCACTCTGGATGCCCTTGGACTCAACGACGGCACTCACACTTTAGAGCTCAGGGTGAGCGACGACGACACATCGACAATGGACACTGCTCAGCTGACAATAAACAACATCGAACCGACGATAACCTTGGACAGCCCGACAGGAGGAGAGCAGTGGGCCGGTTCCAACGATATCGAGTGGACCGCATATGATCCCGGGGACACCCTTACCATCGACATCGAGTATTGGGACGGAAGCGGCTGGTCCTCGATCGCGACCGCAGAGGCCGATGACGGTTCCTACTCCTGGGACACTTCGACAGAAGCGGACAACGATGAGGCCAAGATCCGCGTCACCGCGAACGATAATCAGGGATCCGTCGACGATGAATCGGCATCCTTCTTCGAGATAGACAACACCGCGCCAACAACCACCGATGACTACGTCAGCACCTGGCACGATGCCGACGTTGACATCACCCTGACACCATCCGATGCTGGTGTCGGAGTGGACTACACATGGTATCGTATCAACGGCGGAGATTGGCAGACCGGAACAGCTTTGACCATTACTGTCTCAGGAGATGGTGTCCACACAGTTGACTACGGCAGCATCGACCTGGTCGGCAACAACGAATCCGCGAACCAGATAATAGTGACCATCGATACCACCCCGCCGGAGCTGAAGGTGTATTTCGACCAGACCGCAAAGAAGCCCAAGTTCGAACCGACCGACAACCTTGACAGCGCACCCGACATGACACTGCTCAGCAAGTTCGGAAAGAACCGTGTCTACAAGGTTACCGATCATGCCGGGAACACGGCCACGATCAAGCTCAGGATAAACAAGCAGAAGATCGCTGGCTGGAAGATCAAGACTGTCACCCTGAAATGGGCATCGTACAACGACGGCTCACAGCAGAGCTTCGGGGATGCGAAGTTCAGGGTTCAGTTCAAGATGAGCAGCGGTGTCTACAAATCATTGAAGCAGGCGATCTCCGGAGGAACGTTCTGGATCGACGCGAACTACCGTAAATCCCTCGGAGTAACGAAGATGAAGATATTCGATGGCGCGTTGGATGTGGACATCTATGCCGGTATCAAGACGGCGGAGATGCTGACCGACGCGGGCGCTGTGGATTACAATATACCATAAGGCGAACACCACTAGAGATGTGTCCAAGCATGGTGCAATAGCCAACCTTAAGATCGGAGGGGCCGACGCCCCTCCTTCTTTATTATATTAAATGCTACCAATAGGTTTGGCTTTTTATAAATATGGCAAAGAATAACATGAACTGTTCACGTTATATGTAGAAACAATTAAAAATCCTTATAATTTAGTTCGTTTTGGAATTCTTAAAATGACAACTAACTATAATAAAAAGTATTATATCATCTCAGTCAGTTCTGGCTGGCTGTCGGAGGGACTTAGAGGTCTATATGATACTCGGTTGCACAAGACGCAAAACACCTCCTTTAATACTCCTACATGGCCCGGGAGCCCCTTCGCGATAAGATGAGGTGACGTAATGAGAGATGCGAATTCTAGCAAGAGCGCAATGAAGTTGATAGTCCTGGCACTGCTGGGAATATTCGTTCTGATGGCACTCGGTTCTGCATCAGGGGCAGATATCTACGTGGACACCACCGGGAGCGATACGACGGGTGATGGCAGCAGTGGAAATCCATATGCTACCATCCAGAAGGGTGTGGACGAGGCGAGCGATGGAGATACCATCAATATCGCCGATGGAACATACACCGAGGATGTCGAGATAGACGGTTATGGTCTCATATTCTCCGGTGAGAGCGAAGCAGGGACCATAGTCCAGGCCGGCGCGACTGCTCCAGGGTCGACTAATGTATTCTATATCGACACTGCATCCACTGGCTATGATTTCGAGTTCCACAACATGACCATCAGGAACGGTCTCTACGGGATCAGGTCAAAGGAAGGGAACATCGAAGTCTACCATTGTACCTTCTATCACAACGGTTGGGACGGAACCGGAAGGGATTCCGACCCTAGCCAGACCGAGATGGCCGACCTGTGGGCCAGCTCCAACACCACCAGCGGGGGTGCTTTCAGGTTGGAGGACTCATCCAATACCAAGATCCTTGATTGCACTGTTTATGATAACCTTAGGGGTGCGAGGCTCCAGGATACCTCGACCGGCAAGGTCACCGGGAACACCATCTACGGCAACATCGACTCCGGTCTATACATGGCATCCTCGACCTACACGATCGCCGCAGGATGTGACGATGTTGTTATCAAGAACAACACGATCTACGAGAACAACAACAACGGTCTTCTCCTGATCGGCGGTCACAACTTCGATGTCTACGACAACGAGATCTACGACAACTGGAACACCGGGGTCCAGAGCTGGATGACCGGTGAGTTGACACTTGTCAACAACGAGATCACCGGCAACAGCATCTATCAATACAACGGTCTTGGACTTCTCGGCGACTCTTATGGCGGTATCGACTTCCAGGGTTCTTCGAACGCGAACGAGGATATCCAGGCAGGCGCCGCTTTCCTCATAGACATGAGAAAGAATGTGGTTGCTGACAACAATGCCGGCCGTTACACATACGCCACCGGTTTCACCATCAACAATAAGATGGACGACGTTGGCACCAAGACCGCCACGATCAAGAACAACGTGTTCAGCGGTCATGAGGTCGATATCTGGCTCGAGGATCACGCGGATTATGTCGCCATAACCGGCAATAGTTTCTCCGATGCCACCGAATTCGGTGTTGACAACGACGACACCGGCGTTGAGGTCGATGCGGAGAACAACTGGTGGGGCGCTGGCGATGGTCCCAGCGGCGAGGGTGCTGGAAGCGGTGTGGCCGTTTCCACCGATGTGGACTACGACCCCTACACTGCAGCACCGTCGACCGTTTGGGTCGACGATGACTACACGGCAACCGATGCCGGTGGTCACACGTGGGGCTACGATGCCTTCGCAACCATTCAGGGCGGATTGGACGTGATATCTGACAACGCTACTGTAACGGTTGCCGCGGGAACCTATACCGAGTATGTTCAGATCTTTAACGACGGAGTAACGCTGGACGGCGCCGGGATCGACCAGACCATCCTCGACCTAGATGGAGTGGAACCCTACAACCAGTTCGCGTTCCAGCCTTCAGGATACAGCGTTGGCGGTATTTTGATCTCCGGCTACAATCAGGACGATGGCAAGACCTACGGTGTTACCGTGCAGGACCTGACAGTTCAGGATGCGGGCCTTAACTCGGGTACGAGCTGGACCGGCGCTCGTGATGACGACTCGAACGGTGACGGCGATGTGAACGGCATCTCTGCGGTCGCAGCATACTATACCACGATCGACAACGTTAAGGTCGACGGTGCCACCAAACACGGTGTACATTTCGACCGACCTGTGACCAGCACTCACTCGGCGAGGTGGCATTGCAAGGACGGTAGCGTAACAGACAGCACGTTCACTAACAATGACAACTCCGGTATATACTTCGGTTTCTTCCACGGGGACGCGACGATCACCGGAAACACTGTCGATGACAACTTCAAGAACGGTATCTTCCTCGCAGGCAGCAAAAAGGACAAGGGAGACAACGTTAAGAAATACGCTACTGGCACGATCAACAACAACGATGTGGACGGAAATTCCGCTAACGAGGGCAGTAACGGCGGTATCTTCGTGAAAGCCTACAGCACCGATATAACCGTCTACGAGAACACTGTAACCGGTCACAACCTCTGGAGCGAGTCCTTTGGAATAATGACTGGGTATGCTGAGAACACCGGCACCGACATTTACGACAACACTGTGACTGGCAACATGCGAGCGATCATTGCATTCTACGGTGCTTCTGGCGGATCGATCTACGGCAACACCATCACGACGGATAGCGGAACATACGACACCGGCCAGGCGGCGATCAAGATGGACGGCGTCTCCGGCTTCGATGTCTACAACAACGACCTATCTAGCCTCTCCGGTGTTGGCATTATGTTCAACAACTGGGGCGATTGGGCTGGTGTCCCTGGGTCTAACAACAACAGCATCTATCAGAACACCATCGATGAGCCTATGTTCGCAGGCATCTATCTTAAGGAGGATGCTCGATACAACACCTTCACGAACAATGTCATCACCAGTGTGGCTAGCGATACCTTCTCACACAACCACGATTGGGGCACCCACGACGGAGCTAACGATGCCTCCGTTCTGACCGATTCCACGCAATCCTGGACAACGGATTACTTTGTCGGTTGGACCCTCGAGAACGACGATGACGGTAGTTCAGGAACAGTCACGGCCAACACTGCGACCACGATAACGGCGACCCTCTCCGGCGGAACGGAGGACGACTGGGACACAGGGGATTCGTGGGACCTTTGGTTCGACGTAACCAGGCAGTGCGGCATCTACCTCGAGGGCGGCGACAGCAGCTCAGATATGCATGCAGGTCCGATGAACACCTTCGAGGACAACTCGATTACTGGATGGACCACCTACGCTGTGGACAATGAGATCACGGACACTCTGGACGCTTCAGGTAACTGGTGGGGGTCCTACAACTATGCTACCGTCGGCAACGGCATGAACGGTAATGTGGACTACACACCGTGGCTCCGCTCAGGAACGGACACCGATAGTGGAACGATGGGCTTCCAGGGCGATTTCACCAGCCTCCATGTGGACGATGACAGCGACCAGACGGGAGCAATGGACATAATCGAGGAAGGCATCGACATGGTGACGGCGAGCACGGTGTACATCTCACCTGGCACATATTCAGAGGATGTGTCCATCGATAAGGCTTTGACGCTCAATGGGCCCGGGACCGCTACTGGTACATTAACTGGCCAGATCACCGTTACAGCAAGCAGCGTTACGATCCGAAGCTTTACCCTTGAGGTCGATTCTAACGAGGTCGGTATCAATATCGACTCCTCGGGAGGAGCACTCGGCACCTTCCTGATACAGAACATCATCTTCGATATGGACACTAGTCCGGTGGTGGGCATCTACGTTGGCGGTGGTGCGACTAACGAGGTATCTGATATCGATATCAGGTCCTGTACCTTCAATGGACCCACGAACAAGATATGCAACCCGTTCAAGGTCGGCGGAGGCTTTGGCGCACCATTGAGCACTCCGATCGATAACCTTGATTTCATCGACAACGAGGTAAACTACGGCTCGATCCCATTGAACCTGGAGGACGCGAATCTGAACGACCTTCTCTTCGACAACAATACCTTCCGCAACACGGATGGCCTGATCTATATCTGGGGAGACAGCAGCCCGACAGGTGTTATCAGCAACTTCGTGTTCACCTCGAACGATGCTGACAGTACGAACTCATACGGAGTGGCCTTCGGATATCCATCAGGGACGTTCACGGCATCCAACTTCGGTACCGGGAATCTGATCGCCTACAACGATCTTGATAGCATTCCAGGTGCATACGGGATGGAGACCGTGACGAACTACATGGGATCCTCCGTCCTCAAGACCGAAAAGAACTACTGGGGGACGACAGACGAAACGGATCTGGTCGACCTTATCGTGAGCCCAACAACCGTTGACTACAGTCCATGGTACGACGGCACGTTCACCACTAAGTACTGGGCGGACGTTGTTGCTCCGACTACGACCAAGACCGTCACAGGACCCAAGTACGGTGTCGATGACGCCTACGTACGATCGAACACCACCTTCTCATTGAGTGGAGATGACGGCAATGGCACAGGCGTCGACGCAATCTGGTATCGTATCAAGTACGGGACCTGGGGTCCATGGACAGAATATTCCGGAACTTTCTCCTTGACAAGCGGTGAGGGAGAGTACGAGATCGAGTTCAATGCCACTGACAACATGGGAAATGTCGAAACAACACAGAGCCAGACCCACACGGTCGACGACACCGCCCCAACGGTTGACATAGGCGGACCATACAGTGGTGACGAAGCAAGTGCCATTAACTTGGATGCTAGCGGTTCATCGGACTCGGGCAGCGGGATCATGTCCTACCAGTGGGACCTTGACGAAGGCGGCGCTTTCGATGACGACACGGGTAGCACGATCAGCGAGACATGGGATGTGGACGGTTCATATACGGTCGGTGTGAAGGTCAAGGACAACCTTGGTAACTATGCCACCGATACGGTCGGTGTCACCGTGAACAACGTCGCACCTACTGCCGATGCCGGAGGTCCCTACGAGATCGACGAGGGCGATGACGTCGACCTCGACGCATCCGGAAGCAGCGATCCTGCAGATGCCCTGACCTATGCCTGGGACATCGACGACGACGGGCAGTTCGATGATGCAACAGGTGAGACACCGACGGTGAGCTGGGCGACCCTTGATTCTTTAGGCCTGAACGACGGCACACACACGATAGAGGTCAAGGTCAGCGATGATGATACCTTCACGACCGATACTGCAGACTTGACCATCAACAACGTCGAACCCACGATCGGCCTCGACTCTCCCACTGGCGGTGAGCAGTGGGCCGGAACCCATGACATCGAGTGGACCGCGACCGACGACGGCGATACGCTTACCATCGACATCGACTACTGGGACGGCTCCGGCTGGTCCTCCATAGCCACCGGCGAGGAAAACGACGGCAGCTATTCGTGGGACACCAAGACCGAATTGGACAACGATGAGGCCAAGATTCGCGTGACCGCGGATGATGGCACAACGACCGTCGACGATGAGTCCGGCTCGTTCTTCGAGATCGACAACACGAAACCGACGACCACCGACGATTACGTCAGCACCTGGCACGACGAGGATGTCACGATAACACTGACGCCTTCGGACACTGGTGTCGGGGTCGACTTCACCTGGTACAGGATTGACGGCGGCGACTGGCAGACCGGTACCACCATTGATGTGACCGGCGACGGATCGCATACTGTTGACTACGGCAGCACCGACCTCGTGGGCAACAATGAGTCGGCGAATCAGATCATCGTGCTCATCGACACCACCGCTCCGGAACTGAAGGTCTACTACCAGAACAAGAAGATCAAGTTCGAGGGCTCAGACAATCTGGACAGCGCACCTGATTTCGCACTACTCAGCAAGTTCGGTAAGAACAGGGTCTACAAGATCACCGACCACGCGGGTAACACCGCTACGGTCAAGCTGAGATACAACAAACAGAGCATCGCCGGCTGGAAGATCAAGACCGTTCGATTGAAGTGGATCTCGTACAACGACGGCCCGCAGCAGAGCTTCGCCGATGGGACCTTCAGGGTTCAGTTCAAGAAATCTGGAGGTAGCATCAAGACGCTGAAGCAGTATATCTCCGGTGGCACCTTCTGGCTTGACGGGAAATACCGACAATCCCTTGCGGTGACGAAAATGAAGATATTCGACGGCACTCTGACCGTGGATATACACGCGGGCCTGAAAGTGGGGGAGATGCTCACGAACGCCGGTATGGTGGACTACAACGTGCCTTAGGGGCCCTGGCCCGAGCGAACCTAGATTGAATATCTCAGGGGGAACACTGGTTCCCCCTGCCTTTTCCTTTTATAACGATACAGCCAGCGGTAGTTTCTATCTTGATAAGGGTCCTGATCAGGACGTTATCATACGGATATTTTGGATGTTATCCTACGGATATCATGGTGAATAAACTATTAATATCCATAAATCGGTACAATTGTTGACGGTAGGACGGTCCGGGAAGACCTTGGTCAGGTTGGCGACCAGTCCATCTGTTATCCGGAAAACGAGGTGACATCTCATGCGCGACAGGTCTGTTTCATTAGGTATAGTAATCGGGGCTCTATTTGTAATAGCGATCTTCCTCTTTCTGGCCACGGCCACGGAGGAAGCTAGCGGCATCATCGCAACCAAGACGATCGGAGACCCGAAGTATGACGACGGCGATATCGTCTGGGTCACTGACCAGACTGAGTTCAATCTGACAACAGGCAATCCAGACCATTACATCCAGTACAGGGTCTGGTACAACGGGACCTGGTCTGAATGGATCAATTATACCGAGAACTTCACTCTGGACGGTGAATGTCTCCATGAGCTGGAATGGAGAGCTTCGGAGTTCTACGGCCAGTGGCATGAGATCCAGAACCAGACCCACTTCGTCGACAGCACCCCGCCGATCACCGAGAAATACGTAGGCTTGCCGTACTACCTCGATTCGGAGACCAATGTCACCTGGGTCACCAACGAGACGAAGTTCGAGCTCGATCCCCACGATGACGGATGCGAAGGAGGCGTCGGTATGAACGAGACCTGGTACCGGATATGGTACAACGGGAACTGGACCGGTTGGACCTTCTACAACTATACAAATCCCAATGAGAACTTCACCCTCGACGGCGAATGCATCCACTATATCGAGTATTACTCAACAGACCTGCTCGGTAATATGGAAACGATCAATAATCAGACGGATTACGTCGATCTCACTCCCCCGGAGAGCTTTAAGGTCATAATCGGCCCGCAGCTCAATCAGACCATGGCGAACGAGACCACCAACTGGGTCTCCAGCAAGACGGTCCTGAACATCACGGCCGAGGATCACGGATGCGAGGGCGGCTCGGGGATCGATCACGTGTCTTATAGGATATGGTGGCGCGGCAAATGGAGCGATTGGTACAAGGAGACCGGATATGGTGGAACCACCCCCACCGGACCCGGTAACGGGTTCAGCTTCGATGTAACCCTTATCGGTGAGTGCAAGCATGTCATCGAATGGTATACAGAGGATCGGGTAGGCCATGTCAGTCCGACCTACAATCAGACCCACTATGTCGACAACAAGGGCCCCATTGTCAACAAGACCATCGGGGAACCGAAGTACTGGATGGGTCTCGAGGCCAAGTACGAGGACTCATTCGTCAACGGCACGTACGTAATACCTTTCGATGAAAAACAGGGCGACATCCTTCATGCGTTCGGCTTCGTCCAGAAGGTCCTCGAGACCGGCCATGCATACCGCGTGATCGAAAGGCCGAATGCCACATTGTACACCAACCTGACGCCACAGGGCGCAGTCTATACCGGAGGTCCGATCCTCGTTCCATGGTATTATGGCTCCGAGGTCGGCGCCGCGATCCAGATGTTTCCGAACGTGACGGTCCTCAGCCTTACCCAGACCTTCTCCTGGCAGAACATGCTTCGCCTCGGGAAGGCTACGGAGATCCTGATCATCAACGGGACGTGGGGACATACATATGAATGTCTGGATAGCCTCGGGATACCTTATGACATCGTGGAGAGATCCGAATACGAGGACAATCCGATGATGGCCTATGGATACGACCTCATTGTGATCGATTGTCCCGGCTGGGGGTTCGAAACGATCCCTTACGACGTCGCGACCATCCTTGAGGATTTCGCGTACAGGGGCGGCGAGCTGATGTTCAACGACATCTCGCTGCTGGATATGGAGGTGCTCTTCCCGGAGTACGTTGAAGTGGAAGGCAACGTGGATACCGTCCACAACTTCACCTTCCACTATACCGACGAGTTCCCGGGACAGTATCATGGCCGAACCGTACTCGATATCTATACAATGGGCGGCGGCAACATCATCAGCCAGGCCCTGCATAATGATGTGAAGATAATGCTCGATACGGATGACTATCCCTACTTCACCGGGAGCGGATATGCCATTGGCGCCGCATACTGGCAGTATGGGGAGGGTATAGTCGAGGGGTTCGCATATCACCCCCAGGAACAGACGCCTGCCTATGGCTGCAGCAACGACTCGTACAATCTGAGCTGCATCTTCTACGGCAACAAGTTCATCCATGCGGCCATCGAGAAGGGGCACTGGGAGGTCAACCTTTCCACCGAGATCAACCTCACTGCATACGACATCGGATGCGAGGGCGGTGTCGGCGTGGACCAGTTCGAGTACAGGGTCTACTGGAATGGCTCATGGTCAAACTGGACCCTCTACGACGGGAACTTCACGTTCACGGAGGAGTGCTACCATATACTCGAGGTCAATGTTTCCGATAAGCTTGGCAACTGGAGGATCCACAATCAGACCATGACAGTGGACGAGACCCCACCGGTCACGCAGAAGATCATCGGCACTCCTCAGTATGGCGAAGGGATGTGGGTGACCGAGGAGACGATGTTCACACTGACCGCGACCGACGAGGGATGCGACGAGGGCGGGGTCGGTGTGAACGCCACCTACTATCGCATCTGGTACAACGGTTCCTGGTCCAACTGGACCGTTTACAGCCAACCGTTCTACCTCGTTGGCGAGTGCATCCATCACATCGAATTCTACTCGGTGGACAACCTCGGTAACGTGGAGATGATCACCAACCAGACGCACTACGTCGACATCACGGCACCCGTGGTCAACAAATCGTTCGATGGTCCTACCTACGGACAGGACGACCTCTGGGTCACTCAGAACACCGATATCTATCTTATCGGCACGGACAAGGGATGCATGGGCGGCGTCGGTATGGATAAGGTCTGGTACCGTATCTGGTGGAACGGGTCCTGGTCCTCTTGGACCGAGTACGAGGGTATGTTCAATTTCACCGAGGACTGCTTCCACTATCTTGAATGGTACGGCGTCGATCTTCTGGGGAACCAGGGAGAGGTCCTCAACCAGACCCACTATGTCGACACTGAGGGGCCCACCGTCGATAAATGGTTCGACGGGCCTACCTCCGGCAGCGGCGACCTTTGGCTCACCCAAGGAACTCACGTCTTCCTGAACGCCACCGATATCGGCTGTATGGACGGCGTTGGGGTCGACGTCATCTATTACAGGACCTGGTGGAACGGTTCATGGTCCTCCTGGATAGAGTACGATCGGTGGTTCTCGTTCTCGGAGGATTGCCTCCACTACCTCGAATGGTACAGCATCGATCTCCTCGGGAACATCGGCCGGACCATGAACCAGACCCACTATGTCGATACTGTCGCACCCGAGACACACAAGACCATAACCGGCGATCAGTATGGCGAGGATTCTCTGTGGATCGACGACGAGAACTACTTCTATCTCAATGCAACCGACTACGGCTGTGAAGGCGGAGTAGGGGTCAATATGACCTATTACCGCGTCTGGTACAATGGGTCCTGGTCCGCATGGCTGGAGTATGAGCAGGGCTTCTTCCTCTATGGTGAATGCGTCCACTACCTCGAGTGGTACTCGGTGGACTGGCTGGGGAACACGGAGCAGGTGCAGAACCAGACACACTATCTCGATCTGACCGCTCCTTCCACCACCAAGGGAATAGGCTCTCCGAAATATGACGATGGGAACGTGACCTGGGTAACGAACAATACACAGTTCTGGCTCAATGCCACCGATGATGGTTGCATGGACGGCGTAGGCGTCAACCACACATGGTATCGTATCTGGTGGAACGGCTCCTGGACCAGCTGGATCGAGTATGAAGGATCCTTCACGTTCGACGAGGACTGCACCCACATTCTTGAATGGTATTCGGAGGATATGCTTGGTAACGCCGAGCAGGTCCACAACCAGACGCATTACGTGGACTCTACCAAGCCGACGATCCTCAATAGAGGATTTGTTGGATACGGGTATTACAAAGGTGAATCTTTCTGGTGTGAGGATGGTTACCGTAGAACGTTAGAATCGACAGATCGAGGGTGCAACAACGGGGTCGGCATCAATATCACCGCTTGGCGCATGTGGTACAACGGCTCATGGAGCAATTGGACCTACTACAATGGATTCGCCTATTTCAACGTGAACCTCACCGGTGAATGCACCCATGTGCTCGAGGTAAAGGCCATGGACCATCTGGAACTGTGGAGCGATGTCTACAACGAGACCTTCTTCGTGGATGTCACTCCGCCCGTTACAACCAAGACGATCATAGGCACCCAGTACGATGACGGCAATGTGATATGGGTCACCGAGAGCACCGAGTTCAACCTGTCCGCGACCGACTACGGATGCGGTGGTGGTGCTGGTGTTGGCAAGACGTGGTATAACGGATCAGAACTTCGAGAGATCTGTTATCGTATCTGGTACGACGGTAACTGGACGAGCTGGATGGTATACAACGGTACGTTCACGCTGAAGGGCGAGTGCGAACATATCATCGAATGGTATGCCGTTGACTGGGTCAACAACACCGAGGAGACCCATAATCAGACCCACTACGTCGATCTGACAGCTCCCAGTTCACTGAAGACGATCACGGGCCCTGGAGTCGAGGGTTACACATGGGTATCGAACCAGACGGAGTTCAACCTGACCTCGACCGATAACGGCTGCATGGGCGGCGTCGGCGTCGATGTGATCAAATACCGCATCTGGTACGACGGTAGGTGGTCCAGCTGGACAGATTACGACGGCAACTTCACCATGGACGGTGACTGTATCCATCACCTGCAATGGTATGCAGTGGACCTGCTTGGAAATCAGGAGCAGATCAACAACCAGACGCACTATGTCGATATCACTGGCCCGGAGATCAACAAGACCTTCGAGGGACCGACCTACGGCCAGGACGACCTATGGATCACCAAGTATACGGTCATCTACCTTTCCGGCTCTGACCTGGGCTGCATGGGCGGTGCTGGTCTTGAGGAGATCTATTACAGGTTCTGGTGGAACGGGTCCTGGACCCAGTGGCGGCTGTTCGAGGAATCGATCAATTTCACTGAGGACTGCGTTCACTATCTTGAGTGGTACGGTGTCGATGCCCTGGGGAACGAGGGCGAGATCAAGAACCAGACCCACTACGTCGATACGGAAGCTCCTGTTGTGATCAAGGAGTTCTCAGGCCCCACCTATGGCCAGGACGACCTCTGGGTCTCCTACTGGACGGATATCTATCTAAATGGTACAGATAAGGGATGCATGGGTGGCGTAGGCATGAACAAGGTCTGGTACCGTATCTGGTGGAACGGCTCTTGGTCCTCCTGGACCGAGTACGACGGTTACTTCTTCTTCGATGAGGATTGCGTCCATTACCTAGAGTGGTACGGTGTGGACCTCCTGGGGAACCAGGGAGAGGTCCTGAACCAGACGCACTATGTCGACACGGAAGGACCGTCTGTCGACAAGTGGTTCGGCGGCCCGACCTATGGCCAGGACGACCTCTGGCTCACCCAGGGAACGGACATCTACCTTAACGCCACCGATATCGGCTGTATGGACGGCGTCGGCGTTGATGAGATATGGTACCGCATCTGGTGGAACGGTTCCTGGTCGAACTGGACCCTGTTCGAGGAATACTTCTGGTTCGATGAGGACTGCATGCACTACCTCGAATGGTACGCTATCGATCTGCTGGGGAACACTGGCGAGACCATGAACCAGACCCACTATGTCGACACGGTGGCCCCGACCACGAGCAAATCGTTCTCAGGAGCCTCCTATGGTCAGGACTTCCTTTGGATCTCCGAGGACCATTACTTCTTCCTCAATGCTTCGGATGACGGATGCGACGGTGGTGTTGGTGTGAACGTTACCTGGTATCGTGTCTGGTATAATGGGACCTGGAGCCAGTGGATGGAGCATCAAGATGGGTTCTGGCTCATCAGTGAATGCGTCCACTATCTCGAATGGTACTCAGTGGATTGGCTCGGCAATGAAGAGCAAGTTAACAACCAGACGCATTATCTCGATGCGACTGCACCGAACACGACCAAGGGTATCGGAGCACCTCAATATGATGACGGCGAGGTCATATGGGTGACCAATGAGACCCAGTTCTGGCTGAACGCCACCGACGAGGGCTGTATGGGCGGCGTCGGCATCAACCACACCTGGTATCGTATCTGGTGGAACGGCTCCTGGACCAACTGGACCGAGTATAACGGCTCCTTCACTTTTGACGAGGACTGCGTCCACTACCTCGAGTGGTACTCGGAGGACATACTTGGAAACATGGAGGAGGTGCACAATCAGACCCACAACGTCGACAGCTGGAACGCCTCCATAACGTTCAGTATGTCGCCGGGATACGTCGAATCGATGGATCCGCTCAGCTTCTGGATATCGAACCAGAGCAATCTTAGTGTCTACGGTTACGATGATGGATGCCTGCGCGGTGTAGGCCTTGACCACTGGGGCTGGCGCATCTGGTATGATGGTTCCTGGACCCAGTGGAGCAACAGCACCGAGACGTTCTGGATACTCGATGAGTGCACCCACTACCTCCATACATATGCTGTCGATCTCCTTGGCAACAACGGGACGTCGAACATAACGCTCTACGTCGACAACACACCGCCGACCTCTCGACGTTATACCGGCGGATGGCCCACTGTCGATGACGGGGAAGGCAACTTTTTCGCATCAGAATCCTCCCTCTGGAGCATTGGAGCCAACGATTACGGATGTAACGGCGGCATAGGTGTCAACATTACCTACTACAGGATCTGGTACAACGGCACATGGACCGATTGGTCCGAGGCGACCCATGCCTACCGGTTCGACGGCGAATGCACCCATTCTCTGGAGTACTACTTGGTGGACGACCTGGGGAACACGGAGGCCGTGCAGAACGATACCTACTTCATCGATATGACCGCACCGGTCTCGACCAAGACCATCACTGGCCCGCAGTACGACGATCAGGAGACGATCTGGGTGACCGACCAGACCTCGTTCAATTTCAGCGCGGTCGACTTTGGATGCAATGGCGGGGCCGGCGTGCTCAACATCACCTACCGTATCTGGTACAACGGCTCATGGTCCAGTTGGATGGAGTATGATGGCAACTTCACCCTCGAGGGTGAGTGCCTGCACCACATCGAGTGGTATGCGATGGACCGCGTCTGGAACGCTGAACAGGTCCACAACCAATCACACTATGTCGATATCACGGGTCCGAAGATCAACAAGTCGTTCGAGGGATCGACCTACGGCGTGGACGATCTCTGGGTCACTCAGTATACCTACATATATCTATCCGGCTCTGACCTGGGCTGCATTGGCGGCGTCGGCCTTGACGTGATATACTACAGGATCTGGTGGAATGGCTCATGGTCCGTGTGGAAGCAGTTCGATGAATCGATCTACTTCATGGAGGACTGCGTCCACTACCTGGAATGGTACGGCGTTGACCTCCTCGGTAACGAGGGCGAGGTCAAGAACCAGACCCACTACGTCGACACCGAAGCACCTGTGGTCATCAAATACTTCAGCGGACCAACCTATGGCCAGGATGATCTATGGGTATCCTACTGGACCGATATCTATTTCAACGCGACCGACCGGGGCTGCATGGGCGGCGTGGGCGTTAACAAGACGTGGTACCGTATCTGGTGGAACGGATCGTGGTCTGGATGGAGGGAGTACGATGGTGGTTTCTGGTTCCCGGATGACTGCCTGCATTACCTTGAATGGTTTGCTGTCGACCTTCTTGGAAATACCGGTCAAACGATCAATCAGACCCACTATGTCGACACCGAGGCGCCTACATCGTTCAAGGAGATCAGAGGTCCGGAGGTTGAAGAGTACACATGGATCTCCAATATCACCTGGTTCAATCTCACCGCCTATGACAACGGTTGCATGGGCGGTGTCGGAGTGAACTACATCGAATACCGCATCTGGTACGACGGAACGTGGTCGAACTGGACCAAGTTCAAGGAGAACTTCTCCATGGAGGGCGACTGCATCCACATCATCGAGTGGCGCGCTGTGGACCTTCTGGGAAATTCTGAGGACGTTCACAACCAGACACACTATGTCGATGTCACTGCACCCGAGACGATCAAGTCGGTTAGCGGTCTGTCATATGGAAGGAATTACCTTTGGATAACAGAGGAGAACGTCTTCTATCTCAACGCCACCGATTACGGCTGCATGGACGGCGCAGGAGTGAACCATACCTATTATCGTATATGGTACAATGGATCCTGGACACAGTGGATGGAGTACACCCAGCCGTTCATGTTGATCGGTGAGTGCGTGCACTATCTGGAGTGGTATTCGGTAGACTACCTTGGGAACTACGAGGAGGTCCGCAATCAGACCCACTATGTCGACCTAAGCGGTCCGACCGTTGACAAGTGGTTCGACGGTCCGACCTACGGCCAAGACGATCTATGGCTCTCATTCTGGACCGATATCCATCTCAACGCGACGGACAAGGGCTGTATGGACGGCGTCGGGGTCGATACGATATACTACCGGTTCTGGTGGAACGGCTCCTGGACACAGTGGACGGAGTACGACGAGATGTTCTATTTCGAGGAGGACTGCGTCCATTACCTTGAGTGGTATGCGGTCGACCTTCTCGGCAACATCGGAGAGACGAGGAACCAAACACACTATGTCGATACGGATGGGCCATCGACCTCGGTATCCATCGAGGGACCATGGTATAATTACTCATATGATGCAGGTAACCGGACATATTATGTCTGGATATCCGACATGACGAACATCACGCCAAGCCTATCGATAGATAATGGATGTATGGGTGGCGTGGGTGTTGACTACCTAGAATATCGGACCTGGTACAATGGCTCCTGGACGAATTGGACCAGTGTAGGGCTCTACGTGACCCTTTCTTTCGATGAGGAGTGTCTTCATTTGATCGAATGGCGGGGCATCGACCTCCTCGGGAACCTTGGCCCATTATCAACCTTCTACCTCTATGTGGACATCACTCCACCCGTAACGACGAAGACGATCACTGGCACTCAATATGATGACGGTGAGGTGATCTGGGTCACAGAGGACACGGAGTTCAACCTAACGGCCGTCGACCATGGCTGCGAGGGCGGCGTTGGCCCCCTATGGACATGGTATCGCATCTGGTACAACGGCTCATGGTCCAACTGGACGGAATACACTGGCAACTTCACCCTCGAGGGAGAGTGTATGCACATCATCGAATGGTATTCCACGGACCTGGTAAATAACACCGAGACCATCCACAACCAGACCCACTATGTGGATCTCACCGGCCCGACCGTGGACAAGTGGTTCGACGGTCCGACATACGGTGTGGAAGACCTGTGGGTGTCATTCTCGACGATCATCCATCTCAACGCGACCGACCATGGATGCATGGGCGGTGTTGGCGTCGATAAGATGTATTATAGGGTATGGTGGAACGGTTCATGGACCTCATGGCAGGAGATCGAGGATTGGTTCCACTTCGCAGAGGACTGCATCCACTATCTTGAGTGGTACGCTGTGGACCTGCTAGGAAACATTGGCGAGACCAGGAACCAGACGCACTATGTCGACACCGAGGGGCCCATCGTGGGCAAGTTCTTCGACGGACAGACCTACGGCCAGGACGACCTCTGGATGACGAACTGGACCGATATCTACCTGACCGCACTGGACCAGGGCTGCATGGGCGGCGTCGGCGTGGATGAGATCTGGTACAGGGTCTGGTGGAACGGGTCCTGGACCAACTGGACGAAGTATGATGACGTCATCATCTTCGAGGACTGTGTGCACTACCTGGAATGGTATGCGGTGGACCTTCTCGGGAATAACGGCTCGACCAGGAACCAGACACATTACGTGGACACCGTCGGACCGACGGTCGGCAAATACTTCGAGGGACCGACCTACGATGAGGACCTATGGCTTACGAACAATACGTTCATCGGACTCACTGGAACGGATCAGGGCTGCATGGGCGGCGTCGGCCTCTCATCAATATGGTACCGCATCTGGTGGAACGGCTCATGGAGTCAGTGGACCCAGTACACGGGCAGCCTCTATTTCGATGAGGACTGCTTCCATATCCTTGAATGGTACGGCGTCGATCACCTCGGCAACATGGGTCCGATAAGGAACCAGACCCATTATGTCGACTCGATAGGCCCATACGTCGACAAGTGGTTCTCGGGTCCGACGTTCGGTCGTGAGAACCTCTGGGTCTCGTACTGGACCAACATCTATCTCAACGCGACCGACCAGGGATGCAACGACGGCGTCGGCGTCGACGAGATATGGTACCGCATCTGGTGGAACGGGTCATGGTCCAAATGGATCGAGTACGAGGACCTGTTCCACTTTGAGGAGGATTGCGTCCACTATCTGGAGTGGTATGCTGTTGACCTTCTTGGGAACGAAGGCGAGATCCGGAACCAGACACACTTCGTCGACACCGAGGCACCCACCTCGACCAAGGACATCTCGGGACCACAGTGGGGAAACAATAGTCTCTGGGTGACGGACGAGACGTTGTTCTACCTCAGCGCTTACGACAATGGATGCAATGACGGCGTTGGTGTGAAGCATATCGAGTACCGCATATGGTACAACGGAACCTGGTCCAATTGGACGGTATATAATGGCAACTTCACTCTCGAGGGCGAATGCATACACTATCTCCAATGGCGCGCTATCGATCTACTCGATAACTATGAGATCACCCACAACCAGACACATAATGTCGACATCACTGCACCCTGGACCAGAAAGAACGTTGGGACACCATCCTTCGGCGAAGATGACCTCTGGGTCACGTCATCGACGCTCTTCGGATTCACAGCGTTCGAACAGGGTTGCGAAGGCGGAGCAGGCCTGGCCGGAACGAACTACCGTATTTGGTGGCAGGGAAGCTGGACACAATGGACGACCTATGACGAGCTCTTCACTCTTGAAAGGGAAGGTAACTTCTCCTCCCAGGAATGCGTCCACTATCTCGAGTGGTATGCATGGGACATTTTAGGTAATGTTGAGGAAGTGAACAACCAGACTCATTATGTCGACGACACCGCACCGATAACGAACAAGACCATCACCGGTCCTCAGTACGACGACGGAGAGGTGATCTGGGTAACGAACGAGACCACTTTCGAACTGACGGCCGAGGACGACGGTTGCATGGGCGGCGCCGGTGTGAAGGAGATATGGTTCAGGATCTGGTGGAACGGTTCATGGACGAACTGGACCCAGTTTGTAGAACCGTTCACCCTGGACGGAGAATGTGTTCACTATATCGAATGGTATGCCGTCGATCATCTGGGCAATACCGAGATCATCCACAACCAGACCCATTTCGTCGACATCACACCCCCAGAGACCGCGAAATCCATCGAGGGCGCTTACGGTCAGGACGACCTTTGGGTCACGAACAACACCTACTTCTTCTGGAGCGGGTTCGACAAGGAGTGCAACGGCGGTGTCGGCCTAGCCAACATCTACGTACGTGTCTGGTACAACGGCTCATGGTCGAACTGGCTCGATGTCTACAATTGGAACGGCTCATTCAGGCTCGAGGGCGAATGCGTCCACTACCTGGAATGGTACGGGGTCGATCGTCTTGGGAACGAGGAAGATGTACACAACCAGACGCACTATCTGGACATGACCCCACCGGAGACCAAGAAGATCATCACTGGCTTCCAGTGGGGACCCGATTCGATCATAGTTAACAATGAGACGGTCTTCACACTGGTTCCCACCGACCACGGCTGTATGGGCGGGGTCGGTGTGCGAGATACCTGGTACCGGATATGGTACCTGGGCAACTGGTCCCAGTGGATCCAGTACGAGGGCAACTTCACCATGGAAGGTAACTGCACTCATTACCTGGAGTGGTACTCCGTTGACCACCTTGGAAACATGGAGATGGTCAACAACCAGACCCACAAGGTTAACCATATCGTTCGACCAACCACCAATAAGACCATTGTTGGACCGCAGTTCGGCAACAACAGTCTATGGGTGACCGAGGAGACCGTCTTCAACCTTACCGCCACACCGGGGACCTTCAATTACAGCGCCACTTACTATCGCATCTGGTACAACGGATCCTGGTCCAACTGGACACTCTATACGGGCAACTTCACCCTGGAGGGTGAGTGTGTACACTATCTCGAATGGTATTCAGTGGACGAAAAAGGATACGAGGAGACCGTACGGAACCAGACCCATTATGTTGATCTCTCCGGCCCTGACGTTGGCAAGTACTTCCAGGGCCCGGTATTCGGTCGAAATTCTTTATGGGTGTCCTACTGGACCGACATCTATCTCTTCGCCATTGACAATGGCTGCATGGAGGGCGTCGGTGTTGACAAGGTCCTCTACCGGATATGGTGGAACGGGTCATGGTCGAACTGGACAGAGCTTCAGGAGTTCTTCTGGTTCGAGGAGGACTGCGTCCATTATCTTGAGTGGTATGCCATCGATCTACTGGGCAATGTCGGTGAGACACAGAACCAGACCCACTACGTCGATACGGTAGCACCGACATCGTGGAAGACGATCACCGGGCCACAGTATGGAAACAACAGCCTATGGGTGACCGAGGATACTGTGTTCAACCTGTCTGCCTATGACGAAGGCTGCATGGACGGAGCCGGGATCGATTACATCGAATACCGTATCTGGTACAAGGGAAAATGGTCGAAATGGACGATCTACAAGGATAATTTCACCCTTGAGGGCGAATGTATGCATATCATCGAATGGCGCGCGGTGGACTATCTGGAGAACTCTGAGCTCGTCCACAATCAGACACACTACGTCGATATATCCGGTCCAAGCGTATCAAAGCTCTTCTTCGGGCCGGTCTATGGCGAGGATGACCTCTGGCTGGCCAACTGGACCGGGATATACCTCACTGCAGAGGATACTGGTTGCAATGGCGGCGTCGGCCTCGACAGGATCAACTACCGGACTTGGTGGAACGGAAGCTGGAGCAATTGGGCCGTCTACGACGGACCCTTCTCCTTCCCGGAGGAGTGCGTTCACTATATCCAGTGGTACGCCGTCGATCTTCTCGGGAACTATGGACAGATCAGGAACCAGACACACTACGTTGATACCTCTGCACCAACCAGTTTCAAGTACATCAACGGACCACAATATGGTACTGACTCCCTCTGGGTGACCGATGAGACCCAGTTCACATTCTATGGTAATGATGCAGGATGCATGGACGGGGTCGGACTGGACAAGATCTATTATCGTATCTGGTACAACGGCTCATGGACGTTCTGGACCGAGCTCGAGGAGTCGTTCACCCTTAACGGCGAGTGTGTCCACTATATCGAATGGTATGCTGTCGATCATCTTGGCAACAAGGAAACGGTGCACAACCAGACCCATTACGTAGATCTCACTGGTCCATCGGTCGGAAAGTACTTCGACGGACCGACCTACGGCCAGGACCACTTGTGGATATCCTCAGGGACAGACATCTACCTGACGGCAACGGACGATGGATGCAACGGCGGCGTCGGCGTGGACGAGATATGGTATCGCTACCTTTGGAAGGGTCGTTGGACCCAGTGGATGCTGTATAGCGGTGGTTTCTACTTCTACGAGGAATGCGTCCACATCCTTGAATGGTTCGCGGTCGACCATCTCGGTAATGCAGGGGATACCGTTAACCAGACACACTATGTGGACAACGAGGCTCCGACGACGGATAAAGTGATCACCGGTCCTCAATACGGGAATAACAGCCTCTGGGTGACGAACGAGACCAAGTTCTATCTCAATGCGTCGGATGGCGGATGCCAGGACGGCGTCGGCCTTGACTATATCGAGTTCCGCATCTGGTACAACGGCACATGGACCGATTGGATCACGTACAACGGCTTATTCACCCTCGATGATGAGTGCACGCATTACCTTGAATGGCGGTCGGTCGACCTTCTCGGCAACTGGGAGCAGGTGAACAATCAGACCCACTATGTCGACAACAGCGCACCCATCACCGTTGAGTTCATCTTCATGAACTATGGGCAGGACCCCATATGGATAGACAATGAGACCGAGATATACCTGACCGCTGTTGACGTCGGATGCCAGCAGAACGGTGTAGGTATCGATTATACCATGTACCGTATCTGGTACGACGGCTCCTGGTCCAACTGGACGACATACGAGAGCTACTTCTCGCTTGAGGATGAGTGCGTCCATCACATCGAATGGTATTCGGTCGACAGGCTAGGCAATGTCGAGTCGATCGGCAATGAGACCCACTACGTCGACATCTCAGGTCCGATCGTGATGAAGGACCTCAACGGACCGGTCTTTGGCCATGACATGCTATGGGTGACCAACGAGACAAGGGTCTCCCTCAATGCGCTGGACCAGGGCTGCATGGGCGGTGTCGGCCTTCGAAGTATCTACTATCGTATCTGGTGGAACGGAAGCTGGACGAACTGGACCGAGGATATCGTAGGGTTCTACTTCGAGGAAGATTGTGTTCACATCATCGAATGGTACGCGGTCGACATGCTGTACAACGAAGGCCCCACAAGGAACCAGACGCATTTCGTGGACTCGGTAGCACCGACCTCGAGCAAGGAGATAGCCGGTCCGGGCTACAATAACTATGAATGGGTCACCAACGAGACCGAGTTCAACCTCACCGCATATGACAGCGGATGCATGGGCGGTGTTGGTGTCGAATATACAGAATACAGGATCTGGCACAACGGCTCCTGGTCCGAATGGACGGTCTACACCGAGGACTTCAATCTCGAAGGCGACTGCAAGCATCATCTCGAGTGGCGCGCAGTTGACTATCTCGGCAATGCCGAGGAGGTGCACAATCAGACGCATTTCGTTGATTCCTCGGCTCCGATCACCAACAAGTCGGTCGGAAGACCCAACTTTGGACAGGATGCACTCTATGTGACCGAACAGACCCAGTTCACCCTGACAGCGATGGACCAGGGCTGTGATGGGGGTGTCGGTATCGCCTACACCGCCTACCGGATCTGGTACAACGGATCCTGGGACACCTGGACGCTCTACACTGGACCGTTCAGCCTGAATGGTGAGTGCACGCATTACCTTGAATGGTTCTCTGAGGACCTTCTTGGGAACGTGGAGCAGTTCCACAACCAGACACACGAGGTCGACTTAACAGCACCGGTCACAACCGACGATCATACTGGTGGCTGGCGAAACACCGATGTCTTCGTCTACCTGAACGCTTACGATGCGAAATCCGGTGCGATCACATATTGGCGGGTTGACGGCGGTAACTGGACGGCCGGAAACCTTGTGGTGGTATACGCACCGACCGATCACTCCAACGACGGCAACCATACGGTCGAGTACTACAGCGTCGACAACGTTGGCAACACCGAATCAACACACAGCTTCCTCGTCCAGATCGATACGCGACCACCCGAACTGATAACGTACTTCGACGAGGGCCTCAAGAAGATCAAGTTCGACGTCGAGGACGACAGAGATCCGGCTCCGACGCTCACACTTATGGTGAAGTTCGGGACGACGAGGATCTACAAGCTCGAGGATGATGCAGGCAACGTCGTGATCGTCAAGTTGAGGTACAAGACACAGAAGATCTCCGGATGGAAGATCCGAAAGGTGAACTTCAAGTGGATCTCATACAACAGCGGCCCGCAGCAGAGCCTTGCAGGAACAGTATACGAGATCAAGTACAAGGCGAAGTCCGGCACCATCAAGAAGCTGAAGCAGAACGCGAAGACCAGAACATGGGTGATCGACGGTCAATATTCGACCGATACGGGGATGACAAGGATGCTCGTGTTCGATTCTGGAGTATCGTTCTACTTCTACGGTGGTCTAGAGACTGCTACGATGAGGACGAACGAGGGTATGATGGAGTACATCTTGCCATAGATACCATTGAACTCGCAGATCGCGAAATTAAAACCCCATGGTGGCGGCATCGCCTGGTGTTATGCCGTCACCCGTCTTCCAATTATGTCACTGCACCGTCAAGCCCTGTTAACATAGTTCTATTCGGTCTCTATATCCCGTGATCCGTTCGATATGGATAATTATTAATACGCTAAAATCGCTACAAATAAGGACGGAGGGACCAGGTCCTAGGAACCTGTCATAGAGCCAATGGCATCTTCCTTTTGTCCCGACAGAGATGAGGTGACGTAAATGAGAGAAAGGTCTGCTTTTAAAGGTATAGTTATTGCCATCGCTGTTCTCATAACGGGAATGGCCTTGCTGATGTTGATCGGCGGGAACGCCGACGCGGCGATATTGGTCGTGGATGACACAGCGGGGGGGTGGCGTGATCATTCCACCATCCAGGCAGCGATAAATGCGGCAAGTGCGGGTGATGAGATCCATGTCTATGCCGGAACTTACAACGAGAACGTGGTCGTCGACGAGGAGATCGAGCTCAAGGGGAACGGCTCGGCGACGACGATCATCGACGGCGGGGACGCGGGAGATGTGATGTCCATTACCGCCAACAACGTTCTGGTCTGGGGTGGATTCAATATTTCGGATGGCGGTGATGATGTGGACCCCGATCCCGGTTCGTCGGTCCGCATCTATGGCAACAACGTGACGTTGACCGGCTGCATCTTCCATGGTAGCTCTCACGGGGTGTATTTCAGTGGCAAGGAGTCCGAGGTCCAGGCCTCCCGATTCCATTATAACATAAGAGGAGCGATCATTCGCAACGAGGAGAACGAGATACTGACATCGAACTTCACATCGAACGTAGACAACGTCAATATCTACGTCAATTCGAATGGTTCGGACGTTGTCAACTGCGAACTGAACGGAGGTATCTATGGCGTCTATGTCTCCTCCGACCATGTCTCGATCAGCAGCTGCACAATATGGGGTGCTGAGTATGGTATCGATGTGGCCGGTGTCAAGGGCCTGAACGTCCGGTCGACGACGGTAAAGAAATCGACCAAGCACGGAATGAGGTTCATGAACACCGCTACGCAGATCCCACTTGTGAACAATTCCATGATCACGGGCTCAACGGTCTATGACGCCAGCCTCTACTCGGCCGATGTCATATTTATGGACACGACCTTCAGGGATGGCGGATATCTTCTCGTCAACTCCACCTCGACCCTCTGGCTCAAGCAATGGCTCCACGTGAAGGTAAAGACGGATAACGGGGATCCCGTCGATAGCGCCGACGTTAGGATCACCGAGGGGACGACGAACCTTTACAAGACCCATGGATACGGTGGTGGCGATCCGGTTACCAACAACAAGGGAAATATACTGCCGCGAATGGTCGCATATGGGAAGTATGACGCCTCATCACAGCAGACCGCCGTCAACTCTTCCATCGATGCGAAGAAAGAGGGCTGGAGCGAATCAAGAGCGATGAACATGAGCTCGACTCATACCGAGACCTTTACGATATCGACCGCAATTGCATCCCTTTCTGTCGGTCAACCGCTCTACAATGATGGTTCCAACCTCTGGGTGACGGATGCCACACCTTTCAACCTTTCATCGGGCACCCCTGGTGCGATCATTCAATACAGGGTCTGGTATCAAGGAAACTGGACCTCGTGGTCCAACTATACTGGCAATTTCACTCTAACCGGGGAATGCATACATCATATCGAACACAGGGCTGGAGTATATTACGGTGTCTGGAGCTCCGTGACGAACCAGACGTTCAATTTGGATCTAACAAAACCCAGAAGCGGTATCGCGTACACTGGCGTTTTTATAACGAAAGCGGGTTACTTCATCACTAACACCACTCTCATCACATTGAGCGGGGCGGATGAAGGATGCAATGGCGGTAGTGGAACCGATTCGACCTGGTACCGGATATGGTACAACGGTTCCTGGACCGGTTGGACCGAATATAGCTATCCGTTCATGATGGGCGAAGAATGCATACACCATCTCGAATATTATTCGGTTGACAATCTGAACAATGTCGAGGATACCATCAACGAAACGTATTACGTTGATCTAACGCCTCCATCGTCGACGAAGACGATCGGCGGTCCGAAGTACTGGGACGTTCACAGTCAGGCTTGGTGGGTGAATCACACAACTCCCTTCAACCTATCAGCAACGGATGCCGGCTGCAATGGTGGTGTGGGGGTCAAGAATATCTGGTACCGGATCGGACTCTGGGACGAATGGACGTTCAACTATACATGGACGAACTGGACCAAGTACACCGGCGATTTCAACATATCCGAGGATTGCGAACATGTCATCGAATGGTACGCACAGGACTGGTGCCTCAACAATGAGACCGTGAACACACAGACACATTACGTCGACGGCACACCGCCGGAAACCTCCAAGAGTTGGACGGAGCCGTTCTACGAGGATTACGAGAACGGCATCCTCTGGGTCACAGATGAGACCGAGTTCAGTTTCACTCCATGGGATTCCGGATGTCAAGGGACCGGTGTCGGAGCGAACAAGACCTATTACAGGATATGGTACAATGGGACCTGGTCTGGCTGGACCGAGTTCAATTGGACAGATCTCAACGAATCATTCACGCTCAACGGTGAGTGTATCCATTATATCGAATGGTACTCGATCGATCTCCTCGGCAACAAGGAGCCTACGCAGAACGAGACAGATTACGTTGACCTAACACCACCCAATACCACGAAGACCATAGGATCACCACAGATGACCCGTTATGCTGGCAACCCAGTTGATTTCGGAACCTCACCTGTCCTTGAGGTCGACATGACCTATGATACGATCAACGACCGGACGGTAACGGTCTATCTTTTCGACAGCAACGGCACGACTGCAGGTGCGGCTCACGTAAGCCGGGTTCTTGGGACCCGCATGATATATGGTCCACCGCAATCGTTCTATAATGGTAATATCCGCGATCTATCGATAACCACTGCAGTATCCGGCAACAGCTCGAGCATTGTGATCACGTACAGCGATCTTGATAATTACGGCTACGGTACCGCAGTGGTTGGAAACCTAGTTGGGAACACCATTACCTTCGGATCGCCCACCGTGTTCACGAACGCTTCGGTCAATAATACTGCCGTTTGCTACGACACGGTGAACAGCACGCTGATAATCGCCTATACGAACCAGTCATCCGGTAACTCATCGATGGTCGTACTGGGAACAATCACTGGCGCTCTTCTCTCCTTCGGGGAACCAACGCAGATCGACGCCACCACCACATGGAACATCGATTCGTTCTTCGATATCGAGACCGAGCTCGCGGTGTTCACTTACATCTCCGGCGGTCTAGGAATGGCGATGATGGGTCATGTGAACGGAACATCCGGAGAGATCACGCTTGGTCCCGCAGCACCTTTCGAGATAGGTGGATGTGCCGCGGTCGACGCGAGGCCGCTGGGGAACAATCTGTTCCTCGTGGCCTGGATCAACGGTTCAGGCGACGGTCTGTACCGGTTAGGCTCCCACAATGGCGCCCAGACAATCAGCTTCACGGCAACGCAGGTGTTCGACACTGGCCCCGTTCTCGATGTAGATGTCATATCGAGCACCGTCACTGAGGACTTCTTCATCTTCTACGAGCTGAACAGCGGTACCAAACTTACCCGTCCATCCATGGACGGACCGGCTATCGATATCGGAATGTTCTTCGATGACAGCGCACCCGCTGGCCAGTACGAGGCGATCTTCGCGTTTGATGCCAACACTGGTGATTGGGAAGGCGACATCGTCCTTGTTGCTGCCGGCCACCCAACCGGTGCACAGGCACGTTCAAAGCTCGTACATTTCGATGGCGAAAAGGTGGGAACCCATTGGGTCACCGGCAGAACGATATTCAACCTGAACGGAAGCGACGAGGGCTGCGAGGGCGGCGTCGGGACCGATGTCATCTATTACCGTATCTACTGGCGTGGAAGGTGGACCGATTGGATCGAGGTGAGGGACTATGGCTACGGCCAGGAGAACGCCTCAGGTGAGCTCGAGGTGAACTTCAGTCTCAGAGGGGATTGCAAACATATCCTTGAATGGTATTCGGTGGACCTCTTGAACAACAGTGAGACCGTTCATAACCAGACCCATTACGTGGACAATACGCCTCCGGAGATCTCGAAGACCATCGGCTCACCGAAGTACTGGTATCAGCAGTATCAGGACCTGGACACCTTCTGGTATGGGGACTATGTCATCCCGTTCGACGAGCACCAGGCCGATATCGTCAAGGCCTTCGGCTTCGTACAGGAGGTCCTATCCGCCGGAGGACTGGCATTCAGGATCATCGAGAAGCCTGACATTACCCTCCGAACGAATGCAACCCCCTCGGGGGAGCTATTCACCGGCGGTCCTATCATCATCCCGTCCTGGTACTGGATCGAGGTCGAGGGTGCTATGGAGAGCTTCGAGAACGTCACCGTTCTGACCCTCCAAGAGAACTTCACTTGGAACAAGACCCTGACGCTGATCCGGGACACGAACATCCTGATCATCAACGGGACCTGGGGGCATACGTACAAGTGCCTCGACGACATGGGACTCCCGTACGAGCTCGTCGAACGATGGGAGTTCGAGAACGACACGGCAATGGCCTACGAGTACGATCTGATCGTCGTCGATTGCGAGGGATGGGTAAGCATGAACCTCGATAGCTCCACGATGCCTGCGAACGTCAGCTCGACCCTGGAGAACTTCGCTTATCATGGCGGTGAGCTGATCTTCACCGATATCGCTCTCCTTAATATGGAAGCTATGTTTCCTGACTATGTGGACGTCGTAACGAACGTTGACACGACACACAACTTCACCTTCCATAACACCGACGAGTTCCCGAGCCAGTACTACGGACGATCACCACTGGATATTTACACAATGGTATCGGGCCAGATCATTGGCGATGTATATCATCCCGATGTCAAGGTGATGCTTGATACCGATGATTATCCGTACAGCAACGAACACAACAAGTTGGATGGCTACGCAGCGGCAGCAGTATACTGGCAGTATGGCGCGGGTATAGTGGAGGCTTTCGCCTACCATCCACCTGAACAGACACCCGCCTACAACTGCAGCGAGGACTCATACAACCTCAGCTGTATCTTCTACGGCAACAAGTTCATCCATGCCGTGTTCGAGGAGGGTCACTGGGAGGTCAACCTGAGCACTTTGATCAATCTCACTGCCGTTGACGAGGGATGCGACGGCGGTGTCGGCCTCGACTACATGGAATATCGCATCTACTGGAATGGCTCTTGGTCCGCATGGACAACGTATGTCGGCGATTTCAACTTCACCGAGGAGTGCTACCATATACTCGAGGCGAGGGCATACGATGCACTTGGAAACGTACGATACCACAACCAGACCATGACTGTTGACGAGACACCACCTGTATCCTACAAGGTTGTCGGTCAGCCGAACCTGAACAATGGGTCGATAGTCGGACCCAACACCGAGTTCAACCTCACGGCGGTCGACTTCGGATGCCAACAGGGTGGTGTCGGCATCAGCGCGATCTGGTATCGTGTATGGTACAACGGGACCTGGAAGAACTGGACGAAATATGCAGGTAATTTCACTATGTCCGGCGATTGCACGCACTATCTGGAGTGGTACGCAGTTGATAATCTAGGCAATAAGGAAGCCGTGAGGAACCAGACGCACTATGTTGATGCGACCCCTCCGGATTCGATGAAGACGATCACCGGACCTCATGTGAGGCGACCTGTCGGCGATGTTGTGACCTATGATACTGATGTCAACGACCACGATGCTGTCGCTGTTGGAGATAACAAGTTCGTAATTGCATATACAACATATTATAATGGTACGACAAGAACATTGCGAGCGATAGTCGGCTGGGTAGATTACGATACTCCTTATTACGGAACCCCGATCGAGCTTTATAATGGCAGTACAGGAAAGGTCCTTAAAGGAGTTGTATTCGACTCAGTCAACGATAGGATTATCGTTCTATACAATGAGATCGTGAATGGAACATATACCGGCTATGTCAGAGTCGGCGAGGTTTCCGGAATCACGATAAGCTTCGGTTCACCAGTGTCGTTAGGCAATGGATCACGAATCCTGTCCGCCGTAAGCGATCCAACAACAGGGACAGTCCTGATCGCATACAGGAACGAGGTCGATCTCAATGGCAAGGTTGTCGTGGGCAATGTGTCAGGAATGACGATCTCGTTCGGTACGCCGACGACCTTCCATGCCAACGCGACGGGCACTGTGGAAATGGCAGTGGACACCGACGATGGCGGTATTCTCATCTGTTATATGAACATGACAAACGTAACTAACACGCGGCATTACGCTTTGGTTGGCCTTGTGAACGGTTCATCAGTAGATCTAGGGGACATTGCGCTAGTTCAGAACCAATCCCTCAGCAGATTAACAATGGTATATGATCCTGGCAATGACGCTTTTGCCATCGCTTTCACCGAGTCTTTGAATCCCGCTAAGATCGGTAAGGTATTGGTTGCACGAGTGAATGGAACAGCGATCTCCTTCGGAACTCCAAGTGTTTTCCATAATGCCGACCTCCCCGATCAGATGCTCTATACCCTCAGGTCAGCGTTCGATCCTGTTAACAATAAGTTCATTATCACATACGCTTCCGGTGGCACTCATACGGTTACAATGACCGGAAATGTAACGATCGGTCAGATCAGCGGTATGAATATCAATATCGGTCCTCCAGTTAGCTATCATGTGTACCATACTGTGGATGCCCCTGTTCTATATCTCAACGATCATGGAGGCTTCGTCATCGCATGGAGATGTATGAACAGTACGAACCAACAGCGCGGCGAGTCCGCATTCACCAGGATCAGCGGATTCAAGATCGCGGAGGAGATCATTTGGGTGAACCAGACCACAATGTTCAACCTCACTGCGATCGACTCTGGCTGTAATGGCGGTTCAGGGATCTCGGATATCTGGTATCGCATCTGGTACAACGAAAGTTGGACCCAGTGGACAAACGACACAGGGAACTTCTCGCTGAGCGGTGAATGCAAGCACATCATTCAGTGGTACGCTGTAGACCGCATGGGGAACAATGAATCCCCCCATACTCAGGTCCACTATGTCGATCTTACTCCACCGGTGACCCAGAAATATATGAACACCGCATACGTACACGGGATGTACATACGAAACGACACCTTCTTCCTCTTTAGGGCCATAGATTGGGGATGCAACCTTGGTGTGGGTGTCAAGTACACGAAATATAGGATCTGGTACAACGGGTCATGGTCTACGTGGACCCGTTTCAATAGGACCAGGTTCTACATGCCCGAAGAATGCGTCCATCACATCCAATGGTATTCAGTTGATAAACTAGGTAACAAAGAGGTATCGAACAACCAGACACATTATGTGGATAGAACTCCTCCTGTCTCAGAGAAGGATATCGGTCTTCCACACTACGGTAATAACTCCCTCTGGGTCAATAGCTCATCCAAGTTCACATTGACAGCAGAGGATTATGGTTGTATGAACGGTTCTGGCGTCGGGAGTATATACTATAGGATATGGTGGAACGGGTCATGGACGAACTATTACCCCTCCTCCGGCGGTTGGCAAAGGTACACGGGGCCATTCAACTTCACCGAGGAATGTCTGCATTATCTCGAGTGGTATGCCGTTGATATGAACAATAACAGGGAAGCTATCCGAAACCAGACCCATTATGTTGACCTCACTGCTCCAACCACCACGGTTAATGTTACAGGTCCGCAGTACGGCACATCACCATTGTGGATAACCGAATCCACTGTTTTCACTCTTAACGGCTCGGATAGCGGTTGCATGGGCGGTGTCGGCCTGGACGGTATCATGTACCGTATATGGTACAATGGCACTTGGGATACATGGAAGCTGTACACAGGCCCGTTCACAATGGCCGGTGAATGTGTTCATTACCTGCAGTGGTATGGCTTCGACAAGCTTGGAAATGAGGAAGCAAAACATAACAACACCTATTATTTGGACAAGACCGCACCGATCACGAACAAGTCGATCGGAAACCCGAAGTTCCCATATGTTTACATAATGGGCGGTGACCCGATCGGCACATGGGTAACCAACACCACGCAATTCAACCTCAGTGCGACCGACCAGGGCTGCCAGAACGGAGTTGGTATCGACTGGACCACCTACCGTATCTGGTACAATGGAACCTGGAGTGCATGGCTTCTCTATATCGGCAACTTCACCATGGATGGCGAGTGCACTCATATTCTCGAATGGTACTCGATGGACCTCCTAGGTAACACTGAGACCGTGAACAATCAGACACACTATGTCGACAACTCGCCACCAGTTTCAACGAAGGCGGTTGGATCCCCGAGCTACAACGGAACTTGGTGGGTTACAAGCACCACGGAGTTCGAGCTCACAGCAGAAGACTTCGGTTGTGAGGAGAGTCCAGCTGGTATCGAGAAGATAATGTACAGGATATGGTACAACGGAACTTGGTCTGCTTGGAAGGTTTACAACGGTTCATTCTCGCTCCAAGGAGACTGCATCCACTACCTCGAATGGTATGCTATCGACTACCTTGGAAACAAGGAGCAAACGCACAATCAGACGCATTACGTCGACAATCTGGCTCCTGTGACAACGTTGAGCTATTCCAATCCGTGGTATTCGGACGGGGACCTGTGGGTGAACACGGATACATACATATATCTCAACGCTACCGATCAAGGATGCAACGGTACGGGTGTTGGAGTCAAATTCACGAAGTTCAAGATCTGGTGGGACGGCGAATGGTCTGCGTGGATGAACTACACCGGACCTTTCCAGTTCACGGAAGAATGCTTGCACCATCTCGAGTGGTATTCTGAGGACCACCTTGGCAACTTCGAGAGTGTGAGGAATCAGACCTTTAAAGTAGACTCCACCTATCCCATCGCAGGCATCTCCATTTCTGGACCCCGTTCAGGTGACTGGGCCACAAGTTCGACGGAGATCAGTTTATCTGCATTTGATCTGGGTTGTGACGGTGGTGTCGGGGTGTCGTACCTCAAGTACAGGATCTGGTACGATGGTAATTGGACGCCTCTACTGACCCATAATGGTTCAACAATATACTTGGCCGGAGAATGCACTCATCATCTGGAGGGGTTCGCTGTTGACCATCTTGGAAACATGGAACCCGCCTGGAACACGACCTTCTACGTCGACAACACACCTCCGAACACCACGAAGGAGTTCGGCTGGCCAAGATACGATGATGGCAACATCACCTGGTTGACTAGCCTGACTGATATTTGGATCAATGCCACGGATTATGGTTGTATGCCGAACGGATCAGGGGTAAAGGAAAGCAAGTACAGGGTCTATTACAACAATCATTGGTCGGATTGGACGCATATCACCGGTTCCTTCACATTGAACGGCGAGTGCGTCCATATCCTGGAATGGTATTCGGTGGATAATCTCGGAAATAACCGTACCTGGAACCAGACCCATTACGTTGACGACACAGCTCCCAACGCTACAAAAGAGGTAGGCGGACCATGGTATGGGACGAACTATACGTGGCTGAACACTAATTCGTGGATCTATCTGAATGCTACTGATGAAGGATGTCAGGGCGGTGTAGGGATGCAGTTCATCAAGTACAAGTACTGGTACAACGGCTCGTGGACCGGATGGATCACCTATACAGGGCCATTCAGGTTCTACGAGAACTGCACCCATATTCTTGAATGGTATGCAATGGATAAGCTTGGCAATAGTGATGGTATTCACAACTGGACGCACTATGTAGATGACGATTCTCCGATCACCGAATTCAGACTGTTCAATGTCTTCTACACCTTGAATACGCATGAATATGTCATTCCCACAAGCAGCGTCTTCGAAATGAACGGAACCGATAGCGGATGCAATGGAGGAGTAGGGATCGGATTCTACAGGTTTAGGAAGTGGTACAATGGAACATGGGACCCGTGGCTCGTAGATAATACCATTTCAATAACCTGGTCCTTCAGTACCGGATGCACGAGGATATTCGAGTTCCAGGCGATCGACAGAGTCGGAAATACTGGGCAAATGGTGAACGTTACGGTACATGTAGATGTCAAACCACCGATCACCAATCTTACTACAACAGGACCTAGGTTCGGCCAGTATGTCACAAACACGACAAGGTTCCATCTGAATGCTGTTGAGCAAGGGTGCGTCAATGGAACAGTCGTGAACGAAACCAGATATAGGGTATGGCATTCAGGTAGTTGGAGTGGTTGGACCAACTATGTTGGTAACTTCACCCTCGCAAACGAATGTGTTCACATCATTGAATGGAACTCTTCCGATCTCTTTGGTAACTATGAGACTACCCACAATCAGACCTTCTACGTAGATCTCATCGGTCCGACCAGCCATTACTCATTGAATGCCAAGACCTATAGCAATGGGACCACCTCGTGGATCGGTAGTGGTGCCACTCCATACATCGTGCTACTCCCATCCGAAAACGGCTGCAACGGCGGTGCTGGAGTGAATAAGTCATACTATCGTATCTACTACCAAGGATCATGGACCAACTGGACCGATTATGGTCTAATGATCAACTTCCTTGGTGATTGCCAGCACACGTTCGAGTTCTATACGGTGGATAAGCTTGGCAACATCGGTGTAACGAATTCGGTCAATTACAACTATGACCGTACTCGCCCGAACTCCACTCTCAGGATAGGACAACCGAACCAGACCAATGGTCTGTGGATCACGAACCAAACTCCGATCAATATCAGTGCTGTCGATTATGGTTGTCTAGGTGGTTCTGGGGTACAGGGAATCCTCTATATGACCTATTATAACGGTTCATGGTCGACCACCCAAGCCTATACGGGTAATTTCACGCTAACGAACGAAGGCCTCCATTATATCGTTCGATATGCGGTGGATAATGTTGATACCCAGGAACTCGCTCAGAACACTACTCATTACGTTGACCTCTCGGCACCAGAGACCACGAAGACCATTACTGGAACCCAATACGGCCAGAACGGTCTGTACGTCACGGACACAACGTTGTTCAACTTGACCGCTGTGGAAAAAGGACCGAATGGAGGTGTCGGGGTTGCTGGAACTTGGTACCGTGTTTGGTATAATGGCTCATGGACCTCCTGGATCGGATATACAGAACCGTTCTACCTTAGCGGCAACTGCACACACATCCTCGAGTATTATTCGAAGGACAAGCTCGGAAATGAAGAGGCCCATCACAATCAGACGCACAAGGTCAACCACTTCGTTCCGCCGACCACCGTGAAGACCATAATCGGGCCGAAACACGGTCAGAACGACGAATACGTCCTAGATACAACGATATTCAACCTAACAACGATCAACGGCAGCGCTGCTGTCAATCACACATATTACCGGATCTGGTACAATGGCACATGGACGAACTGGACCGAGTACTCTGGCAATTTCACTCTATCCGGTGAATGCACCCATTATATCGAATGGTACTCCGTGGATGTATTAGGCTTCACTGAGGCAACGAACAACCAGACACATTATGTAGACCTTTCGGCGCCAGAGACGATTCATACCATCACGGGAATACTTGAATCTATCAATGATACAGCCAGCTGGGTCGTGAAAGGGACCACTCTATCCCTCACAGAGAATGATAAAGGATGCAACCTTGGCTCCGGGGTCATGCTGATCTATCATCGTACATGGTTCAACGGAAGTTGGACGAACTGGTCGGTTTACAGCGGAGACTACCATCATAACATTGAGGGCAAGTATCATCATGAGTTCAGGTCGGTCGATAACCTGGGCAATTGGGAGGACGTGGTCAATGAAACCTTGATCGTCGATGATTCAGCCCCCACGACCGAGATCACCTGGTACGGGAACACATTCGATGACGGCCGGTTCTGGGTAGGCCACCACTCAGCGAACTTCACACTAACTGGCACTGACCAAGGTCCTGCCGGCGGTGTAGGTCTTGAATCGACCTGGGTCCGGATATGGGATGACGGTT
>JANQNJ010000061.1 GCA_028279645.1 Thermoplasmatota archaeon
ACCGGGTGGGAATGGTCGTTTGCCGATGCCTCGCTGCCGGACGGCGCCGGCGACACCGTCTATACATATCTTGACGTAACTCCATCGGAAGATGTGCCAGGCAACGTGACCTTCCCGCTCTCCCTTGACCTGACGGCCGATACCGCCGGTCATGACGAGACCCACGACATCGACACCACGACGATACCGACCTATGATTACTCCATATCCCTATGGAAGTCGGTCGACTACGCCTCTCCCGGCAGGGATGCATACTTTTACGTCCTCATCAACAATACAGGCAACGCCGCCGAGATATTCGACGTTCATGTAGAGGCCCCCAAGACCGATGTCACGACGGTCGAGGTCGACGTCGCGATCGGCGTCGACGGCTTCACCGAGCGTTCCTTCCCAGTGAAGGCACGCGTATCCAACGCTGCCTCGGAGTTCGACAAGATCACCCTCGCAGGCGAGATCGATCCGAGGCACGGTGATCCAACCAACTTCAACCTCACCATCTTCGTAGATCCATACGATATCTACATCTCGTCCTTCGGTATCGATGACCTGTTCGAGAGCGAGGACGGCCTGTTCGTAGGTCGGAACGACCTTCACATGCAGGTAATCGTGAACACCTCCACCAACATCAATGACGAGGTCATAGGCGTGGTCAACACCAAGATCAAGGACTCTACAGGATGGCCTGTCCTGGACACCGACGAGGAGTTATATCTCGGCGACAGGAAGCCGTGGTTCAACACGACCCTTGAGAACGGGAAGCACAATGTGGTCCTGTCGCTCCTTGTCGGCGACGCACTTGTCCAGGAGGTCGAGTTCAACATCACGGTCATAGATCCGATCAACGATATCGAGATAAGGTCAGCCGAGGGAGGCAAGATCAACCTCAATGGTGTAGAGGAGCTCCCAGCGACCTTCCATCTTTATATCGATAACCACGGCAACGTTCCCGAGGAGGTCGAGCTCTCCCTGAAGGATGGATACCGGGAGGGCTTCCACTTCGAGTTGAACGATGTCTCTTATCCGTATCTCACGATAACTGTGAAACCCAAGGACCTCAAGGAGGTTCTGCTGGTCTATGATCCGATCGATCCCAAGGACGGAACCACCTGGACCGTTGTCCAGGCCAACGCCACCTCGGGAGTGACCGACACCATGGACCTGCGCGTCAGGGTCGGTGAAGTATCAGACGACGATGAGCCATTCCTGAGCGGTGGCGAGGCCGCGGCAGTCGGCATCCTCATCGCCGGGACCGTCCTCGGTATAGCAGTGGTCGGAACCGAGGTCGGATGGCTCGCAATGCTCGGGCTCGTGGTCCCGTTGTACCACAGGATCACCAAGAAGAAGGTACTCGACAACTACCTTCGCGGTAAGATCCATGGTTACATAATCGCGAACCCGGGCGATCATTACAACGCCATCAAGGATGTCCTGGGCATCAACAACGGGACCCTCTCCTACCATCTGAGGGTTCTGGAGCGCGAGGAGCTTATTAAGTCCAGGGTAGACGGGAAGTACAAGAGGTTCTATCCCTACGAGACCAGCATCCCGAAGAAGGCGTTGACGGCGATCCAGAAGAGGATCGTCGAGAAGATCAAGGACTACCCGGGAACCTCCCAGCGCGCCCTCTCCAAGCATGTCGAGGAGAGCGTACAGGTGGTCAACTACCACCTCAAGATACTCGAGGAGGCGAACGTGGTGGAGATCCGCAGGAAGGGTAACAGAAGCTCTGTCTTCCTGACGGCGGAATACAAGTAGTTCCACGATAGGGCCGTCCGCCGAGCACCGGACGGCCCCCTGAACACAACCAGGTCCTGTGACCTGTTCAAGATCATACGTTCATGTGATGGAGGATGCGCGAGGCACTCCTTCCCTCGATGCCCCTTCGACGGGGTCGGAACGGGAAGGACGAGGAGCGGTCCCAATTCGATCATGGCGTATAAACAGAGGGAGAACAACAGCATCCGGGGTTAAACCATGCAGAGGCACGATCTCCTTGAGAGGGCACTGAGACGCACGTTCGAGACGGAGATGATGGATGACGAGATCTCGTCCATGACGGATTTCATACTATCCTTCTTCGGCTACAACGATTACATACTGGACAATTTCCTGGAGTCGAAGGACAGGAACATCTTCTACATGCTGGAGGACGAGGGTCTCCTCAAGGTAAGGAAGGAGGAGATCTTCATCAAGGTTGGCCGGCTGTGGAGGATCAATTACTGGTACCTTGACATGAACGCGGTCCGTAAGAGGGCCGAGGACATTGTGCCAGTTGACCCTACGCCTTATGAGGACCTTTACCAGTCGTTCTGGAGCGCCCAGCAGGCTGAAATGGCTCAATATGCACAGCGGTGAAGGCGTTCATCTCATTGTCGAGCTTACGCTCCACCTCGGTCGCTATCTCATGAGCGCGGGTCACACTTAGACCGGGATCCACCAGTATATGAAGTGCGATCCTCTTGTTGTTGCCGATACTCTGGACACTTACCCCATGGGCTTCCCGGACGCCCTGGACCTCCTGAGCCTTCTTAATGACCATATCCGTCAACTCGGGGTCCTGCCAGCTCATCAGGTTCCTTATCGGGACCGCAGTGATCTTGACAGCGACGTAGAGGACTATCATAGCCATGGGAATCCCTATCACACCATCCATCCACGGATATCCGGCCCCCACCCCTGCTATGGCGGCCAGGACGAGAATTGACGACACAGCATCCAGCCTGTGGTGCCATGCATCCGCTACCAGTCCGTGGCAGTGGAGCTGATGGCCCCTTCTCTCTGAGTATCGGGCGGCCCCCTCCTTGATCCCTATTGTCAGGACGACCGCTGCTATGATCCAGGGTCCGGCGTTGACATCCGAGGGATCGGTCAGCCTCATGCCGCTCTCCAGGAGCAGATATCCTCCGCCTAGCACAAGCAGGATCCCGACGACCAACACCGAGATGTCCTCCGCCGCTCCATGCCCGAACGGGTGCTCCTCGTCGGGCGGCCTGCTTCCCCAGGTGATCCCGTATATGATCACCATCGAGGTGATGACGTCGGTGAACGTGTGGATAGCATCGCCGAGGATCGACACACTGCCCGACAGCCTTGATAGGACGATCTTGATGACGAAAAGTACGATGTTCGCGAAAATTGTGATCATCACCACCTGCTGGGCGCAGACCAGGCGATGCCTGTCCTCGTCATGACCGGCTCCCATTCACCGTCAGAACACGCCCTCTCCTAATAAGGTTACTCCTTACCGGCTCCCGCCCCCCTCCAAAGGGTCAGCCGATTCTGTCGATAGGGTCCCCTAAAGGAAGTTACTTTCATTACCAGCTCAGAGGCTGTCCAGCTCGTCCTGACTGATGAGCGGTATCTTCAGGTTCAAGGTGGTGCCGTTGTTGACATCGACATAGGCGTCCCCGTACAGACCGTATCCGAGGTCCTTCGGGAAGACCACGGTCTGCTTCTCGTCCACCACGGCGGCCTCGACCACGGGCGGCGGGGGCGGCGGTGGGGTCGCTGCCTCCTCGAAGCCTTTCTTCTTGACATCCACCGCCTCGAAGGCGCTCTTGCCCTGGGCGGGGGCGTCGTCGGGGGGTGGTGGGGGAGGCGTTCCGGCCGCAGTCTGTGCCTGGCCTGGTGTGGCAGTGCTCCTGGCCTCGATGATCTCCTGGATCTCTTCCTTTTCCTCCTCCCTGAGGAGCATGAGGAACGCCATCATCATGATCAGGGCCCCGATGATCGTCAGCGTCTGGGGTCCGAGGAAGGAGATGCTCTCCACCGTATCCGGTTGCTGCCACGATAGGAAGACGGAGGCGAGGACGTAGATGACGCAGATACCTATGATCAGGCCGACAGGCTTCCCCTTTTTCGTGTACGAAGCAGCTCCTGCAGCCGTCTGGCCAGACGTTCCATCGGTCATGTCGATTATCCTCGAACGAGTAAAGACAGAATGGATAATTAAAGTTTTCCATGACGGTGCTATCCCTCGTTTCCGGGGGTTTAGGACGATGTTTCCTCGTCTTCCGGCTCGACCTCGGAAGCTGTCGGTCGCGCCCTTCCGAGCCTCGCAAGAGTATCGCTCAGGACCCCCATCAGCGCATGGAACTCCCATTTGGTCAACGGGCTCCTGCCGATGACCCTGCGGAAGAAGAGCTCGGTCCTCTCCCTCCTGTGCTCCTCCAGATCGACGGCGTCGATGAGCTCCCTGAAGAACTCGAACAACTTCTCCTTCTCGAAGGAGGTGGCAAGGATCTTCTCGGGCACGCTGAACTCCGCCTTGGAGAGCTCGTACGCAATGATGGCTGCCGCGTGGGATAGGTTCATTATGGGATATTCCTCGCTGGTCGGGATGGTGACCACGAGGTCGCATAGCTTGATCTCGTCGTTGAACAGGCCCTGGTCCTCCCGGCCGAAAAGGATCCCCACCTTTCCGCAGGCCGAACCTATCTTTTCGACGAGCTCAGACGGTGGGACCGAGTATCGTACCGATTTCTTCTCTCCGACGCTGGGAACCCCTGTGGTTCCCACCAGGTAATCCATCTTCAGTTCGGAGATCGACGAGAACCTGACATGATCGTCGATGATATCGATGGCGTGCATCGCCATCTTCACTGCGTCGTCATCTAGCTCGATATCTCCTACGATCGCCAGTTTGGAAAGACCGAAGTTCTTGAGGACCCTGGCGATCGACCCAACGTTCCCTGGATGTATCGGGTCCACGAGAACGAACCATATCTCTGGCCCCGCCGATCCGTTATCGGATCCCTCTTGGTCCTCGATGTCATCCGGTCCTTGCATGCGTTCCACCTCGCCCTCCGTTCGGTCCTGGCTCAGAGAACGTACTTAAGCCACCGGAAGGGTGAGCCCGCCTCCTTCTTGTCGGTGATGTTCGCGATCACGCCGGCCATGAGCTGGGCCAGCTTCTCCTTCTTCTGCGCCCTGCCTACCACGATGTTCATTAGCCACGGGCGGGCCATGAGCATCTTCCTGATCTTGATGGAGTACTTGTAATCCTCGGTGAAGTGGCTCCGCCACTCGGTCTCGTACGCTTTCAGGAAGGCGGCCGAGGTGTCCCTCTCCTCGAGGGCCTTGACACCCACTTCCGCTGCCATCTTCCCAGCTTCCATGGCATACTCGATCCCTTCTCCTGTAAGGGGATTGACCATATGAGCGGCGTCGCCGACGAGCATGACGTTGTCGGCATAGCTCCTCTCGATCGCTCCGCCCATCGGCAGAGGCCATCCCAGTATCTTCGATTCGAGCTTCGCCCCCTTGAGCCTGTCCGCCACGGTGCTCCCGACGAACTTGTCGATCAGCTTGAAGATATCAGCATCCGCCTTCTTGAGGTACGGAACGATACCGCCCAGGCCGATATTGGCCGTGCCATCGCCCAGGGGGAATATCCAGGCATAGCCCGGAAGCACGGACAGGTCATAGTGGAACTCCACATATTCGGAAAGCCCTTCCACATTGGCGAAGTAGGCCCTGTTGGCCACCCCGATATCCTTGAGCTCCCTCTTGTTGAGGCCCATCGCCCTCGATATCATCGAGCCCGGTCCATCCGCCCCGATGATGAGGTCGGCCGTGACGATCTTGTTCGCCCCGCCGATCCTGGCTATCACGCCGGTGGGCCTTCCGTTCTTTCTTAGAACGTTCTTGACGAAGGTCCCGCCCTGGAACTCCGCACCAGCATCGATCGCGTGGTTCCGGAGCAGGTCGTCGAACTCTGTCCTCCTCACGGTGAACCCGAAGTTCCTGTACTTGTTCCCCTCCGGAGCGTCGCCGGTCATGAACTTTCCGTTGGGCGCCCTGACCTTGACCCCCCTGATCCTCTGGAACCCCTGCTTTTCGAACTTGCCGTAGATGCCCAGTTCGTCGAGCATGTTCAGGGCCCTTGGGCTGATAGCTCCGCCGCAGACCTTCTCCCGCGGGAACTCCGCCCTGTCAAGGAGCTTTACATCGTAACCGGCCTTTGCCAGGAAGTAAGCCGTTGAGGAGCCTCCGGGCCCCGCACCGACCACCACGACCTCGGGTGCCATGCCGTCCTGATTGGTCCATCTCATATATAATCTTGCTAGAAAAGAGCGTTGACCCACGCCGATAAACCGCTTGCGCCCATGCTTGAACGATGCCGGGACCCGCCCTACGGGACGAAGATAAAATACGAACGGCCCACGCCGATAAACCGCTTGCGCCCATGCTTGAACGATGTCGGGACCCCCCCTACCGGACGAAAATAAAATACGAACGGCCCACGCCGATAAAACGCTAACACCCATGCTTGAACGATGTCGGGACCCGCCCTTTTATAAAACGCAGACGGAAAACGCAGACGGAAAACACAGACGGATAATGCATCCCACGCCGAGAAACCGCTTGCACCCTCGCTTGTATTCAGTCCTCACCCGCCCATGGCTCGGGGGCGGCTTCGGTGGGTATCTCGGCAAGCGCCTTTTTGATTGCCTCCTCCACCTCCTCCAGACCCTCACCGGTCTCGCCGGACACCAGCAGGGCTCCCTCGAAAGACCTTCCCTCCGGGACGCCCATGTCCGCCTTGTTCATGACCACCAGGGTGGGTCTGTCGAATATCTCCGTGATGCTCTTCAGCAGGCCGAGCTGGTCCTCCCAGCTGTATCCGCAGTATTCCGTGGGATCGAGGACGAATACGACCAATGTGGCCAGGTGGCGGAGCGCTGCCACGGCCTCTAGCTCCACGAGGTTACGGTCCTCATCGGGTCTGAGGAACAGGCCGGGAGTGTCGAGTATCTGGATGCGGGACCTGTCGAACTCCATCACTCCCATGAAGATCTCCTGGGTGGTGAACGGGTACGAGGCGACCTCAGGCTTCGCTGTGGACAGCTTCTTGATGATGGTGCTCTTGCCCACGTTTGGATGGCCGGCGATGACCACCGTGGGCAGGTCCATCTCGATGTCGGGCATCTTCTTCAGTAGATCGCGGGCCCTGTTCAGGTAGTCCAGGTCCTTCTCCACCCTGGACATTATCGATGATATCCGTCCATAGGTCCGCTTCTGAATTGCAGCCATCTCGCCGGACTCGTGGCAGCGCTTGATATCCTTCACCGCCTCGTTCACGACGGCGTCGATCCGCTTGGCCGCCCAGTCGAGGGCCCCCAGCGAGTGCTTCATCTCTCCCATACCCACCTGCAGGTCTATCAGGTCGAAGTAGAATGGCGGGACCTGGTCCGATGACGGGAAGGCCTTCACATACTGGCGGAGCTTTGCCGAGATCGTGCTTCCCGCGCTGGTGACCTTGCTGATGTTCTCGCTCCTACGCTCCCTGCGGTACCTGGAATCTGTTGAGATCTTGGATGCCCTGCGGAACCCCTTGTCGAGGATCTCGCTCGCCTTGAGCACGGTCGGTATCTTGAACTTCATGGTAAGGTCCCCCTCGTGCTCAACCGGACAGGAGCCCCTCCAGCTCGGTGTATGGATCTGAGCCTCTGATCGCGATCCTCTCCACCGCGGCCTCGAAGGCGTCCTCCTCCTCCCCTCCCTCGTAGAATCTGCAGGAGACGGCCTCCTGCATAAGCATCATGAGGTCCTGCCTGGCCATGCTCATCTCCTTCTCCATGATCCTTCCCTCCTGCTGTAGATAGGCCCTGTGATCGTTCATACTGGAGATGAGGTCGTCCATGCCGGAGCCGTCGAAGGATGACACCCTCACGACGGGCGGCCTCCATGCCCCGTCCTCCTTGAGGGCGGGGTTCAGGTCGAGCATCGCCTCGATCTGGAAGACGACCGAATCGGCCCCCTCCTTGTCCCCCTTGTTGACTGCGAAGATCTCTCCTATCTCCATCACACCCGCCTTGATCGCCTGGATGTCGTCGCCCAGTCCCGGGGCCTCGACCACTATGGACGTATGGGCGGCCCGCATGATATCCACCTCGGCCTGGCCAGCTCCCACCGTCTCGACGATGATGGTGTCGCAGCCGAAGGCGTCGAGTATCTGTATCGCTTCCGGTGTCGCCCATGAGAGCCCACCTAGCCGCCCCCTTGTACCCATGCTCCTGATGAAGACCTTCCTGTCGTCGGAATGTGTGTTCATTCGGAGCCTGTCTCCAAGCAGTGCGCCGCCAGTGAAGGGGCTCGTCGGGTCCACGGCGATGATCCCGACCCTCTGGTCCTTCTCCCTGAGCTTCGTTGTCAATGATTCTATCAGCGTGCTCTTGCCGACACCGGGCGGCCCTGTGATGCCGAAGATATGTGCCTCACCTGTGTGGGGATATACCTCCTTCATGAGCTCGAAGGCCCTGGAGCGATCATTCTCCACCCGGGTGATGAGCCTGGCTGCTGCCCTCCTGTCACCGTCGAGGAGACGCTGTACCAGACCCTTCATTTCCCCTCCGCCGGCATACGGGTGCACAGGGTCTCCTTCCCCTGCAGGACCCGCCTGAGCCGTCCTGACTCCAGGCCGTTGATCACCAATGTCTCAACCCCGAACCTGGACATCTCTCGCATGGAGTCGACCTTCTTGCCGATGTCGCCTGTCACATCGGCCACCCCGGAGGAACCTGACCTGACCTTCTTCTTCGGGCTCAGGACCTCGATGAACTGCGCCCCCTTCTCCGAAGGAGGCCGGTCGTAGACGCCGTCCTCCACCGTGACGAAGATCGCCCTCTCGGGCCGGAAGTACTTAGCCAGGTGCACCATGAGGTCGTCGCCCGAACAGATCGCGACCCTCTGCTTTCCGTCGAGTACCACATCACCGAAGGTCACCGGGACCAGTCCTTCCTTAAGGGCGATCTCGAAGGGCTTCGGGTCGAACACCTTGACCTTCCTGTTGTGCATCCTTAGTATAGGGTACGGAGGTATCGACGTGAAAGGCAGACCGACATCAAGGCCCGCCTTCAGGACCTCCTGGTCGAGGTCCCGCACATCCCATTGTACCTGTGCCGCCCTTATCGGCGAATACCCTTTTTTTATCCCTTTCTTGAGCCCGTACCTTTTGGCCTTCGTATGCCCGAATGACCCGGCACCGTGAACCAGGACCATTTCCCCCTTGGCAGCTCTCAGCTCCCTGCACAGCCTCTGAAGTACCTTACGCCGCAGGGTCAGTTCCCTTCCCTTGTGGGTGATCACGCTGCCACCGAACTTGATGAGATGCATTCGATATGTTGTAAGAAGCCACCCCTAGATAACCATTGCGAAAGCACCTCCATAACACTCGACATGGGCCGACGTACCGAGGTCGGATCAGCGTTCTTGACAGGGCCAGCGGTCATTTCCTTATAAACGATACCTATATATGCGGATATATGAATTATCCAGCCCGGGATAATATGCACACCCGGGAACGCCTTCTGATTTTAGCCACGGTAGCGTTACTGACATTGATAGCCGGACTTACCTCCGGTGCGGACATCGTCGTCGACGACGATGCCGGTGCGTGGGCCGATTACAACACGGTCCAGGACGCTATCAATAACGCCAATGAGAGCGACGTGATCCACGTCTATAACGGCACCTACGACTATTTCAAGGTCAACAGAACGGTCGAGATCATAGGGAACGGCAGCGCCGACACCGTGATCGACGCAGGCGGCTCAAAGAATGCCGTTCATGTCGAGAACGATACCGTCTCGATCTCCGGATTCGATCTGCAGGACTCGACCTTTGCCGTGGTCTATGCCACCGGCGATGATCTGACATTGACCGATTGCGTCATATCGGACGGGTCCGCCGGGGTCGAGGTTTCCGGGGCCAACGGCACCGTCCTGGACGATCTGGAGATATCCTCTACTGCGACATACGGTATCTATCTCTTCACATCCAACGACGCGAACCTGACCGATATCGTGATCCACGGCACCCCATCCTACGGGATCTGCCTTGTCTTCACAAGCCAGGTCGGGGTCGAGCGCTTCAATGTCACCGATGCCGGGGTCGGCCTCTGGGTCCAGAACAGCGACAACTGCTCAGCGGCCTGGGGCGAAATCACCGGCGCAAACACCGGGATATACGCCGATGGAAGCGACAACATCACATTCTCCGACATGGCCATCGAGGACATAACCACCTATGCCATGGACTCCCAGGATTCCAAGTATATCACCTGGGAAAGGCTTTCGGTGAACAACAGCAAGTACGGTCTTCGTTTCAACGAAGCCTCCCATCAGACGGTCGATGACTGCCAGTGGACCAATTTTACCCATGCCCTGGGGATATTCGGGACCAGGGATGAGCATTTCCAGCACCGCTTCACCGGTACAAGCACCACCGGTGGGCAGGATATCCACTATTATCGGGACCAGGAGGACCTCGATATCGATGATATCAACACCTCGTTCGTTGCCTTTGTGAACTGCACCGGCACGATCCATAACTCGACGATCTGGGGCGGGGACCAGGGCCTCTTGATCTCCGACAGCGTGGGGATGCGCTCCGAGAACAACACGTTCTACGACAACATGATATCGAGCTACATATGGGGCTCCTCCATGACCGAGGTCTACGGAACGATCTCCTCGGCCATGGACATCAATCTGGAGATCGTGGTCTCCGATAATACCACCGTGGAGATGTTCTCATCGACGGTCGGGAACGGAATCGAGTCCAGGCTCTCGGAGAACACCACCCTCGCGGACGTAACGATCGAGGACGGCGGCACCCAATCGGTCTACTTCTACGAGACCCATTACTACGACATCAGCGATACTGCTGTCAACGATACCGGCATCGGGATCTATCTCTACAGCAGTGATCACGGGAACCTCGAGGACGTGAAGGTCACGAACTCGAGCACAGCTGGAATATATCTGAGCTCCACCGATGAGGTGACCATCGACGGTTTCAATATCTATGATTCCGCTTCACACGGGGTATTCCTCTACGGTTCGAACACCAACAGGCTCTACAACGGTACCTGCAAGTACCAGGGATCGTACGGGGTCTACCTATATGGGAGCAGTTCGAACCTGCTGGAAGGTATCACCACCGTCGACAGCAATTTCGGTCTGATCGTGCAGGCCTCCACCCTCAACGCAATAGAGGACATAACTTCCCTGCACTCGGTCCGGGGCATCCACCTCTACCAGACGACGTGGACCACCCTGGCTGAGTTCTACGTGGACAATGCCACACAGTATGGAGTGTATCTTCAGGAAGGCAGCTACAACGCCGTCCTTGACGGGACCGTGGAGGGATGCGTCGACGGAATATACGAATATCAGAGCGACAGGAACGAATATCGATACGTTGAGCTGAACAATATGTCCGACTCGGCGTTCTTCGTCTCCACCTCCACCAACTGCGTCATCGGATCATCTCACCTCGAGACCTCCAAATGGCTCATCGAGGCCTCCTCCTCCGAGCTGGAGGTGTTCAATTCGACCTTCCACAACTCCACCACGTACGATCTATGGGTGGAAGCTTCCGATATCTATCTCGTAGACTGCGAGTTCAACAGCTCCAAGCTGTACGTGAACAGCGAGGGTTATGTGGAGGCCCAGAACTACTTGCACATCTACGTGAACGACAGCGACGGTGAACCGGTGGAGGGCATCGAGGCCATGGTCGCCAGCGACGGAGAGGCCCGCTACGCATCCAACGCATTCGACGGTTCAGATAAGGCCACCGGCCCATCGGGCATGCTGGAATGGATCCGTGTTCCGTTCATGGGCTTCAACGGATCTGCAACAGGGGAGTACAACGATACCGATGCAACCGTCAAACTGGGTCCATGGATGGTCATGCGGGACATCGACATGAACACGACCCATTGGGAATACTTCACACGGCCCGCTAACCTCACGATATATGTGGACGATGACAACGCTGGCGACCCGGACATGGACGGTTCCAGCATCCATCCTTTTGACACCATTCAGCGCGGCATCGACAACGCCACCCACGGCGACATCGTGCGGGTGGCCGCGGGGTCATACCAGGAGGACCCGAAGATCGTTCGCTCGATATCGTTGCTCGGGAACGATGCGTCGGACACCACCATCGTTCTCCCCATCGGCCTCGATCCGATGGAGGTCGAGGCGGACGACGTCGTGATCGAGAACCTCACCTTCGAACGCCTGATCGGATATCCTTCCCTCAACATCGAGTCGGAGAACGTCTCGGTCGCTCATCTTGCCTTCACCTCCGGCGGATCGGCCCTGTCCATCCGCGGGAACAACTGCTCCGTGAACGACACCCACTTCATGTACACCACAACTGCGGTCTTCGCCCAGCCGCTGGTCGATGACACCCTGTACGGACTGACCCTGGAGAACATCACCGTCGATACCAACAACCTCAGCTGGTCCTTCCTGATGTCCTACGTGAGCGGTGCCACGATCGAGAACGTTGTGATCCACAACGGCACGCAGGGGATCTATCTGTTCGCTTCCGATGCCGATCTAGTCAACGTCACTGTCTGGAACACCGCATTCGCACTCAGCCTGGACGAATCCAGTGGATGCACCTTCAACGACATCGACTTCTTCGATTGCACCTTCTCTTTTGGTATACAGGGCGTGGTGGCACAGCATTTCGATCACACCCTCTCGGATGTCATGGACGAGGGAGAGCCCATCCTTCTGTACAAGGACGAGGAGGTTGCGATATCCGGTGATGAGATCGCGGGACTCATCCTCTACAACTGCAGCGGTACCTTGGCTGACCTGGAGCTGGAGAACCAGTTCTACACCCTCCATATCGTCGAATCCAGCGACCTCGATCTTATGAACATCAGCATTTTAGGAGGCTACTACTGCATGGAGGTATCGTACTCCAACGACCTGTCCGCCCAGGACCTTTGGCTGTCCGATGCCGATATGTACAACGCAAGGATCAGGTACTCCACCGACATCGAGGTCAACGGCTCATGGTCGAACGGTTCATATTACGGATACTGGGTCGATCGCTGCAACTGGACCAAGCTTGGCAATATAACCAGTTATGACAACCACCTCCCTTTATCCATCCGCAATACCGACAACAGCAGCATATGGAGTTCCTATTCATACGATTCATCCGGCGACGCCTTCGATCTCAGATACTGTGACAACATATCAGGTGGGGATCTCTACGCCGAGAACGCCACCGATGGCCTCCACTTCAGGTATGATGACCACATCTCGTTCCAGAACCTCATGTTCCGGAACATGACCCACGACGCTTTAAACCTGATGTATATCGAGAACTCCACCTTGAACGACGTGGTCATGGAGAACGTGTCGAGCCGCTTCATCTACATGCTCTTTTGTGCCAACCTCACATTGGACGAGATCACCGCCAACGGTTCGGATGATAAAGGCATCTATGCCCTGTGGAACGACAACATCACGGTCATGGGTTCGAGCTTCACCAACTCCTCCGAGGAGGGGATCTATCTCTCCATGAGCGATGGGTCCTGGATACTAGACACGACCTTTGCCTACACGGGCAACTACGGTCTCTACATCACGGGCTCGGACGATTGCGTCCTCGAGGATATCATGGCCTACAACAACACCAACGGCGGTCTGTACACACAATACTCTGAGAACGGTGTGATATCGGGAGAGTTCTTCGACCAGCCTGTCGGCATAGATATCTGGCGGGGCGGGAACATGCTCGATGTGGACATTCACGATTGCAGCGTGACCGGTATCAACATCGACGACCCTGACGAACTCGAATTGAGCGCCCGCCTCCAGGACAACCTCGAACACATCAATGCCACCGAGGCGCTGGTGACCTTGATCGACTCCGTGCTCGGCAACACCACCGGAGGGCATCACCTCGTCCTGAGATCGCCCAAGTGTGGTTTCACCCTCTTCAACACCTCCTTCAACATGTCCAATATCAACCTCTCTGCCTCCTCCTGGCTCGTGGTGAAGAGCCGTCTCCAGATCTACGTGAACAATTCAGAGGGTATGCCGATCCCGGAGGTAGAGCTCCTGGTGCTGGACAACGGCTCGGCGATCTACTCAACGGAGATGTACGGCGGTGCAGATCCCAAGACCGATCCGTCCGGATACAGCCGCATCATCAACGCCTCATTCATTTGGTTCAACGGAAGCGGGCCGGCCCAGTACAACGACACCTACGTCACCGTCAAGCTGGGTCCGTGGAATAACATGACCGGCGTGAACATGAGCGAGGACCGACTGCTCATGTTCACGCGCCCCGCGGCCCTGACGATCTACGTCGACGATGACAACGTCGGCGACCCAGAGATGGACGGCTCCAAAGAGCATCCTTTCGACCGGATCCAGGACGCACTGGACAGCTCTGCAGATGGGGATATTATCAGGGTCTTCGCCGGGGATTACGACGAGCAGCTCACCGTCACCAGGGAGGTCCGGATCAAGGGAAACGCATCGTTCTCCATCATCCACCACAACACCCCTGACGATGAGGCAGTGATCACGGTCCTGTCGGACAACGTCACCATCGTCGGTCTCACGGTGTATGATGGGTATCACGGCATCATCACCTACAACCAGGGCACCGTTCTCCGTAACCTTGCCGTGAGCGCCGATTCCTCCGTGTTGGTGGCAGAAGCGGTCTCAGGACTGGAGATCGAGGATGTCAACCTCACCTCCACCAAACAGGTGTACGGGGGCCATGGACTGGAGCTGCGGTATGTGGACGCGGTCGTAACCGGCTCGGAGCTTAATGGACAGGGGTACGGCCTCTACTGCGAGAACGTGATGATAACCATCTCCGATACATCCGTGTACGGCGGGATGGGCGTTATGCTTCAGGATACCGAGGAGGCCTCCTTCAATGATGTGGATATCACGGCGGATGCGAACGGTCTGCTGATCGACGGCGACCGGTTCACCCATTTCGATCTCGATATCGACACCAGCAACACCGTCAACGGTGGTCAGGTACTATACTTCAGGAACGCAACTATCGTCGAGGTGCTGGCCGATACCGACGCCGGCTACCTTGGCTTCATTGGATGCCAGGATGTCGACGTCTCAGGGCAGAACATCTCCTCCAACGGCCAAGGGATCCTGATCGCGTACAGCTTCGATGTACTGATGGATACGGTCGACATGTCGGGCAACGAGCTTGGCGTCATGATCATCAACTCCACCGATGTGGAGATCATCGCATCGAGATTCATGAACAACTCCGATATCGGCATCGAGGTTCGCGGGTCCACCGGTATCGATCTCGTTGACTGCAGGTTCGGTGGAAACTTCGAGGATATGGAGTTCATCGGCTCCGACCAGATCTCCCTGGAGGATATCGTGATGAACGCTAGTGACTGGGGCTTCGTTGCCTCCCGTTCCGATATGATCTCCCTCAGCGACGTCAACTCGTCCAACATCGGCATCGGGCTCTGGCTCGATCGATGTACCAATGCCACCATCGAAAGCTCCAATTTCACTGACAGGGTCGCCGTGTACGGATCGGAGACCGTCGAGTTCTGGAGGGTGATGTTCGCCAACAACATCACCGGGTTGACCATGTCCGACTCGTCTGCCGAGGTCTGGAACTCCACGTTCATCGGCGCGACGTTCTATGACCTGGAGATCTCCGGATCGACGCTGGATATCTACACCTCTACGGTCAACGCTTCGAGCTCACTCCTCGGCGGAAACTCCTCGGTCCGCATTCACAACTACCTGGATATCTACGTCAACAACACCGAGGACCATCTCATCGAGGGAGCCGACGTCCTAGTGGCGACGGAGGGGTCGACGCAGTATGCCACCACGTTGTTCGGTGGGGCCGATCCGGCAACCGGGGTCGATGGTTCGACGCCGATGTTCCATGTACTGTATCTGACGCTCGGCGACGGGCTTGGCAACATCACCTATCCCGAGGTCGTAGCAACCGTCGTGTTCAGGGCCGACAACATGAGCCGGTCAGTGAACATGAACAGCACACATACCGAGAACTTCACCATCGTTAACCAGCTGCCGAGCATTTCGATCGATCCGATCTTCTACGAGATGAGCGGCTATATCGACATCGTCTTCTTGATCTCTGACGGGAACGCGGACCCCGTGAACATCAACGCGACCTTCACCAACGGCACAGGTCTGCCATTGACCGCGACCTTCTTTGGTGAGGGCAAGGATCTTGCATCCAACGCCAGCGGCATTCCACACATGATCACCTGGCGGTCCGTCGAGGATGTGGGAATGGTCAACGGGACCTTCTGGTTCAACATCTCCGCCAGCGACGGCTACGCAACGGGCGGCTCCGACCAGATCTCCATCATGGTGAACAACACCGAGGTGGCGAACCTTCCGCCGGTGGTGGAGTTCAGCACCTTCCCTCCGGTGATATCCGGCCAGTATCCGCTCAACTTCACCCTCTTCGATTTCGACAACGACACCATCAATGTCACCCTCGAGTACAGGAAGCTCTCGGATATGATCTGGCAGGAAATGTCGATCGAGGGGATCCTCAACGGCCTTGATTCCGATCCCGAGGGCGTGATGCACTCCGTACAATGGGATACGGAACTGGACCTTCCCGAGACCAGGATCGATGTGACCGTTCGCATCATCGCCCTGGACCAGGAGGGGAAGTCCACGGACTTCCTGAACATCACGATCGACAACCTCCCGCCGAACACAGATCCCGAGATCACCCTTGTCTATCCGAACAACAGGGCCACCGTCGCCGGTCTGAACATCACCCTCAGATGGCTTGGATCGGATATCGACGGAGATGATCTCAACTATACCCTTTACTTCGGCGAGAACGTCACACCTCCCGAGGTCTACACCGGCAACCTGACCGAACACGATGCCTTCGGCCTCGACAACGCCACCGAGTACTACTGGCACATCATGGTCGACGACGGCAGGTCCCAGGTGGTCTCGGAAACGAGATGGTTCTTCACCAACACATCTGCTCCCGATGAGGAGCCTCCGAGCATCGGGCACTTCCCTCTCAAGCGTGGTTTCGTGGGAGAGGCGATCAACATATCCGCCACCGTGATCGACGAATCCGACCTGAAGTACGCCAAGGTCTTCTTCCGGACCGGTCCCGGCGCCTACGACGAGCTGCATATGGACCACACCGGGAACAGCTACTATATCGAGATATCCTCCGACAACGTCACTCTGTCCGGGATCCACTACTATATCGAGGTCTCGGACATCTACGACAATCTGGCCGTGGTGCCATCAGAGGTACAGTTCATCAATGTCACGTTGAGGCCTGACACCACCCTTCCAAGGATCTTCCATGATCCGCTCTCATCCGCCGTGATCGGTGGACCCATCGTCGTGAGGGCCGACATCGTGGACGACAGGCAGATATCCTCCGCCAAGCTCATGTACCGCGCCTACAACGACACAATCTACATGGAGATGGCAATGTCGCTCGTCAGCGGCACCGACGTCAACGGGACGTACGAGGCCACGATCCCAGGAGCGAACGTCACCGACGACATCGAGTACTACATCCTGGCGACCGACGGTGTGAACGAACATACCTATCCGAACGATATCGGCTCGCCCATCCTCATCAAGGTCTCTCCTGGTCAGCGCCTCCTGGAGCTCAAACCGTTCATATTCAGCAACGGGGCATGGCTCCAGGTAAAGGCCCTCGTGAACGGGACCGGTACGCTGGTCCGCGGCCTCGCCTCGGACCCATCCTCGGACCAGATCAAGGATATCAGCATCTTCTTCGAGATCACCGTTCAGGGCAGCCTGAACATCGAATGGATCAACATCAGCCTCTTCCTGAACACTGCAACGGTGACTGGTAAGGAGAGCCGGCTCAGGATATACTTCTACGATGAAGGGGACGATGAATGGGTTCAGGCCCGCAGCACCGGTTACGACGAGGACCTGCGTCTCATATGGGCGAACATCACCCATCTTACGATATTCGCCCCGCTTGAGATAGAGGAGTCGTCCGATGAGGACGAGGTCAGCGCCGGCGTCAGCGCGA
>JANQNJ010000066.1 GCA_028279645.1 Thermoplasmatota archaeon
ACAACCAGTCGGAATCCAGTTTGCCGCCCGAGTACGCGATCTTCTTCTGATCGAGAAGGTCGGTCAGTTTTGCTTTGGTCGTGTCATCGATTCCGACCAGCGGAACGAAACTCCGGACGACTTTCTGCTTGCTGTCTTTTTTGAGCGACGCCTTCGACACATTCTGGAATGTGATACCGGTCTGAGTGAACGTGACTTCGAAGGTATTCTGCGGGTGGTTGGTCTCGTTCTTAACACCCTTCATGAAGTCGCTGAACTTGATGTCCTTGCGGTTGCCCGATTCGTTGCCGAAGAACAGGAAGATCGCGAACAGGATGATCGCACCAGGTGTATAGCAGCGGGACCTTGAGGTTCCTGTTCGGCCATATACCCGGTATGACAGCCCAGCAGCAGGCCGGGATGTTCATGGTCGTGTCGGGTCCGAGCGCCTTGAGGGCGTACCTCATCGCATGCGCCGCGCCGCATCCCTGGCAAGCGACGTGCCCCGGATGCATGTACTCCTCTTCCGGAATGCTGAGTCGGATCATCTAATCACCCCCGGGCCCTACGAGGCCGTACCAGTTCAGCTCCTCCTCGGGAATCCCGTCGTCGGCACCCTCTGTCTCCTTGAGCAGGTCGAGATATACATTCTTCACGTCCTGAACCCGGACGTCGCGTCCGCCGATCCCGATTATGTAGTTCTTGAGGAACGGTCGGTGCCCGGAGTTGTAGACGGCGCCGCAGACCTCGTTGAACAGCGGTCCGCGGTTACCAAAGGCGTAGACCCGCTCCATGATCGCGATGCTCTTGATCCGCGAGGCAAGGTCCCTCATCTCCTCCAGCGGGAAGGGCCTGAACGATCGGACCTTCACCAGGCCGACCTTGTGCCCCTCGTCCCTGAGCTCGTCGATGGCATCCCGCGCAGTGGAGACCAGGGTGCCCATGCCCATCAATATGAACTCGGCGTCATCGGTCCTGTACTCCTCGATGAGCCCGTGATAATCGCGTCCAAAGAGTTCTGCGAACTCCTGCACCGCTTCCCGGGTGAGCTCCTTGGAGGCCTCCATGGCCCTGGCAATGTTGTAGCGGAACTCGTAGTAGTTGTCGGGCATGACAAGCGAGCCGAAGCCGAAGGGCTCCTCCGTATCTATCTTGTACCGAGGCTCGAAGTCGGGAAGGAATTCATCCACCAGCTCCTGGTCCGGGATGTCCACCGCCTCGGCCGTATGGGTGAGATAGAAGGCGTCCTCGTTCAACAGGGCCGGGAGCATGACCTTGCGGTTCTCAGCGATCTTGTAGGACATGATGATCGTGTCGAGGATCTCCTGACTGTTCTCGCAGTAGGTCTGGATCCATCCGGTATCCCTCTGTGATATCGAATCGAGGTGATCCGCCCAGATGCTCCATGGAGGGCCCATAGCCCTGTTCGCGTTCACCATGACGACCGGGGTCCGAGCTGCGGCGGCCCAGTGGAGCATCTCGTGCATGAGGGCCAGTCCGTGGGCGGAGGTAGCAGTGAAGGTCCTTACGCCGGTGTTCTGGGCGGCGATGCAGGCCGCCATGGCGCTGTGCTCGCTCTCGACCTTGACGAACTTCGACTCCAGTGATCCGTCGGCGATGAAATCGGCGATATACTCGACGATCGTGGTCTGGGGCGTGATCGGATAGGCGGCTATCACCTTTGGCCTGCATACCTTGACGCCGTAGGCCGTCGCCTTGTTCCCTGTGATGACCTTCTTCATCGTCACACCTCCTTCTCCATGACTATGGCGTCGACCGGGCACTCGTGGACGCAAATCCCGCATCCCTTGCAGTAATCGTAATCGACCTCGGGAAGCTCCTTTCCCCTGTTGATGATTATCGACATGTCGGGGCAGAACTTCCAGCAGTTCCAGCACTTGATGCACTTCTCCACATCGATGACCGGCCTGAGCGTCCTCCAACCACCGGTCTTGTTGACCGTGGAGTCCCTGTTCGTTATCGGGGTGAGCGTGATCTCATCGTAGGACTGCGTCATTCCGATCCCTCCTTCTCCTCGACGAGGGTCCAGGCCTCGATGGCGGCGTCCTTGTTCTTATCCACCTTCCTCGGGACGTTCTGGTCGATGGCCTGCTTCACTGCATCCAGCCCCACTACCTTCGAGAGCCTGGCGAAGGCCCCCAGGATGGCGGTGTTCACGATGGGGTTCTCCTTGCTGCCGAGTCCGTGAGCTGTTGCGATGGCGGAGGCATCCACCAGGACCACCTTCGCGTCCCCGAGTACCTGCATGATCTCCTCTGGAAGGGTGTCCGCATTGACCAGGATCATCCCTTCGGGCTTCAGGCCCGCGGTCACGTCGATGGCAGTGATCAGCGACGGGTCCATGACGACCACGAAGTCTGGCTCGTAGATCATCGACTTATCCCTGATCGGCCGGCTGTCGATCTTGGTGAATGCGGTGACCGGAGCGCCTCTCCTCTCGACCCCGAAGAAGGGGTAGGACTGGACGTCCTTTCCCTCGAGGAAGGCGGCATCCGCAAGGAGCCGCGAGGCGATCTGGGCTCCCTGACCCCCGCGTCCGTGGAACCTTATCTGTATCATGAAAAGCCTCCGTGGTATCGTGTAAGACGAGCCCTTATTAAAAGCTTACAGGTGACATGTTATCATGTGGAGGGCCAGCGGGGCGCTATCGTCGAACAGGCCCATTCCGCTTCCTTGTCCAAGCCGTTTACGATCGGTTGGAGGTCTCACTTTCTCTCCACCCGTCATAACCTATTTAACCTTCCAGGCGCTTTCTATCTGGATGGTCGACTGGACGGAGAAGCACAGACCTAGGTCACTATCCGCCGTCATCGGGAACCGGAAGGCGGTCCGCAAGATGCAGGACTGGGCCGGTGCCTGGGACAGAGGGTCCCCTGCCAAGAAGGCGCTCATCCTAGACGGCCCGCCCGGCGTCGGCAAGACCAGCTCCGCCATCGCCCTCTCTCGGGACATGGGCTGGGGCCTGATCGAGCTCAACGCATCCGACCAGAGGAATGCCGAGAAGGTGCGGCAGGTCGCAACCCAAGGGGCTCTGTCCAACACCTTCTCCAAATCGGGTGAGTACCTGGACACAAAGGAGGGCCACCTGAAGCTCATCCTGCTCGACGAGGCCGACAACCTCTACGAGGGCCGCGGCCAGGGCGACCGGGGCGGGAAGCGGGCGATCATCGACACCATCAGGAGGACCCGGCAGCCGGTGATCCTCATAGTCAATGACAAGTACCAGTTGACCAAGGGCAGCGGCTCGCCACTGAAGAGCCTCTGCACCACGATAAAGTTCTATCCTGTAGACAGCGGCCAGGTAGCATCGGCCGCGGTGGATATCGCGAAGTCGGAGGGCCACGAGCTCTCCAAGGAGGCGGCGATGAAGCTTGCCGACAGGTCCGGCGGCGACATCCGGTCGCTCGTGAACGACCTGCAGTCGATATGCACCGGCCAGGGGTCGGGCTCCGTCATCGACGTGGACGACCTGAAGGTCCTCGGGTTCAGGGACGAGCACGAGATCATCTATGACGGGATCCACGAGATATTCAGCACCATGAGCATCCGCTCCTCCAAGGACGCCTTCAATGCCATGGACCAGGACCCGGAGCACATCCTTCTCTGGCTGGAGGAGAACGTTCCCTACGTTTACAAGGACCCCGCCTCCCTGGAGGAGGGGCTGCTGGCCCTGTCAAGGGCGGACATCTATCTGACCAGATCGAAGTACGAACAGGCCTTCAGGCTGTGGGCATATGCCATCGATATGATGACCGGAGGACTGTCCCTCTCGAAGCCGATGATCTATCCGGTCTACGGCAGGATGAGGTTCCCCAACTGGCTCATGGTCATGAGCCGATCGAGGTCGAGGCGCAAGATCGACAAGGAGCTGCTTACTAAGATCGGCGAGTACTGCCACGCTTCCACATCGGAGGTCCGCAACCGCATCTATCCCGACCTTCAGGCGGTCTTCGAGAACGACAAGGAGTTCGCCCTGAACATGATCGCCGCCATGAACCTCGACGAGAAGGAGGTCGCAGAGCTGGCGGGCGAGACCGACCAGAAGGATATCATGGAGCTCCTCGAGGAGGCCGAGCTTGTGAGGAAGGTCCGGAGCGACAGGTACACCGAACACCGGCGGACCCACAGCCTCTTCGAACGGTTCGATCAGGGCCCGGAAGATCCCGATCAGCATGCCGAGAAGGTCCAAGAGGCGGATGACGCGACCACCGACGAGGCCGCCTCATCGGTTGAGAACATTGCAGAAGATGGTGAGAAAGCGGACGTGAAAGAGGAAAGACCGGATGAAGCGGCCGTTATCGAGGAAAGCTTATTTAAGGATTCAGGGTTGTCGAAGGACAAGGAAGGCGACTCGAAGGAGGAAGAAGGGTCGCCAAAGGGCCAGTTGACCCTGGCCGAGTTCGAGGGATAGCATGGAAGAGAACCTATACGAGACCGACTTCAACATCTGGTACCACCAGATCGTTGAGGAGGCCGGACTGTGCGATAAGCGTTACTCGATAAAGGGCATGAACGTCTGGCTCCCGTACGGATGGAGGCTCATGAAGAACATCGATTCCATCATCCGCGAGGAGATGGAATCCACAGGACACGACGAGGTCTCCTTCCCTCTCATGATATCCCGGACCGACTTCGCCAAGGAGGCGGAGCACATCAAGGGGTTCGACGCCCAGGTATACTGGGTGACCCACGGCGGTCTGAACGAGCTCGACGTGCCGATGCTGCTGCGTCCGACAAGCGAGACGGCAATGTACCCGCTGTTCGCTCTGTGGATCCGGTCGCATACCGATCTCCCTCTCAAGATCTACCAGATAGTCAACACCTTCAGGTACGAGACGAAGATGACCAGGGCGTTCATCAGGGTCCGCGAGATCCACTTCTTCGAATCCCATACTGCCCACACCAGCTACGAGGATGCCGAGGAGCATATCATGACCAACCTCGGTATCGCCCACAGGTACTGCACAGAACTGGCACTCCCATATATTCTCATCAAGCGCCCGGACTGGGACAAGTTCGCCGGCGCCGATTACACGGTGGGCCTGGACACCTTCCTGCCCTCGGGCAAATCGCTACAGCTCGCCTCGATCCATCAGTATCGGGACAACTTCTCCAGGGCATACGACATCAAGTACGAGGACGAGAACGGCGAGCATCAGTACGTACATCAGACCACATACGGTATGAGCGAGCGCTCGCTCGGAGCGGTGATAGGTGTGCACGGCGACGTTAGGGGATTGAAGATACCGCCCTCTGTCGCCCCGATCCAGGTCGTCATCGTACCGATCATCCAGAAGAAGACCAAGGAGCTCGTCGAGACCGAGTGCGCCACCCTTGTTGAAGAGCTCGAGGCGGCCGGTTACCGCGTCAAGCTCGATGACAGGGACCTCCGGCCCGGCAACAAGTATTATCACTGGGAGTTCCGCGGCGTGCCTCTAAGGATCGAGATCGGCCCGAGAGATATCGAGGCCGGACATGTCATCCTCTCAAGGAGGGACAAGGACACAGACGATCCCGATGCCAAGGCCACCGTGAAGCGGACGGACCTTGTCGAGACGATCGCCATCACCCTCACAGATATCCAGGACTCGCTCCTCTCCTCGGCAAAGGAGTTCCTCGACGCGTCGATGAGGACGTTCAAGACGATCGAGAAGGCCAGCGAGGCGGTGGACGAGGACGTCGACTTCATGGTCCGGACCGGTTGGTGCGGCGCCGATTATTGCGGCCACGACATGGAGGATACGCTGGACATGACGATGCTCGGCACCGTCATGAACACCGACAACGAGCCGGCCGAGGAGATGAACTGCGCAAGCTGCGGCAGCCCTGGCCATGTCGTACTCCTGTCCAAGACCTACTGAGCACCTGTTTCCATCGGGGGGGAAAACCCAAAATAACGGTATCCCGATACACCGACCGGAGACGGTAGAATGTCACACAACTACGCCGTTCTAGGTTCAGGAAGGATCGGGATTGCAGCGGCCTACGACCTCGCAAGGTTCGGGGAGGCCGACGGCATAATCATGCTGGACCAGGACATGGACCAGGCCATCAGGGCATCGAAAAGGCTTACCGACCTCCTCGATACCGATATCTTCACACCGGTCCAGGCCGACATCAAGGAGCGCGAGACGATGCTCCGCCTGCTCAAGGACATCGACACCCTGATCAGCTGCGCTCCGTACGACATCAACCTGAAGCTCACCGATATCGCCGTGATATCCGGCACCAACATGGTCGATCTGGGCGGACATACGGGCATCGTCAGGGAACAGCTGCAGCGGAACGGGATGGCTTCCGACAACAGCGTGACCATCGTCCCGGACTGCGGCATGGGCCCGGGCCTCAACGTCCACCTCGCAACACACGGCATGACCCTTCTGGACGAGGTCACCGACGTCCACATATACGACGGCGGTCTCCCCCTCGACCCCCAGCCCCCCTGGCGGTACGCACTGACATTCAACATCAACGGCCTCACCAACGAGTACTTCGGAAACGCCTTCTTCATCCAGAAGGGCAAGGTGACGGAGGTGCCGACCTTCTCCGGATACGAATGGATCATGTTCCCGGAGCCACTGGGCAAGCTGGAGGCCTTCGTCACATCAGGCGGACTCTCGACCGCACCCTGGACCTTCGAGGGCCAGCTCGAATCGCTGGAGAACAAGACGCTCCGATATCCGGGGCATTTCATGACGTTCAAGGCGTTCAAGGATCTGGGCCTCTTCGAGACCGACTCGATCGTGTTCGACGGACGAGAGCTCGTACCGAGGGACGTATTCCACTCCCTCCTGGAACCGCATATATCAAGGCCCGAGGTGAGAGATATCTGCGCCATGCGCGTCCGCTGCTTCGGGACCAAAGATGGCGATAATCACACATCGACGGTGGAGCTCATCGACAGCTTCGATGAAGCGACAGGGTTCACAGCGATGCAGCGCCTGACCGGATGGCACGCGTCCATCGTCGCGATCCTCGCCACAAAAGGAAATATCGATCGAGGAGCACTGTCCATAGAGAACGCGGTGCCGGGGACGGATATAGTTAAGGAAGCCGCAAAGCGGGGCCTCAAGGCGGAGGAGGAGGTCCAGATCTGCGACGATTGAGTCTGACCACATCAATTCCCCCTTCATTTTCGATAAAGAGTCGGGTGGGTGCTAGCAATTACCGAGCGAGGGTGCTAGCGATGTCACAGCATGGGTCGTTCGAACTATAACTTCAAGCGATGTTCCGACGCGGGCTGGTGCCAAACTGTTTGCCTGCGATGTACCGGCCCGGGCCGATCGAACGAAACCACTAAGCCTTACATCTCTTCCGCGATCGCTTCGGCCAGCCGCTTGATACCCTCGCGGATGTTCTCATCCGTAGCATACGAATAGTTAAGCCTCATGGAGCAGAAGTTGTCGTTGTCGGGATAGAACGCATCCCCGACCACATATGCTACGTTCTTCTCGATGGCCTTATCGAACAACTCCCGTGTGTTCACGCACTCCGGCAGTCTGAGCCAGAAGAACATGCCGCCCTCGGGCGAGTTCCATGTGATACCCTCGGGCATGAAGTCCTCCAGCGCCTTGACCATGACGTCCCTCTTCTTCTTGTAGAGCACCTGGATGCTGGTGATATGCCTGTCAAGGTAGCCTCCGGCTATATATTCGTTGGCAACGAACTGGGAGAACACGTTGGTGCAGAGATCAACGGACTGTTTCGCCAGGATGTACTTCCTGAGGGTATCCCTCTGGGCGACGACCCATCCGAGCCGGAACCCTGGTGCAAGGATCTTGGAGAAAGTGCTCATGAAGATGACCCTGTCCTCGTCGTCGAGTGCCTTGATGCATGGTACATGGTCCCCGTCGAAGCGGATCTCACCGTACGGGTCGTCCTCGATGATGATCAGGTCGTACTCCTTTGCGATGTCAAGGAGCTCCTTCCTCTCGGATAGGGGCATGGTCTCGCCGGACGGGTTCTGGAACGTAGGCACCGTATAGATGAACTTCGGATATCTTCCTTCTCCCTTCATCCTGTCCAGCTTCTTCCTGGCGCCGTCCAGATCGACCTCCATGCCGATCCTCGGGATCGCCTCGAACCTACCCTCAACGGTGTGGAAAGCCTGGATGGCCCCAAGATAGACCGGCGGGATGCTCATGTAGACATCGCCGGGGTCCAGGAATACAAGTCCCGTCAGGAACAGCGCCTGCTGTGCGCCGCTGGTCACCAATACGTTGTTCTGGTCGCACTCGAAACCGTACTTCTCGCACATCCTTTCAGCCAGCGTTGCCCGGAGCGGAGTGAGACCCTCCGTCGTGCCATACTGGAGAGCCTTGTCGATATCCTTCTCGAAGACCTTGTCGATGCATTCCTTGACGATCTCCACCGGGAACGCAGCTGGATTGGGAAGACCGCCTGCGAGCGATATCATTCCCGGCCGCTCGGTCAGTTTGAGCAGCTCCCTTATCTCCGACGCCTTCAGATGCCTGGCCCTCTCTGCGAGGAATCGATCGAGCTCTATAGCCATCTCTTGCTCACCACCTTGCTATCACATCCAGTATTAATAATGTAGCCAGATGACAAGCAGGTATCGGCAGTGATCATATGGCATTCGCCGGACTGGCATGTGATGTCATGGGTACCCTGGACCGAGGTCCTGAAAGGTCCCTGGCCTCCCGATTCCCTCCATCGTTAATAACCTTTTCAGTCGGCAGAACCGGATGAACAGATTCGAAATCAATCGGGTCCTATCTGCCTATTCGGCCACATTGGAGGCCTGGTCGGCGCCCTCGCGGACCTTCACCGCCACCCCTTTCTCCATATCCATCGCCTCATCCCGGGTCAACAGGGCCCTCCCAACGGCTACAAGCTCGTACTCCTCGGTGACCACCAGCACATCGTCGCCGGGCCTGATCTCATCGTCCATGTCCACAACGAAACGGGAGAAGACGCTCTTTCCCTTCACGTTGAACTCCGCAGAGTCCGGCTCGACCACTATCCTCATGGCGGGTGCATCCAGTCCTCCAGCCAACCTTCGACCGCCTGGGAACCGGATCGAGAGGAATCCGTCGTTCCTCATGGTCGCAACATGTTCACCGTCGACCTTGATATTACGTATCCTGTCGGTGTTTCGGGACCTGACGACCTCAACTGTTCCGTCGAGGAGCACATTCCCGGCACCCTTCCCGAACTGATGGTCAGCCGTGGCACGTACTCTAGCGACAGCTGGATCGATCGGCTGGTTCAGGGAGATCGCATTGTGTTCAAGGACCCCTTTGATGTCCTTGCGGCTGTCGACCTTCATTGAGAACCCGCTTCCCATTCCCGGCTCCAGGATCGGGGTTCCCGAATGGAACAGTGCATAACCTACAGGATAGATATGGCTCAGAAGGTAGGGCACAGGCCCGAATGGCGAGCTGACCCAGATATCGGCCGATGCCCTGGCAAGCCCACGGTTGAGGACCTCGGACTCGCCCTGGACCACCTCGTCCACGAAGACCCTGGGTCCGGGTGGAGGTGAATATCTTTCCGCTATCCTCTTGAGGAACCTCCTGACAACCGGTCGGTATGTTGACTCATGACCTGTCTGCATGAAGGCCTTCCGCCCGATCGGGGCATACCTTTCAAGCTGCTCCCATCCCTCGAGGACCACATGCAAAGCTGCGAGAAGCTCTGGATGGCATCTGGCCCTCCGGGCCATCATCTCGAAGAGGCTTCCATCGTTTATGGCCTGCTTCACGGCCCTGATCTCGGCGAAGCTGACCCTGAGATTGTGCTCCGCTAGGACCAGCGCCCTATCATCCTCATCCATCCCCTTAAGCTCTGCCGCTGTCGTATCCGAACAGGCTGGACATGAACATGGTAGATGCTCCAACTCTCCGAGCCTCGATGTACCCGAGGGGAACATCATCCGATCACCCCGGGCATACTTGATATAGGAGGAGGAGTCCAGCATGTCCCCGCCCAGATAGGCCGCAAGCGGGAACATCATCGGGTGCCCGGCGCCGAAGAGGTGGACCGGACGCGATGGTCTGAGTCCTTTCTTACTGGCCAGCACTATCCTGGCAAGGTCGGAATACCTGTAGGATTCCATGAGAGGTACGATCCCTCCAATGGGGTGTATACCGCAATCGATATCGGAATAGGATCTGGCGCATCGGGTCCTGATATCCGGAAAGATCGAGCCCTGGACCGGTCCCGCAAGCACCATGTCACCGTGGATGCCAGCAGCCTCCCTAGCCCTAGCGAGGGTCGTGTCCACAGCCCTCTCAACGACATCCCTCGGGTCGTCGGGCTCCGTGAATATGTCGAGTATCGTTCCGATGTCCGAGCCGATCTCCCTCTGGAACTCCACTATCTCCTGCGGCTCGACCTTCACCTTTCCGTAGACGTGGGACTGGAATGTACCGGAGTCGGTCATGATCGGTCCATCGAAGCCAACGAGCTCATGGACCCCCTTCGAGAGCGCGATCTCTCGCATCTCCTCGTTCCGTTTGATAATATAGGAGTTCGTGATGATGATCTCCGCTCCCATGGACGCCATCTCGGTCGGGGTGATCACAACCTTTCTAGGATTGATGACCGGAAGGAGCGTCGGGGTCTCGATCCTGCCGTGAGCGGTCTCAATCACACCTATCCTGGCCAGACCATCCCGCTTCTTCAGCTCGAACATCGTCCTTAGATAGGCTACACCATCAATATCTTTTCGGCATCTTACTCTCCGACCATCGGAAAACACTTTATCGCTGTATGATGTTCATCATAGGTCGAATGATGCCCTCTGAACGGTCCTCACGACCCGACAGCTGCCATCATCGTTCAAGAACAAGGATGGATCAATGATGGTCGATCGACTATGGTCCCCATCGGAGGAGCGTATCGCGTCCTCCGAATTGACCCGGTATCTGGGATTCCTTTCCGAAAAGAGAGGACTGGAGTTCGGGGACCATGAAGCACTCTGGCGCTGGTCCGTTGACGACCGGGAGACGTTCTGGGCCTCCCTGTGGGAGTTCTTCGATATCGTTGCCAGCCGTGAGTCCGACCAGGTCCTGATGGAACCGGATGACATGCTCGCGTCGAAATGGTTCCCTGAGGCCAGGCTGAACTTCGCCGAGAACCTTCTTCGCCATTCCTCGTTGGATGCGGATGCTATTGTCCTCACTGCGGAGGACGGATCGACCACTTCCATGTCCTTCAGCGAGCTTGAGGTTCGTGTCGCAAGGACCGCCTCCTCCTTGCGAGATGACGGCATCGGTATCGGCGACCGGGTCGCCGGGTTCATGCCCAACATCATCGAGACCGTCGTCGCCATGTTGGCTACCACCAGCATCGGAGCCGTTTGGTCGTCCTGCTCCCCGGACTTCGGCATCAAAGGCGTCTATGACAGGTTCGGACAGATCGAACCCAAGGTCCTCTTCTGCGCGGACGGTTATCTGTACAATGGGAAGCGCTTCGACTCCATTGACAAGGTCAAAGGTATCCAGAGCCGTCTGCCGTCATTGGAGCGTACGGTCGTGGTCCCGTTCACAGGCGATGACCCGGATATCGGAGGTATGCCAGGAACCGTCACCTTCGATCATTATCTCGGAGGTGGAAAAGCACCCGGACTGGAGTTCGAGCAGCTGCCCTTCGATCATCCTGGATATATCATGTACTCGTCGGGGACCACCGGCGTCCCCAAGTGTATCGTTCACGGTGCGGGAGGGACCTTGATCCAGCACATGAAGGAACATGCACTCCACACCGACATCAGGAAAGGGGACCGCGTTTTTTACTTCACAACATGCGGATGGATGATGTGGAACTGGCTGGTCAGCTCGCTGGCTCTCGGCTCCACATTGCTCCTTTTCGATGGGAACCCGTTCCACCCCGATCCGGGAAGGTTGTTCAAGCTTGCCGACGACCAGCGGATGACGATGTTCGGAACTAGCGCCCGTTATGTGGATGCCGTGGAGAAGGCCGGATACAGGCCTGCAGTCCACCACCATCTCGACTCGGTCAGGACGATGTGCTCGACCGGCTCACCACTGTCCGTTGAGAGCTTCCATTTCGTTTATGATCATATCAAGAGCGATATCCAGCTCGCATCGATATCGGGAGGTACCGATATCATCTCCTGCTTCGCCCTAGGCAGCCCTGTCCTCCCTGTACACGCGGGCGAGCTTCAGACCAGGGGTCTGGGAATGTCGGTGGACTCCTTCGACGAGATGGGGAATTCCATGAGAGGGTCCCGAGGCGAGCTTGTTTGTACCCGGTCCTTTCCCTCACAGCCCGTATACTTCTGGAACGACCCTGGAGACAAGGGGTACCGCGGGGCATACTTCGACCGATTTCCCGGAATATGGCATCACGGCGACTATGTCGAGATCACGGAGAACCACGGGATGATCTTCTACGGGCGCTCCGACACCACCCTCAATCCCGGTGGTGTCCGTATCGGCACTGCCGAGATATATCGCCCTGTGATGATGCTGGATGCTGTGAACGACGCGATCGTTGTCGGCCAGCGGTGGGATGGGGACGTCAGGATCGTCCTTTTCGTCGTCCTTCGATCCGGAACCGAGCTCGACGATGGACTACGCAAGGAGATCAGAACTGTCATACGAAGGAACGCCAGTCCCCGCCATGTCCCAGCCAAGGTGATACAGGTCCCGGACATACCGCGCACGATCTCGGGGAAGAAGGTCGAGCTGGCGGTACAGAAGGTAATTCACGGCGAGGCTGTCAGCAACAGGGATGCGCTAGGGAATCCTGAGGCCCTTGAGCACTTCAAAGATCTTGTGGAGCTCGAGGACTGATCCTTCTCGTATTCGGTCCTGGCCTATCCAAGATCCATCGGTCCTATTAGGCTCGATCTCGGCGGCGTCTGATCACTGCGAGGGCGATGAACATCGCGGCCGTCGCCGCCAGGACCATCGGCATTTCTGGAACCCTCTTGGGTGCGGTGTTGTTCGTAGAGTTCATCAACGGATAGCGGTCCTCCGCACTTCCCGGTCCCCATATAGTGTAAGCGGTATCGCCGATACCGTCACCGTTACCATCCTGGCCTGTGTAATCCGACCACCAGTTCCCCTCGGTCCCGTTGTCCCAGTCGTTGGTTCCTGTAGAGTCGAAACCCTGGGATCCGGTCCCCCCGTTGTTGGCGACGTTGTTGTGGTGTATCATGTTATCATGGCTTCCGAAGAGGGAGATCCCGTAGTCGGAGTTGTTGAATATCTCGTTGTATACGATCGTACCGTTATCAGCATCGAACAGTCTCAACCCGATATCGCCGTTCAGGTAGATCGAACAGTTGTGTACCTCGTTCAAGCTGCCGTCGATGTAGACGCCGTACCTCGTGTTGTTGAACACCTCGCTGTAGCGTAGGACGCTGTTTGATGCGTTATTGAGGTAGATGCCGTCGATCCCGTTCTCACGGATCGTACATCCATTCACTGTCAGACCATCGACACCGGCGATCGTGATACCTGTAAGATCGTTCTCGGTCAACAGCGAATCCTCGATGGAGGTACCGCTGCTGTTCCCGGAGAGATAGACCCCGTTCAGATCGTTCGAGCTGGAGTTGCAGTCAAAGACCTCGGTATTTGGTCCATCGATGATGGAGATCCCGTCCTTGGATCCCGCCCTGGCAAGGCAGGTGTCAAGAGTGGTGCTCGATGCATCCTCGATATCGAAACCGATGCTGTTCGACCATGATCCGGTTTCCTTACATGTGTTCTGCTCTCCTCCAGCGATCCGGATCCCTGGTCCCGTGTTATGATGGACCGCCGTATCTCGGATGGTATTCGATCTCGAATCTCCGATGAATATCCCGTACATCGTGTTATCGAGTGCCGCGCAGTCATCGAGGATGTTCTTTTCCGAATCAAGGAGCCTGATCCCCGTCGTGGCGTTCCCGGCCACGATCCTTGTCAGGGACGAATACCCCGATTGGAACAGGTTGACCCCGTAGGAGTTGTTCACCTCGGCCGAGCAATCGGTCAAGGTCGTGCTGGTCGCCATAGTGAGATAGATCCCAAAGTATCCCTCACCGACGGTGCAGTTCATCACTGTTGCGTTATCGGTATCGAATATCTCTATGCAGGAGCTTCCGAAGCTGCTGCCGCTTCCGTTGACATGGAATCCGGAGAGGATCCCGTTATCGGAGTTGAACCTGACCACATCTCCTGTACCACCGCCCTCTATCGAAGTGGTGGCACTGCCATTGCCGACCAGCGATATCGTTTCATTGACCCATATGTTCTCGATATATTCACCGTCATACACGAGGATGGTCGCCCCATCCACGATGTGCTCCAGGGCATCGTTGATAGTGCTGTAATCTGCTCCAGCCCAATCGTCGTCGACGATGATGTCCCTGGAAACGTTGAAGATCGGATAGAGGTCCTCGGCGCCGCTTCCTCCATCCAGATCGTACGGAACATCCCCTCTCCCATCACCGTTGTTGTCCCAGTAGGCGTAATCTGACCATATGTTCCCCGTCGAGCCGTTATCCCATTGATTGTTACCTGAACTATCGTAACCCTGGGAAGACGTTCCACCGTTATCGGTAAAGGTGTTCATATGGATCGTCAGGTCGGTCGCACTCCCGGAGATATAGAGACCGTGGTTCAGGTTTCCCTGGAAGATATTTCCCGAGATACTTCCATATTCAGCTCCATGCAGGCGAGCTCCAAGACCATTGTTGAAGGAGATGTCGTTGTCCGCTATGGTGTTGTTCTCACCCGTGCTGAAATACATCCCTCCGACGGCCGAACCCTTTTCGTTGTTGCCGTTGATGGTGTTCTCCGTGAACGAGTTCCATTCCGAACTATAGCATTCGATCCCCTGTCCAGTACTGTTCGAGATGTTGTTCGAGGTGAAAGTGTTATGGTCGGAGGTAAAGATATAGAGGCCTGAGATCCCTCCGCAGTTGAAGACGATGTCATTCCCGTTCACCTCATGTCCGCCACCGTTCTGTAACCTCAGCCCGTGTTTCTTGTTGTTCGATATGTAGTTGTCGATCAGGGTGCAGTTGAACGCATCGGAAAGGTAGAACCCGGCATAGTCCCAGCTATTGTCCCTGTTGTTCCAGGAGACATCGTTCCCTGTGAAAGTCATGTTGCCTGAGGTCACCAGGATCCCTTCCATCCCATTACCCGAGATCCGGTTATCGGAGATGTTGCCCCACTGACAGTTCTGGATGTCCATGCCTCTCTCGGTGTTGTTGTGCAGATCGTTGTTCTGGAACGTGGACCCGTCGAAGTTCCTGACATCGAAACCGTCTCCGGTGTTGCTGGAGAGGTTATTGTATCTCCAGAGATTGTCACCGGAACCACTACTGTATACCCCGCCGACCCAATGTGTGCCGTTCATATTATTCCCGCGGATCAGATTGTTCCTGAACCGGCTGTTATCGACCCCGCTCAGCTCTATCCCGACTCCTGTATTATTGGATATGTTATTCCCAAGGATCAGATGGTCCTGACCGCCGCTTATGTAGAGCCCAGCCTCACCTCCGCAGTTGTAGCTTAGATAATTGTCGATGAGGGAATGGTTCTTACCGCTGTTCACCTTGACACCGAATTTCGGGTTGTGAACGGCATCACACCTTTCGATGGTCACGTTCTCGGAGGAGCTGGTACCGATCCCGGAGAAACCGAAGCCGCCGTTCCTATTGTTGTATGATACGTTGCAGTCCGTGATATTGATCCGATGACAGCTGATGACGTGGATCCCCTCGAACATGCTGTCGGTCACATCCTGGTCGGTGATGTTGATGTCATAGCACCAGACCAGGTAGATCCCCCGGCCGTCGTTGTCGGTTATTGTGTTCAGGTAGATCGAGATATCATCTGACCCATGACAATGGATGCCGGTGGCATGGTTCTCCGATATATCGTTCCCGGTTATCGTGATGTTCCAGGAGGTCATGATGTAGATCCCTCCACTGTTCCCGGAAAGGTCCTTATCATTCGTCATGAACGTGTTGTTCATTATGTCCAGGTCCCTGGAATAGTAGATATCCGCTCCTGTCCCTGTGCTGTTTGAGATATTGTTCCAGCTCAAGGTCGAATGCTTCACTCTTCTAAGGAATATCCCCGCCGCCCCTCCACAGTTGTCGATGATCTGGTTGTTCGTCAGGTTCAGTTCCACAGCGAAGTGGAACCTTGCTCCGTAGTACGGATTATTGTTTATCGTGTTCCCGTCAACGGTGGCATTCTCCGAACCGTTGATCAGCAGTCCTGAATAGATACTGATCTTGTCCTGGTTGTTGTACGAGATCGTATTGTCATTGATGGAGTTGTTCCCCCCTCCCGTGACATTGCTCCCTACCCATCCGTTCCCCATGATATCATTTGCGTACTGTGAGCTGTTCATGGTCGAGTTCCATCGGATGCCGTCCATAGAATTGTTTAGAGCTTCGCAAGCGGAAACGTTGATCTCGCTTCCATCATGCATCCCGTAGCCGATCCCGTTCCAGGAGCAGGTGTTCGTCCATACCGTCGAATTATGACAGAACGACATGTTGATGCCTGTCCATGTGTTCTTCTTAGCCTCGCAGTCCATGATCGTGATGTTCAGACAGTCCTCAACGTGTATACCATCCGTATTATGTTCCGCAACTATGGACATCACGGTCGCATTGTGGCTGTCAAAGAGATCGAGGCCGAACGGGTTGTTCATGAACTCACCGACATGGACCGTTGCATCATCTGCCTCCTCAACGAGAAGTCCTGCCCAGGAGTTGTTATGAGCGACCACGTTGAAGAAAGTGACATTGAACGAGGACCAAACGTACATTCCGTACCATGAGTTGTCGGAGGCCTCGCTGAACGAGACCGTGAAGTTGTTCGCGCCCCATCCCAGCTCCAGCCCTGACCCGATGTTATCGTGCAGATCGCAGTTGGAGACAGTACCGTTGTCGCTAAGCAGGAGCAGAATACCTTCATGACAGTCCCATACCTCGCAGTTGCTGATGCTGATATTGTTGGAGAACCTGGCATCGATACCGCAGTCACCCCATGAGGTCCCGCTGCCGTTGATCGCGAGACCCGTAATCGTCACGTTCTCTCCGCTGACCTCGATGACATCCCCCGTACCGTCACCCTGGACAAAGGTATCGGATGAACCGTTCCCCGTGATCGTCCTATTCAGACCAATGGTCAGCTTTTCTTGGTAAGTACCCGCATAGACTCGAATGATATCTCCCGATGATGATGCATCGATGGCATCCTGGATATTTTCCCAATGACGCCACGAACCGGCGTCATCGTCAACTATGATCGTGTCCCCGGCCACGATGCCGATCGCACCTACACACATGATGAAGAACAGGCTCAACACAATAGTTATCCTCATACTGTCACCTCTTGAACAAGAGCCGATATCCATACTTGAGAATTCTATTTATACGTTTCTTTATCTTGATATCCATACCAAGGGCCCGCCCATCCGAGGAAAAGATCCAAGCAGAACCGTCCTTTTCCGAGGAGCGCGGGTCCACGAATGCAAGCTATATCTAGGATAAGTGGGCCCGCCCAGATTTGAACTGGAGTCACAGCGTCCCGAACGCCATAGGATGGACCAAGCTACCCTACGGGCCCTCAGGTCGGGATGGTAGAAATAACTTCGGTTATTTAAAGGATTATCATGGGGAGAATGCGGATGTATGATATCCTCAACCCAGTATCGCGGCGATGACATGAGGTCCTATGATCATCCAGAACAGGAAGAACAGGACGAGCAGCGATGTGAAGATCAGGACCCTCATGGTGATCTTTGCCCTCTTCTCATCCTTGACCCCGAGTCGTTTAAGAATACTGTCAAGAGTGTCCTTGAAGATGTACGAGCCGTCGAACGGGATCGCAGGGAGCGCGTTGGTGATCCCGACCATGAGGTTCAGCCAGAACAGCCAGTAGAAGATATTGGCGAGGACCCAGAAGACAGAGTCCGGCAGGATCCCGAGCGGCCCGGTAACCTCGTAGACGTCGGTCATCGGTTCATGGAACGGGATCACCCCGCTGAACGGGAGCATCACGTTGTATATGATCAGATTGTCCCTCAGGCTCGTACCGCTATCGGCACTGTTGATCGGATGGTGGAGCGTGTCCTTGAGCTCCTGGGTGCCGATCGGGAAGTAGAAGACACCAAGATATCCTTTACCCTTGTCATCGGGGTCTTCAGTGTCGTTGTACAGATCCGCCAGAACGATCGAACCCGTCCTATTGATCTCACCTTCATAATAATAGATGATCACGATCGTTTCATTAGCCCTCGATCCTTCCATGAAATCGTGGAAATCGTCATAGGTGCTGATGTCGGCCGATTGTATCAGGTTCGATCCGTTCCATTTCTCGATCCCGATCAGGAGCATTCCTTCTTCGAGGGAGGCGTTCGCCGCAGGCGTGTCATCAACGGTTCCGGTGATTATCAGGCCGTCATGGACAGGTTCTATCGAACCCATGAACCCCCATGAGAAGATGAGGGCGCAGGCTACCGCGAAGAACAGGTTCGTCGACGGGCCTGCCGCGACAAGACGTCCACGTCGCTTCTTGTTCGTGGTCTTCATCTCCTCCTCGTCCGGTTCGACGAAGGCACCTACGGGCACGACGAAGAAGAGCAGCCCCAGCGACTTGATCTTCAAATTCCCGACCAGGGTAAGTATCCCATGGGCTCCCTCATGGATTATGATCGCTGTGGCCAGGGCTATGATGCCGTACCAAAGCGGAATGATCGGATTGATCCCGGGAAGGCCAACAATGAACACCGGGTCGGGAGCGTCCTCCGGCTCGATCATGCTCACCGTTGTCGCCGACCATATCAGGAACAGCATCATGAGCGTCATCACGACCAGCACAATGCCTCGCGAGACATTGCCGTAGAAAATCCAGAACCCCCTGTACTTCGCCAACCGTTCGAGAAGCTTCAGCCCCTTCTTGGTCTTCCACATGACGAAAGGACCGTACATGTCCATGTGATATCTCTCGAGGATCTTCTTGCGCTTGGCATAGATGGCAAGGCCCAGGTGGAGCGATATCAGAATGACCGTGAGCAGATATCCGTTCATGTTCTCTTCGGCTCCCATCGGAACGCAGTTCCAGTCTGGAATCGGGCACCACTTATATAATATTGTGCGGGAGGGCCGTATACCTGGAACTGGTCGAACCTGGGGTTCCGCCTTACCGGGGTCGTTCTGCCAGCATAAAGATATTAATACGATAAGTGGAATCCTTCTCCTCTCCACACGTTAAGCATGGCCGGGGTGGGGTAGTGGTATCCTATGGGACTGTGGATCCCTCGAGCCGGGTTCGATTCCCGGTCCCGGCCCTTATCAGCTTTCAAGATGCTTGGATCAGTTGGTATACGGTGTGTTCGGATTTAGCCTAAATATCTATCAGAACACACCTGGACCGCAGCAAGCTGGAGGATGCCGAGAGACCTTGCCGCGGTCCCGGCCCGCTTTGAGATCTTGCCACTGTTCCAGGGCTACCGTTGTTATTGATATAACTATAAATATCGCGACAGAGATGGATGAAGTCCTCAAGGTGATACGATGCCATGGAACGGTCCTATAGAGAAGATCGACGACTATCGCTACCGGATCCCGAGTGACTACAAGAAAGGTATGAACACAGACGGGATCATATACTCCAACGATTCCATGATCAAGAGCGTTCTCAGGGATGACGCTGCCGAGCAGGTAGCGAACGTTGCTTCGATCAAGGGGATCGTCGGAAACTCCATGGCAATGCCTGATATCCATTGGGGATACGGCTTCCCTATCGGCGGTGTTGCTGCCACCGATGCTGACACCGGCGTGATCTCTCCTGGCGGCGTCGGTTTCGATATCAACTGTGGCGTCCGCCTGGTCCGTACAGATCTCAAGGAGCAGGACATCAAACCGAACATCCGTGATCTCATCGACACGATGTTCCAGAACGTACCTTCCGGCCTGGGCTCCAAAGGACGCGTTCGACTCTCTGGGGACGAGCTCCGTCAGGTCATGAGGGACGGTGCTGCATGGGCTGTGAACAACGGTTACGGTCGGGATGAGGACCTAGAATATCTGGAAGAGAACGGTTGTATGGGGGGTGTGGATCCGTCCCTCGTCAGTAACAAGGCCGTTTCGAGGGGCTCGTCACAGCTGGGGTCGTTGGGCGCCGGCAACCATTTCCTCGAGATCCAGAAGGTCGACTCGATATTCGACCAGGAGGCAGCAAAGGCCTACGGTATCGATGAGGAGGGTCAGATCATGGTCATGATCCATACCGGATCTCGCGGTTTCGGTCACCAGGTCTGCAGCGACAACCTGAAGGAGATGGAGGTCTCCTACCGCAGGGAGGGTACTACCTATTACTCACCCAAGTTCGATCTCAGGATATTCGACCGCCAGCTTGCATGCGTTCCTTTCGGCTCGAAGGAGGCCGATCGGTACATCAACGGTATGAAGGCCGCAGCGAACTTCGCCTGGGCCAACCGGCAGATGATCGTACATTGGGTCAGAGCATCGTTCGAGAAGGTGCTCAAACAACGTTCGGACGAGCTGGGGATGGAAATCGTCTACGATGTGGCCCACAACATCGCGAAGAACGAGGTCCACGAGGTCGAAGGAAAGCGGACCAAGGTATGGGTCCATAGAAAGGGTGCTACCAGGGCTTTCGGCCCAGGGAAGCTCGAGGTCCCAGATAAGTACAGGCCGATAGGTCAGCCGGTGCTGATCCCAGGCGATATGGGAACTGCAAGCTTCGTGTTGAAGGGGACCGATTCCGCAATGAAGAGCACATTCGGCTCCACCTGCCACGGAGCCGGCCGGGTCATGTCTCGTAGTGCCGCCGTACGGCAGTTCCGCGGGGAGCGGATCAAGGAGCAGCTTGGAGAGCAGGGGATCTACGTTCGTGCGGCGAGCCTCAAGGTGGTCGCCGAGGAATCTCCCGATGTATATAAGAACGTGGACGAGGTGGTCGAGGTCGCCCACGGGGCGGGAATATCGACCAAGGTGGCGAAGCTGGTGCCGCTCGGGGTCGTGAAGGGATAGATTTTTATCGGACATATACTCTTATCAGCCTCGCATCGACAAGGGGGCGCATCTCTTGGTAAACCCATCCAAGAAGAAGAAGAGGACAGAGCTTGACAACGCCGAGAAGCGGTTCAACGAGCTGATCGAGAAGCGCAACGAGATGAACGAAGAGGCAAAGATCCTACGTGAGGAGCGGAACCGCCTCAACGAGGAGAAGAAGGGCCTCTTCGACAAGGTCGAGGACCACAAGCAGAAGCGCGACGGATACGTCGCTGTGATGAGGGAGCATAAGTTCAAGAGGAACGAGCTTCAGAAGCGTGCCAAGGAACTCATCACCATCAAGCGAGAGCGGACATCCGACGTCAAGAAGACCCTCCCGAACGACATTCTAGAGGTCGAGGCGGAGATACAGCTCCTAGACCACAAGCAGCAGACAGTGCCGATGTCATTGGATGCCGAGAAGGAGGTCATCGACAAGATCAAGGTCGAGCTGCAGCGCCTTGTCGAGATGCAGAAGACGCTTTCTGACCAGGACAAGACCATCGAGGAGCTCGATAAGGTCAACAGGTCGATAACCGAGCTCTTCGAGATGGCCGATAAGGAGCATGAGCTCGTTCAGAAGAACTACGATCTCTCCCAGGAGGAACACGCAAAGGTCACCGAGATCTACAACGAGATATCCTACCTGATCGGCGAGGCGAACAAGAAGCACGAGAAGTTCATCAAGACACGGGAGAGGGCCGACCGTCTGCATCAACGCGCAATGGATATGCGCTCAAAGGTCCTATCGATCAAGCGCGAGGGCTACCTCGAGAGGAAGGCGGCCCGGGATCTGATCGATGAACAGAACAAGATGGTCCGTGACACTCTCAACGACGAGGAGGAGTTCGAGAAATCGATCGAGGATTCCCTAGAGATGTTGAAGAAATCGGGCAAGATCACCATCGGTCAGTGATCCTCCGTAGTGTAAAGATGTCAACGTTGTCATTATAGAGCAATAACTGTATTGTAATGTAAGGTCTATCGACCCTTTATCCACAGCATACTGCCCCTTTCGATAGGGCTATTTACATTTATTCACGGCTTTAAGGATAAAAAGAAGAAACACTGGACATAAAAATAATGTAAAACTGACCTTACATAATTTTACACTACACATCCCGCGAGAGAAGAACTCGAAAAACCTGGATTTGTCACACAATCGTAAGAGTATCGTAATACACATGTAAAATTATTGTCAGACCCGAATCGACCGTGATTTTTACAAGGTCACAGAAAACTTTATATTTCATATTTTGCGTAGGTTTCACCAATAGAGGTAGTTAATATGAATGCAGACTCAAGAAGATCCTCTTTTCCCCTCGAGGGAAAGCTTGTTTTGATGGCTGTTCTGCTACTTTTCGGACTGCTCCTTGTGGTCGGAAATGCGGCAGGAGATGTAGATATCGACGACACGTCGACACCATCGGGAAAGAGCGTCGATCCCGGAGAGTCCGTGACCTATCAGGTCGGGATAAAGGCGACCAAGGACGGTTCCTCTCCATACGAGACCGATGTCACGCTCTCGTTGAGCACACCCTCCTCAGGTTGGACGACTAGCTTCGTCGGTGCATCTGAATGGCATATCGACGAATCCGGGTGGAAGTACACCAACGTTCGTGTCACGGCCCCCTCATGGGTCGAAGCCGGTACGGTTGAGGAGACCTATGTCTCCATCACCAACACGAACGGTACGGAGCCCGCGAACATCTTCATCGAGACCACCGTCAGTCAGGATTACAACATCACCCTGGAGATGGTCGGGTCGCAGGATATCGATGGCGATGTGGAGAACGACGTCTCCTTCCAGCTCAAACTGAAGAACTGGGGCAATGGCGACGATACCATCTCGATCGATAACATTCAGACCCCGGGCGACCTCTCCGTCACCTATTCTCCGACACATCAGATCGCGGCGGATACCCAGAAGTATATCTCCGTTCAGATCTCGATAGGAGAGTACGCGACCAACAAGGTCTACTTCATCACTTTTACGGCGACCTCGGAGGATGATCAGACAACTGCCTCGGTGCAGGTCAATCTCACTGTGAACCCGAACTACGAGTTCTCGTTCACCTGTGTGGATACCTCCGAATCAGCCTTGCCCGAGGAGGATGCGATCTACTCGTTCAGCCTCTCCAACCTGGGTAACAGCGAGCTGAGATACAATATCTCATATACAGGAACTCTGGGAGATTGGACGATAAACATCAATCCTGCTTACGCGATTCTTGATTCCAACGAATCCGCCACCTTCACAGTGGAGATCACACCTGACAAGGAAGCTCCATCTGAAGGTCCCGACAAGATCAAGGTGATCACCATAACCGCGACGCCTTCCGAAGGCGTTGGCGAGGCACCTGCCGTGGATATCGATGTCACGACCACCGTTCTTCAGGAGTACAAGGCCCATCTTGAGGGCGAATCACCTGGAACCTACACTCTTCCGGAGGAATCCGTCGACGTCACTGTCTACCTCCATAACGACGGAAACGGAGAGGACAGGTTCTACCTGAGCTCCTCGGAACCATCCGGATGGACGATCCAGTTCATTCCTCAGACGACGATCGATGTCGATCGGTTCACCAACAGGTCCGTGACCGCCAGGATCACCATCGGCGAGGATGCTCCCTACGGTGGACAGAACGTTCAGATCTTCGCACAGTCGGACGGGGACAGCTCCGTTCAGGTCAACCTCACCCTCACCGTCTACGTCGATGAGAAGTTCGACTGCAAGCTCACCAACCTGGGCCTTGCGACGAACAACGTCATGACCAAGTTCGAGGACCAGACCGTGACATTCAACTTCAGCGTGGAGAACGCCGGTAACAGGAACACCGAGTTCGACCTCGAGGTCACCGACCAGTCCGTTACCGGTTGGAACTACGCTTTCGACAACACCCAGCCGGACCTCGATCCCACCATGGTCGAGAACGTTCAGCTGACCATTACCGCCGAGCACAAGTACGAGGCAGGCAACTACATCTTCGTCGTACGCGCCGTGATGGAGGACCTGAACACCTCCAACGAGCTCACTTATACAGTAACTGTGGATACCTATAGGGAGTTCTCCATCGTGTCGATATCCATCGACGAGACGAACTCGAGCAGGTATCCCCACAGCGTCGAGGATCCCGATTCTGGCGACGTTTGGGCCGATATCACCATCGAGAACATCGGCAACGGCGATGACTCCGCCGACCTGGCCATGGACCTACCAAGCGGATGGGTCGACAAGGGATTCACTCCCGGAAGCATCATCGATATCGATTACAACGATCAGGCTTCGGTCAGGGTGAAGTTCCAGATCGACGATGAGGCACTCAACCAGGAGTACCAGGTCGTCGTGTGGGCGAACTCCACCACCGACACCAACGCCGTGGACAAGTCCAAGAACCTCCAGGTGAGCGTTCAGCAGGTGTACGATGTCGAGGTACAGATATCGGGCATTAACACCAAGGAGACCGATCCCGAGGAGGCAGTCACCTTCGACGTCATCATCAAGAACGAGGGTAACGGCGTGGACAACATCGCTATCGATGTCATGAACAAGGAGGCCGATTGGGACTACGTGTTCACACCGAGCGCCTCTCCCGAGATCGATGCTAACAGCCAGACCACGGTCACCCTTACCGTCACCCCGTCGGGAACTGCCGCCGAGGACGAGTACGAGGTCAAGCTGAACGCGACCACCCACGGCGAATACGACAACGTTCAGCAGGTCGTGGTGAGCGTTCGACAGCTCTTCGACTTCGAGCTATCCACACCGAACTCACAGAAGTCCGGTCTTCCGGAGGAGTTCGTCAACTACACACTTTCGGTAGTGAACCAGGGTACAGGCGAGGACCAGATAGAGCTTGAAACTTCGATGTGGCCCGAGAACTCGCAGGTATCGATAACCATCCAGGACCCCATCATCGACCTAGCCGTCGATGAGATCAATAACACCAAGGTCATCGTCGAACTTCCGGACGCCAACAAGGTCATTCCACAGACATACCGCATCTATGTAAACGGGACCTCTGAGAACGGGACCGTCACAGAATCTGACGATATCGTTATCACCGAGGTACTCACCTTGATCGTCGACCCGGTCTATTCTCTGCTTCTGTCCAGCCAGGCAGACGAGCTCGAGGGCGAACCCGGCGACACCCTATACTACACACTTGACATCAAAAACACCGGTACCGGGGCCAGCGAGTTCGTGATAGAGAGGACCGGTGCGTACAAGACCTGGGCTACCCACGGCACCGAGAAGGGAACCACAGCGCCCATCATAGACGCGGATGAGACGATTACCGGCTACCTGAACGTCACGCTCAAGGAGTGGGACAACATGCCTCAGGACGTTAAGGACGCCGGCTTCGTCGTTATCGGCATGAGGGTCACTTGTCAGGAGGATACCGGGGTCGTGCAGACGCATGAGTTCAACACCACCATCAAGATCCAGTACGGGATCGAGATCGGCGGTCTGAGGACCTCGACCGGCCTGCCTGGTCAGAACTCCTACTTCAACGTGACCGTGAAGAACATCGGTACCCACGAGGACACCTTCAACATCTCAGTTGACGGTGACACCGTCCCGACCGGCTGGTTCTTCATGTTCACCGATGCCAACCAGTCGATGATCACCCTCGCTTCGAACGAGGAGATCACCATCCAGATCTATCTGGACATCCCGCTGGACATGGAGGAGGCGCAGAACGATGACTATGACATCACCATCGAGTTCGACTCCATCAACGATGAGACAACGTCGCCGATCGGAACAAGGGAACTTACGGTCGAGGTTGATCAATACCACGACGTGGAGATCAAGGTGACCTCGGACCTGAAGAAGGTCGACAAGGGCGACACCGTGACCTTCACCCCGCGTATCATCAACAAGGGTAACGGCGACGACACCTTCCAGATCGAGATCGAGGGCGAGTGGGCCACATGGGTCCAGGACGTCGATCCCCCGTCGGTGGAGCTCTTCGGCTACAACGACGATGAGACCATCGACATCGAGATCGAGGTTCCCGAGGATGAGGATCCCGACGACTACGTGTTCATCATGAACGTCACCTTCTCCTCCGGCGAGCAGACCCTCTTCGAGAGGAAGTTCCTCACCGTCAGGATAGAGGACGACTACGAGGTCGAGCTTTCAGCCTTCGATACCTACAAGTCCGCCGATCCCGGGGACGAGATCGCCTTCGAGATCAAGGTGAAGAACTCCGGGTCCGTCATGGACGACTATGATATCGACCTTTCCGACACCATGGCCGGATGGGGCGATACCGCGGTCTGGAACGAGACACAGGCGGTGAAGGTCACAGAGATCCTGGACCTTGAGGACAACACTCACGTGTTGATCCAGGTCGTGATCGATGTGCCCGAGGAGGATGAGGAGGTCGGCGAGCACGAGATCAACATCACCGTGACCTCCAAGGAGAAGCCCACCGTGTTCGATTACATCGTCTGTACCATCGATCTCGAGCCGTACTACGCCTTCCAGGTCAGCAGCCCGGACGAGTACAAGACGGTCGACGCCGGTGACAGCTACAATGCGACCCTGACCATCAACAACGACGGTAACGACGAGGACGACTACAGGATCACGACCCTCCAGACCCCCGCGGCCGAGTGGAAGGTATCCCACGAGTCCCAGGCGAACGCCAGCAAGGACGGCGACGCCGGCGAGGAGGCGTACGTGAACGTCTTCATCGAGGTCCCGAAGAGCGCCGAGTCACTCGAGGTCGGCTTCCACGAGATCATCATCGAGGTCAAGTCGATCGGCGAGACCGAGCTGATCACGAACTTCACCTTCAAGGTGGACGTCACGCCGAAGTACGACTTCTCCTTCGAGATCGACACCACGAGCAGGGAAGCAGGCTTCAAGGAGACCGCCCACTTCGAGATCCGCGTGATCAACGACGGTAACGCCGAGGACGAGATCCACATGTCCGTCACCGGTCCCTACGGCGACTGGGCAAGGCTCTACTACCCCGAGGTCATCGACAACACCACCACGATCCACCACTACGGCAAGGAGATCGACGTCAAGCTGGAGAGCGCCACCGCAGAGCACCTCATCATGGTGAACATCACCGTGCCCGAGAGGGAAGAGGGCAGCGAGTGGGACGAGCTCAAGAACACAGAGTTCACCATCAAGGGACAGTCCCAGAACGATGACGACGTGGAGCTTGAGAATAACATCACCCTCAAGCTGAAGGAGTTCTACGAGTTCGAGCTCACCCCGATCATCGACTTCTTCGAGGTCGACGCGGCCAACGAGGAGGAGACGGCGACCTTCGAGTTCCGTATCCATAACTCCGGTACCAGGCAGGACGACTACCTCGTCGAGAAGACCCTCGTACCGAGCAAGTTCACCGTCGGAACCCTTGGGACCGCGAACAACATCGATGTTCGTGAGAACCATGACTACACCTTCACTGTGGACATCCCGACATCCGATACCGACATCGAGGAGGGTCAGTACACGATCATCATCCGTGTCCTATCCTCCGGCAACACCACCGTAAGGCACGAGCTGAACTTCACACTGGAGATCAGCGAGTACACACTGGAGTTCGATGTCAACGATATCGATGTGACCAAGACCATCGATCCCGACGACGGCGAGACCAGCACCCAGTTCAGCTTCGAGATCGTCAACACCGGTACCCGCGTGGACGACTACAGGATCGAGGCGTCCGGCTACTCCACAAACAAGTTCAAGAGCATCCCGACCCAGTCCGTCAACGACCTGGGCCAGGATGACAGCCGTACTGTCACCATAAACGTTTCCTACGCACCGTCGAAGAACGCTAAAGACATCGAAGCCGACGACTATACCTTCACCATCAAGGTGAAGTCCGACGCCGATCCGTCCATCGTCATCACGAAGACGCTGACCTTGACCATCGAACCGTTCGAGGGTATCCAGATCAGCACCCCGCTGGCGGTGAAGGATGTCGAGGCCGACGAGGACAACAAGTTCGAGATCAAGCTGACGAACACCGGCAACGCCGACGAGGATGTCGAGCTGTCCATCACGGAGATGACCCCGGTCCATGCCGACTGGGTGAGCTTCTTCACCGATCAGGACCTGACCAACCAGATCACCGATGATGTGACCGTTCCCTACGACGAGACCATCACAGTGTACATGAAGGTCTTCTTCACAAGGGACCAGGCCCTCTCCGAGGAGGACTTCGTCCCCGAGGACAGCAACTCGAACAAGATCTCGCTCAAGATACAGGCATCGGTCCCCACTGGAGATAACGAGGAGCAGCAGTTCACGGGCAATCTGAAGCGCGTGGTAAGCTACTCCGTCGACATCCCCAACAGGGAGAAGACGATAACCGATCCGGACAAGGGCGAGTCTGTCTCCTTCGACATCAAGGTGCGGAACGACGGTATCGAGCCCGAGGACTTCCAGTTGATCATCAACGAGGTGCCGCAGTACCTCAAGGCCGAGTTCGAGGGCGGTGGAAGCGTGGTCACCATCAACGACCTGGAGACCACCGAGACCGAGACGCTCAACATCGAGATCGACACCAGCGATATCTTCAACCTGCCTGTGGATGACAGCCCCTACGAGATCAACATCAGCGTCAAACCCCAGCACGCACCCTCCGGTGCCGGCGTCCCGACCGATGCCAAGAAGCAGAGCTTCGACCTGAGGGTCGTCATCGATCCGAAGGGCGCCCCCG
>JANQNJ010000069.1 GCA_028279645.1 Thermoplasmatota archaeon
TTGGGGCATCGGCCCACTAAGAGCATGGCCAGTGGATAAGCGAGATACTCATTCAGTAATGCAAGTACCAGAGGTTGGCGAATGGAACAGTCCTTCGATGAGCTGCTCAAGGTCAAGGAGCTAATGGCCGATTTCGAGAAGCCATGGTTCATTGCTGGAGGCTGGGCCCTCGACCTATTTCTGGGCCATGTGACGCGCATCCACGAGGACATCGAGATCACTGTTTTCAGGGACGACCAGGAGGAGCTCAGGGACTATCTGGACGACTGGGAGTTCGAGAAGGTCATTCCCGGCTCCATCAACAGGAACGTCCCATGGGATGACTTCGACTGGCTGGAGCTTCCAGTACATGAGGTCCACGCCCGGAGGCTCTTCGGCGATGTCGTGGAGCTGGAGATCCTGTTCTCCGAATGCAACACAGATTTCTGGATATACCGCCGCAACCTCGACATCAGGATGCCCCTGACCGCGTTCGGTCTGGTATCCGACGACGGCATCCCCTACGTGAATCCCGAGATCGTGCTCCTGTTCAAGGCCAAGGACCCTGACATCAAGGACATGCTCGATTTCACCAACGCAGGTCCGGCCCTCGAGTTCATCCAGCGGGACTGGCTCAAGGACGCTATCGGCATGACCCATCCCGGACACATCTGGTGCGCCAAGCTCGATCGAGTGGACCACGTCGAGATCGAGGGAGATCCCGACACCCCCGAGGAGCCCAAGGAGGAGTACGACTACAAACCCCCCTGGGAACAGTACATGAAGAAGGATGAGGAGACCATGGAGCTCTACGAGGAGGAGACCATGGAGCTCATCCCCAAGAAGCGGAAGAAGGCCCCCGTGGAGCACAGACGGCCCAAAAGGCACGCCTCGGGACCGTTCATCAGACCCGTTCACCTTACCGATGAGGACGAGGCCAACAAGCCGAAGCTGCCTGTTGACAGGACCGTCCGAAGAGGGGTCGGCGATGATGCGAGCGGAAAGCGCAGCAAAAGAGAGAGGCCTCCGCCAAGAAGGGAGGAGCCGCCCCCGCCCCGTCAGCAACCACATCAAGGAAGGCCGATAGGTTCACCGCTCCAGGAGCCGGAGGGGGATACATACCAGGGACGGTCGGAGCAGGGTCCGAAGATCAAGGAGCTCGATCACACGGCGGCGAAGGTGAGGAAGCCGAAGTTCAACGAGCCGGTGTCCGATGTCAATGAAGAGGATGACGATTATTTGAAGAAGTTTCTTTTGTTCAAGGATTGAATTAGGATTCCACCGTCACCGTTTATCGTATTCGATCTAGAATTATCAAATCTTGTTTGACCAATGTTTAAATGAGATATTCAATATATCGAGAATACCGAGTGATATGATGGGACAGGTAAGGTCATTGGTCATTGTTGTACTTCTCTTCAGCATACTATCGATCGCTCTGTTCACCTTACTCCCAGCAGCCGCCGCCAATGCCGAGTACCGGCTGCCCTTTGAGAAAGATATGGACCATAACGTATCATTTGACCTCTTCACCGAAACAATAACCGGTTCCATGGTTTTCGATCTCAGGGTACCTGACGAGATCGATAATCTGACCTTTTTTTCAGACGGGGCTGATATAAGCCCAACAACCTTTCGTTTAAACGAAAGAGATCTTGATAGTGTCAGCAATCACGGACTTGTGGTCTCCTTCAAAAGATCCTTCTACAAGAACCCACCAGCAGGTAGCTATGAGACCCATTTCACAGGATTAATGAACTACTCAATAAATGGCACCGATCATCGCTCACTCTATAATATCGAGTTGATCTATACCAAGGGCTGGGATGTATCATACAAGATCGATGAAAAGGAGAGTTCTATAACACTGGATATCAAGATAGTTCCGCACACAAATTTCACTGAGATACGATTTGAGATACATGGTACACCATATATCAATCCTAATATGTCGCGGTACAAGATCCAGAACGTGACCTCCACTCAGTTCATTTCTTTTAGATTCACTCGGAATGGGTCGAAAGGGGTACTGAGCCAGAGAAGGATAGGGATCCGAATATTTGGCAATGTAACAACTGGTGAAGAACTCGAGATCTACGAACAAACTCGAGATGTCTATTACAACGGTGAAAAGGCAAATTATAAATTATATGGCATTGCCGCAATTGTTATAATCGTGGTCATATTCAGTTCGATCGGTATAAAACCCCGTTCCTAGTTCATTTTCAGCTAGCAGTTCCCTTGGAGCCCATCAAGCAGGCCTGAATTAATGGTTAAGGTAGGGTAATATTGATATATTGGATAATCTACCGAGGTAACGTTGGTCCGAACCGGACCTAGGATGGATGCTGTCCATGGACAAACAGGTCGCCTACGAGATGAACGTGTTCCTGACGGGACTCAATCCCCGCCTCAAGCGCGCTCTACTCCCATGGTTCATCCGGAATCCTAGATACGTGAAGGGATTCCGTAGGCTCAATCGAGGCTACAAGGATGCCGGGTTCGCCAGGACCGCCGCCGCGAAGGACGGGGTCATGGTCCCGCCGTTCCTCATCGTCAGCATAACCGACAGGTGCAACCTTCGCTGCCACGGCTGCTACGCCGACGCGGCCGGGATATCGCCGGTATCGAGCATGACGCAGGTCCACGGTATCAGCACGGTGGACGGTAGCGCCATGGTCGACAGCGATCTCGACATCGAGACATGGAAGCGGACCTTCAAGGACGCCGCGGACACCGGTGTGTTCGGATTCGTCATCGCAGGAGGTGAGCCTTTCATGTTCGACGGGCTGCTCGATATCTGCGCCTCGATGCCCGACAGGATCTTTCTGATCATCACCAACGGAACGTTGGTGACCTCGGACCACATCGACCAGCTGAAGAAGATGCCCAATATCTCCGTTGTCGTGAGTCTGGAAGGCGACAGGGTCATGACCGACGCAAGGAGAGGTGAGGGCACCTACCAGAAGGCCATCAGCACCATGGTGGCGCTGTCACGGGCTGGCGTCCTAACCGGTTTCTCCACCACCATCACGAGGCTAAACTTCAGGTACTGGATGGGTCACGACGTCATCGACGATCTCATCACGAACGGGGCGCGGTTCGGGTTCTTCCTTGAACATATTCCGGTCTCTCCGGGTTCCGCCGCCGAATGCGTCGGTTCGCTCACAGGTCTCCCCGGATGCGCAGATCTCGACGATACCGAGCTGGTACGCTCATTGTACGGTGACGATGCGAAGCTGATGCTGACGCCGACCGAGCGGGAGGCCTTCCGGGAGCGGGTCCTCGATTTCCGCATGGAGAAGGCGATGTTCGTCGTCCACTCTCCCGGCGACGAGGAGTTCTTCGGCGGGTGCGTCTCCGCGGGCAGAGGCTTCGCCCATGTCACTCCTGCGGGACATGTGACGCCCTGTCCCGTCTCCGACGTCACCACCCACAACTTAACACAAAGCTCTCTGAAGGAGGCCCTCGCCAGCGAACTGTTCAGGGAGATCCGGGAGAACGAGCACCTCCTGGAGACAGAGGGGAGCCCATGCGCCCTGTTCGCCCATCCCGAAGAGGTGGACGAACTTGCTAGACGGGTGGGGGCGACGAGGACGGGCAAGGACCGTATCTGATCCCGCGACCCGATTTAGGAGTCATTCTTATTAATCGACCGGCTGATGGTCCCATCGATAGCATGGAGCTCGAAGAGGTCATGAAGGAGCTGGAAAAGCAGGGAGACGCCCAGACGAGGAAGGTCTGGGCCAGGCACGGCAACGCCGGCAAGCATTTCGGAGTAAGTATAGCCAAGCTCACCGCTTTAAAGAAACTGATCGGCCGCGACCACGACCTTGCAGGAAAGCTCTGGGACAGCGGATATCTTGACGCACGGATCCTGGCAACCATGATCGAGGAGAAGAAGAAGGTGACCAGGGATCAGATCGAATCATGGGTAAAGGAGATCGAGTTCTGGGACCTGTCGGGGATCCTCTCGAAGAACGTCGTTATGGAGACCCCCTTCGCCGTTGACCTCATGCGCGAGTGGGTCGAGTCGGAGAACGACTACATCAGAAGGGCCGGCTACGACCTCCTGTCGCTTCTGGCCATGAGGAACGACGATCCTGCCCCCGAGGAGCTGGAATCGTTCCTCACCCGTATCGAGGCTGACATCCACGACGAGGTCGACCGCCTCAAACAGACAAAAGCAGGAACCGTCATCGCCATCGGAACGAGGAACAGGGACCTCAACGAGAAGGCCATCGCAACAGCGGAGCGCATCGGCACCGTCGAGGCCTCATTCGGCGAGACAGCATGCAAGATACCCGATATGCTCAAACAGCTGAACCATCCCAGGATCCAGAAGAAGCTCGATCAGTGATCCTCAAGAAGCTTTTTCAGTTCACGCTTCGCCTTGCCGATGGCCAGGTTCGGCGGGACCCCTTTCGGACAGACCTTCCTGCAGTTCGTGTGGAACTCGCAGGCCGTCCATCCGTTCTCATTTACGGCCAGCTCCAGCCGGGCGCCGTCCCCTTTCTCTCTTGGGTCAAGATGGAAACGGAACAGTTTCGCCAGGGCCGCCGGTCCCAGATATTCCGGATTGACAGAATTAACCGGACAGGAGCCGTAGCAGAGGCCGCAGAGGATGCAGTTGGTGAACATCTCGAGCTCCTTCACCGCGGACGGCTCCATGAGCCTCTCCCGGCCCCCTTCAACCTCATTCTCGGGTTCGAAGACCGGCCTGACCTTCATGTAAGCTTCGAAGAACGGGTCCATGTGAGCGACAAGGTCCTTGACCGGTGACAGGTTCGGAAGCGGTTCCACAAGCACCTCCCGGCTCGGGTCCCACTCCACCTCCTCCTCCTCCAGTCCAGCATGCGGCTTGAGCTCGATATCGAGATCGCCTTCGAGCAGCGCCCTCACCTGCGTCCTGCAGGCAAGCCTCGGGACCCTGTTGATCATCATGGCGCATGTACCGCAGACCGCTCCGCGGCAGGAGCTCCTGAACGACAGCGTCGGATCGATGCGGTCCCTGATCCAGAACAGGGCACCCAGGACAGGCATCCCTTCGAGTGCTGGCACCTCGTAATCCTTGTACCCGCTCTCTCCCGTCTCGGGATCGTACCTGAACAGCTTGAATCGATGGACGCCGGTCATCAGTACGCACGCTCCTTCACGGGGAACCTTCCCAGAGTGACCGTTTTCTCGTGCAGTTCAATGGCACCCTCGCCGCCAAGACTGGCTGAAGTATGGTAAAGGAACCGTTCGTCGTCCCTCTCCCTGAAATCGGTCCTGAAGTGGGCGCCCCTGCTCTCCTCCCGGGAGAGGGCACCGAGCGCTATCGCCTCCGCGAC
>JANQNJ010000074.1 GCA_028279645.1 Thermoplasmatota archaeon
CCAACACCGTGGTCGGGGCGAACACCAGCCTCGCAATGGACGTAGGTAAGCTGACCAAGGTCGCCCTGGACGAGATGCTTCTCCAGCAGGGCGATGTCGAGAACGGCACCGGATCGGACCCGGTGGATGCAGTGCTCACCATGGCCTCGGGCCTGATGATGTTCTACATCACCGAATCGTACGAGGCCCAGGCGGACCAGTACCTCGGGAACTGGTGGCGCCCCTCTCCGGGTGCGGTCATCGCCCACGGCGGGAGCATGCTTAGCTTCGGCATACCGCTGTTCCTCGGTCCGCAGTTCGTCCTCGACCTTGTCCGGGACCCGGTCGCTGCGAACTTCAGGGACGAGCAGGAGGCCCCAGACGATGCAGCGGTCAAGTTCACCCTCGATACCGGTCTTTACTCGGCGTTCATCGAGTCGATGGTCGGCACCATGGTATTCAACACCACCAGGGCCCTCAGCTATGAGGATGTGGTGACCCAGGCCGAGAGCCGGAACTATACCATCGTCATGATCACCCTGGACGACTACTTCAACGCCACACACAACTTCACCCTCCCGTCGGACATCATCGCCCAGATCCTCAACGCACTTCAACTGGGCTACGAGGTGAAGGTGATCTCGGCCGGTATCAGCATCTACGGCGTCTTCTACTACGCCTACCAGATAATCGACCGGGAGACCGGCGCCGTTTCGAACATCGTCGTGTCATCCATCGCCACTCACGGACTGCTTGACTGGATCCGGCGGAAAGCGTACTGGGTAGGCCGCGTCGGCCGCGAGATATGGCGGTTCATCCGCCGCCTCGGCGAGGTGGTATGGGAGATAGGCGTAGGGACCGTGAAGGAGCTCTATTACAAGGCCAAGAACTTCGTCAGGGACACGTGGCAGCTTATACGCGGTCTCTATCGCGGCGAGGCCGGTCATGTGAACCGTTTGCTGCGTACGATACGTAGTTGGATAGATTGGGCCTCCCTGGTCCTGGCACCTATTCAAGACCTGCTGCCGTTCCCGGCAAGTCTTATCGCTGGTATAGCGACAGCGGTCATCGATCTCATAACGTACGTAGCCTGTCTTCTGACAGGTGCGGCTGGAGGTGCCGCAGCCGTGGGCACCTACATCTGGTGCGCTATACGCGCCATCCTCAATCTCGTGATCACCAAGTACTGCGGTGATCTGATAGGTCTAGCGGTGGACGCGATCATAGGTAGCGCCGCCGTGGCGGCGATAACCGGCGGCACCGCCGGAGCCGGCGCCGCCACCGCGCCGCTGATCTACAAGGTCTGCTACTACGCCGGAAAATGGATCGCCGGGACGCTCATCTGTCCGTATCTGAGCGCCCTTGTCAACTACGTCCTGGACCGGGCCCGCAGGTGCGAGCTTCGGCCAAGGGCGAGAATACGGGCCGAGCTCCTCGAGCAGGCCACAGATACGAGCCCGTGTAGATACGCGTTGCACATATCGGTCTACAATCTGGGAACGCTTCCTTGTAAACGGGTCAAGGGAGAGTTAAAAGAGGGGGATAACACACTCGACCTCCGTACGCGGCAGGTCCTGAACGCATGGGAGTATACCAAGGAGGTATGGAACTACACCGTCGAGGTCACCATACCGAAGGACTCCGAGAAGACCTTCGAGCTCACTGTCACCGATCTTGAGGGCTGCGTGCCCACGGCGATCCTCGACGAGAGCCTTCGGCCGCATCACAAGGTTCGGATCACCTTAAGATGCGATGGCTGCGAGAACGTCAATCCAGAGACCGGTGCCTGCTGCGATCAGCTCGAGGGGGATCAACGAAGGTGCTGTATCAATCCTGACGATGTGATATGCCGCATCGATAGATGCTACCACCTGCTGGAGGCAGGTGATCTGCAGGGTTATCTGTGCTGCAAGAACCCATTCTCACCCCAGTGCGACCCGTGCCAGGACCCGGCCGATTGTCCGCCCTACAACCCTGACGACAACTACGTCCTGGGCGACTCCGTCATCAACGTTACCTCTGAGGGCGTCCCCGGCGCCAACATCGGGGTCATCAACAAGGGCTTCCCCAACGAGCTCCTCTCGGTCCTCCAGATGGAGGGACTCGACGCCAAGTTCGTGGACCTCTCCACGATCTCCCTCACAGACCTGTTCGACTACAAGGTCATCATTGCACCGTCCGGCGGCCTCTACGACGTCGTCGATCCGCTGGGCCCGTCGGAGCTGATGGCCCTCAAGCTCAGGTTGTACCTGGAGCAGGGAGGCGAGATCATCGCGCTCACACAGCAGTACGGATACGAGTGGTCCGCCCTTCCAGGTGGCCTCGACGGCTACGGATATCAGGAGGACCAGAACTGTCTGCTCGGATCAGTCTACATCGAGAACTACTCCCCGGCCTTCGCCGGCATTTCCAGGACCAAGACCCCCGACGCGAACGGCAAGGTCATGATGGATGTGAACGTCGACGGCTTCTTCACCGAGTGGCCCGCCAACGCCACGGTCCTCCTGACAAGGGAGGCCAACAAGATGCCGGCCATGCTCATGTATCCGTGGGGAGAGGGGCACGTGGTCGCCACCGGCCTGTACCCCGATTTCGCACTTACCTTCGGGTCCGGTACCCAGGATGAGCGAACCCTGCTCAAGGACCTCATCGACTGGATCACCATGCCCGATGAGGACGAGATCGAGACCTTCCTGCCGTCCCAGACCATCGAACTGAACATGACGACACCTGGCCTCTCTAAGGAGTACCTCGTCGTCACCGGTCCGGAAGGCAAGGTCATCGACTGCATCAAGAGCGACGGCAACGGCAACTTCCCCGACGCTGGTGGATACGACGACTTCGGCGTATACCATCTCGACTACATCGGCACCGGGGACGATTTCATGACGGTTAACACCTCCATCGACTACGGAGGGTTCGCCGTTAGCAAGTTCAACGAGTCCTTGAAGAAGATCATCCCGGAGGGTCTCGACTTCTGGGTGGTATTCGATAAGAACTACTACTACGTCACCGGAGCCTACGGCAGCGATACCGATGCCGGGGGCGAGCCAGGCGTCGTGACTTTCTTCATTAACAACAACCAGGACACCTGGTTCAACGGCTCTGCCAGGTTCGGCGTCTTCGGACGCGGCCATATCCTGTGGTGGGGGTACAGCAACGCCTCCGACGGATGGTGGCACATCGTGGACGTGTCCCTTGCCCCGCGCACCTACGGCGAGTACAGGATCAAGTTCGCCACATCCCAGTGGGACTTCAGGACGGAATCCCACCTCTTCGATGACACCGGCAAGAAGATCGCCCATGTCGATCGACGGTACGGCGTCCTCAAGGGACAGCTCAGCAAGCTCTACATGTCCACCGACAAGGATGTGTACGATTCCGGCGAGAACATCACGATCTCCGCCTCGGTGAACAATCCCAACAACAACGACCTCGTCTACAAGATCTCCGTGGTCATCATGGACGGGTTGCGGAAACAGATCTACGGCAGCCACGAGGTCAACCTTGCGGTGGCCGCTCTCAACACCAACGCGACACAGTTCGAGATCCCGGCGCCCACCGAGTTCGGACGGTTCATCGTCATCGGCAGGTCCTATATGGGGACGAGGGTCGAATCCACCGTCACAAAGTTCATCGATGTCGGTCCAAAGCTCGTGGTCGACGACATAACCTGGCCGGCGACCCTTGTTCCGGATTCCGACAACACCTTCACGTTCGACATATCGAACATCGGCCCTATTGACAGTCCATTCAACAACATCTCGCTGGTCATGAGCGCTCCTGACGGTACCCCATTGTATTACGTAAACGACACCTTCTCTGTCGATGCCATGGACAGCACCCAGGTCCAGGTCGACGTCTGGTTCCCGAACCCGGTATTCGGTACATACGCCGTCGACTACACCCTGCAGTGGGGCGCACAGTCCCTATCGGGGCGCATCGACCTGGCCAACGATTACATCCTCACGCTCGAGTTCGACAGGACCTCTTACAGGGTGAGGGAGGACCTGACCTACGACCTCAACATCACCAACATCGGAGCGTTCAGGCAGGACCTGAACATCACGACGACGATACCCGAGACCGGCGATACATCGAGCTCGGATATCTCCCTCGCTCCCGGTGCGACCGATTACACCAACCGCCAGATCACCATTCCCGCTAACCTCACGGTCGGCACCCACCCGGTGATCATCAGCCTCATCCAGAACGACACCATCAACCACACCTTCTACTTCTTCATATCCGAGTCGCAGCTGCAGCTCTTCCAGACCGATACCTCCTTCTCAACCAGCGATCCACTCTCCTACCTGCTCAGGAACGACGGCGGTGTGGACACCGACTACGACCTCTACGTCGATATCTTCGATCCCCACTACCTGAGGTACTTCAGGACCAACGAATCGGGCATCATACTTGCCGGTGAGAACCTGACCTTCGATTACACCATCTTCGATTCCGCCCTCTCGGGCGAATATCTATCCATCGTCTGGGCCCGCAACGGCAGGACCGGCGACGTCACTCCCTACTCGGCCGTTCTGACCGTGGACGGCCTCGAGGCCGAGGTCTACGCCTATCCGAACCAGACGGTCTACTTCAGCGGAGAGGAGATCCTGACCGACATCAATATCACGAACCTCGGCGACGCAATAGTGAACGGGACGTTGAGAGTGGAGATCTTCTCATCGGACCTCAGCCAGATGGCGGGTGAAAGCCCCTGGTACAACACATCGTACAGGTATCAGATGCCCATCGAGGTCAAGGGCGTTCCGTGGAACCGGACCGACGTCCGCATACAGGTCTCCGTGAACTTCACCGACGTCCTGGGCGCGCTGGGCGAGTACGACAAGCCACTCGACCCGACCTCGATCATACTGGTCGAGTACACCGAGGAGGGCAACATCCTGTGGCCCACCGAGGTCGAGGCCATCGCCGGTGCCCCCATCGACATGGACCTGTTCTTCGACACATACGCACCCAAGCCGAAGATGCTGTACCTCGTGGGCGGCAGGACCGATTACAACCTGAACGCCCGTGTGGGTTCATGGGTCTCATCGGTGACCCGGGTCCAGTACAACGACGCTGCAGCCTCCACCGTGATGGACGATCTCGACAGCTATGATATCGTCATCTACGACGGCATGTCGTCTACCTCTCAGTTCGATATCGGCAACGCCAGCACGCAGAAGAAGGTCCTGGACTACGTCGAGGACGGAGGCGTCTTCGTGCTCATGTGCCCGAACAACTACTTCGACAACCTGTTCGGCGTGAGGCACGCCGACGGATGGGTCAACGACAATGTGAGGATCATGGACCAGGACCACATGCTGTCCTACCTCAGATCGGGCGAGTCCCCCAACAGATGGTCAGTTTCCGAGACCAACGGCTACTTCACCAACTGGATGGACGACGGGTTCGAGATGGTGTTCTCCGATTATCGCGACACCGATGAGTACGGGGTCACCATTGAGAAGCTCCTCGGGGACGGCGTCCTGATCCTCGACGCCCACGAGGTCGGCCACGCTTCGAACACGGCCGGCGACTGGAAGGCCCGCAACCTGATCCACTACTCGACCCTGTTCGGCAACTACATGGCCCGTTCCTTCGATCCGGTGAACAACGCCCAGGTACGCCTCGAATGGACCATGAACGGGACCACGGCGGTGAACGACTCTCGCTTCTTCTACGTATACTTCAACGTCCAGAAGGGCGACGTCGTCGAGGAGGAGGAGGTCGAGGAGATCTATCCGTTCGACGAGGTACATATCATCGACGATCACATCAACGCCACCGAGGAGGTGCAGGTCAGCTTCATCTACCTTGACGAGACCAACAACACCGACTACTCGCTGTTCTACAGCTTCGACTCGACCGGGGCCCTCGACAACGGGACCTGGGAGGAGGCTGATCTCGTCGAGGGGAGCGACGACGAGCCCATGATAGGGGCCTGGAACAAGGGCTACTGGTGGGAGTACAATAACGGGATCATGGCGGTCGCCCAGCAGGTCGCCGATTACGACGATACATATAGCGGCTACGCCTCCTACAGCAGCGGCATACCGTCCGACGAGTTCTACGACAACGATATCCTGGTCTACGACGGCAACAGGTACAACAGCTATGTCGAGATCGCCGCTGATGCGGCCGCAGGCGGCCGGATGGTGATCGTGGATTCCTACACCTTCAACAACATCCTTCTCGATGTCTCGTACACTGAGATACGCACCAACAGCTCCCACGGGTACACGTCACAGTACATCTACCACGGCGGAGGGGTAATCGTTGACGGCGATCAGGACGATGATGGTTATCTTGGATATGACTGGAAGTATTATTCCACCGGACAGCAGACCGATCTCGCCAACCACTTCAGGGCGATCTACGACGCGCTGTTCATCTTTAAGGCGATAGTTCCGCCGTCGGAGGTGACCGCCACCGTCCACTTCTACGTATCTGCCTACGACATTGTGAACGGCACCTACGTGAACTCCACGATATATTCATACGACACCGACGGGGACGCACCGACGATATTCAACATGACCGACTGGTCGTCCGCGGTGGACAAGGAGATCTCGGCACCCTACTGGGTGTTCGGCGAGGTAGAGGACGCCTTCGGCGTCGAGGACGTCATCCTCCGCTTTTCGGACGACGGTGCCGACTGGGAGGAGGTCTCGATGCAGGTCGTGGACACCATGAACACGACGACCTTCAACACCGTCACCGAATCCGAACATCAGTACGAGAACGACATGGATGAGACATGGACGCTCATCGATACCGGAGCATATGCGATGAGGGTCTTCTTCTCCGACATCCAGCTGGAGCAGGACCGCGACATGCTGTATGTCTATGATCACGACGACACCCTCGTGACCACCTATACGGGAGAACACACCGATGTCTGGACACCGTGGATCATGGGTGATTCGGTGACCCTCCAGATGGTGACTGACTCCACCATAACGGATTACGGCTTCAAGGCGGACATGTACGAGAGCCACAGGAGCTATCAGGCCTACATGGCCTTCAACACCACCGAGACGACCTACGCCTCGGAGACCGATTACTACATGGGGGACGGTCAGACCCACGGCCTCGCCGTTCAGGAGGTCATCGAGGTCGACGAGGTCGACGATCCGATAATGGCGCGCCTGGTGATCACCCATACCAACGTCGATTTCACCACCAACGGGATCTGGTTCAACGAGGAGGAACTGACCGACGACAACACCCTCGCAATGCTGGCGTCCGCTTCCACCACCGAGGTGTGGATCGACATAGACCGGCTGAACTGGGGCAACAACACCATCGATATCCGCAGCGGAATAGTGAACCGCATGGACATCGGCTCTGCGTCGGCCATGAACCACGACGATTTCACCATCACGAGGATGGAGATCATACTGGAGCACATGACATCGATCCCGTATACCGATACCATACAGTACTACATTCTTGCGACCGACCTCTCCGGAAACACCGCCATGACCGAGATCCACACACTTGACGTGGACACCCCGCCATGGATCGCGGAGCCCCTCTATTCCCCTTACTATCCCAACGGCGGCGATGATGTCACCATAACGTCCAAGGTGTCGGACCATGAGGGGCTCGATGAGGTCCTCCTATGGTACCACGAGTACTCTGGAGATCCTGTGAACATCGCAACGGAGGAGATGGGCGTGGAGGTCACATCCAACAGCGTCTACAGTTCCGGCTATAGCCCCGAGAACGTCATCGACGGCCTTCCCGACGACGGCGTGAACCACACCGGATACTGGCTCACCTCAAACTGGCCCGGCAGTTCGGCCTACGTTCAGTTGGAGTTCCCGATGCCCTATGTGATCGATGAGGTCAGGATGCTCAACACCAGGAACGCCGACTACCTCGACCGGACGACCCTCGGCTACCATCTATCCGTCTCCGCGGACGGGACCGATTGGGAGTCCATCTACACCGGGTCCATGGTGGAGGACAACATCACCACATGGTACGTGGCGGAGTTCGATCCCATCGCTGCAAGATACCTGAGGTTCCACGTGGACAGCTACACCTATTACGGCGCGGGCCTTGCCGAGATCGAGGTCTATTCCGAGCACAGCTGGACAAAGGTCGTCATGTCGGAGAACGGCGAGGGTAACCAAACGGGCGATATACCCGCGCCCGGCGAGACCCTCGATCAGTACTACTACATCATGGCCAACGACACCTTCGGACACACCAGGACCTCAACATATTATTCATATCATGTGGACAACGACGGACCGACGATCCACTCTGTCTCCCAGAGACCGCTGGCGACCGGACCATCCACAGACATCGACGTCTCGGCGTTCATCACCGATACGAACACCATCACCAGGTACGATCTCTTCTACAGCTATGACAACGAGACCTGGGAATC
>JANQNJ010000112.1 GCA_028279645.1 Thermoplasmatota archaeon
GATCAAACACACCTCGCCCACCAGCACGGTGACCGGGATCCTGAGAATCAAGGAAGGCCCGTTGTACTTCTCATCATGGCCGGTCCTGAACAGCAGCCACGGTGGACCGATCAGGGGCACGCTGGTCATGGGCAGATATATCGACGCCGAGGAGATCGATGAGATAGAGGAACAGACGCTCATAGACTTGAGATTCTCGATCCTGTCGGGAAAGAACATGTCGGAGGACTTCCAGGATGCCCTTTACGAGCTTTCCGACGGAACGAAGAGGACAACGGAGATAAGGGACCAGGACACGATCTCGGGTTATACCCTAATATTCGATCACAACGGTCTGCCGATCCTCATCATGAGGGTCAGCGCCGATCGGGATATTCATAATGAGGGTCATGATACGACGGCCGTCATCTTCTGGTCTTTGCTCCTGATCGGCCTTGTGTTCGGCATCACGACCATCGCGATCCTCGAGATAGGGGTCATTCGCCGGGTCACCGCGATCCATGACGAGGTCGAAAGAATAGGGAGGAGCAAGGATGTCACCAGTAGATTGGAGTCATCCGGAAGGGACGAGCTCACCGTCCTCACCGAGGAGATCAATCGGATGCTGGACAGCCTTGAGGATGCGCAGACCGACCTCATCGAGAAGAACACCCTCCATACCGCCAATATCGAGCTTAGAAAGCTCGACAGGCAGAAGTCGAAGTTCATATCGATGGCATCCCATGAGCTGCGCACACCCCTGGTTGCGATCCAGGGCTATGTCGATCTTCTCCTGACAAGACGATCGGGCGATCTCACAACAGAACAGGTCAGGATGCTCGAGGGGATCTCGGCCAGCTCCAAACGGTTGAACAACATCGTCAGCGAGCTCCTTGATGTTGCCAAGATCGAGAAGGAGTTCCTGATAACCGAAAGATCATCGGTCGACATCGCAAAGGTCCTTGATGACGTTGTCAAGAACCTCGAGGGACCTGTACGGAGGAGGAAGCAGCATCTGAAGGTCGATGTTCCGACGAATCTGCCCTCACTACAAGGCGATCGGATCAGGTTGACACAGGTCTTCTCGAACCTCCTGGGGAACGCGATAAAATATTCTCCGGACGGAGGCGATATCTCAATTACCGCAAGGTCCGATGATCGATCCCACATCCGGATCACGGTCCGGGACAACGGCGTCGGCATCGAGAAGGACGAGATCGAGAGGATATTCAGCAGGCTGTATGAGGTTCAGAGCTCGGAAGCTCACGGTACAGGTGAGTTCGACTTCATGGCCAGTGGAGCCGGTCTGGGATTGTACATAGTCCGAGGGATCGTTGAGGCTCACGGAGGTAAGGTTTGGGCCGATTCCGACGGCAAGGGCAAGGGGTCGGCATTCCATGTCCTCCTACCTGTCAACTTAATCGAACCGGAGGTTTCCCTTGTCAAAGAGGAGCACAAACGCCGGTCCGAGGATCCCGAGGATAAAAAGGAGCCCAAGGAGAAGAAGAGATCAAGGAGGGAGGATCGTCCCGGTCTTCCTGTCAGTAAAGCGGGAAGGTCCATACTGGTTGTGGACGATTCAGGAGACGCTCTCGATCTGATCAAAACATGGTACTCCGATGGCTTCACGATCGAGAGCGCCGGAACAGGTGCAATAGGGATCAAGAAGATCATCTCGGACAGACCGGATGTGGTCCTAATGAAGGCTGACCTGCCGGGGATCTCGGGCTACGAGATATGCAAGACGCTCAAGGGGAACGAGAGGACCCGCGACACGATCATTATATTGTTCTCGGAGGTTGAGATAGTGGAGGAGACAGCGATAGGTTCAAAAGCGGACGGGGTCGTCGAACTGCCCCTGAGAAAGCGGAAGATCGACAGGATCATGAGTGAGGCCAGGCGGTGATCTTAATGTTCAAGAAGCACAGGATATTGGTGGTCGATGACGAGGAATCGGTAAGGGCCGTGGTCAAGGAGGTCCTTGTGGACAACGGGTTCATCCCTGTCATTGCCGAGTCAGGAGAGGATGCCCTTATACTACTGGAAGAGGAGAAGGATATCAGCCTGGTCCTGCTCGACCTGATGATGCCCGGACTAAGCGGGTTCGAGGTCCTGCATATGCTGAAGCAGGATGACCGTAGGAAGGATATTCCCGTTATCATGGTCTCGGCGATCTCGCAATCCGAGAACAAGCTGAAGGCATTCTCGGAGGGGGCGGCCGATTATATAGTGAAACCGTTCGAGAAGAGCGAGCTCATCGCCCGGATACAGATGCAGATACGCCTGATCAAGGCGGAGGAGATCCTTACCGATCAGCGGGACGCTCTTGAGAAGATGGTGGAGGAACGATCGGCCGAGCTCCTCGACGCCTACGAGAAGCTGAAGGAGGAGCTCGAGCAGAAGCATGCGGCAGAGGTAGCCATGAGGGAGAGCGAGGAGCGCTACAGGGAGCTCTTCGAATGCTCGCCGGAATCCATAACGATACTCGATGCCGAGGGCACCATCATCGCATGCAACTTGGCCACTGGCCAGATCGCGAGCCAGGAGGTAGAGGATATCGTTGGAAGATCGTTCTTCGAGCTGGGGGTCCTGCCCGAGGAGGAGCTCGATAATTATGTGGACCTGTTCGAGAAGTTCGTTCGCGGCGAACCTGTTGAGCCCATGGAGGTCCAAGTGAGCGCACTGGGCGAGATGAAGTACCTCGAGATCTACCCAGGCGTACTGAGAAGCGAAGGTGAGATCACAGGGATCCAGGTGATCTCGCGGGACATCACACAGAGGAAGCTGGCCGAGGCAAAGCTCCGCAAGCTTGTCACAGACCTGGAACGCTCGAACAAGGAGCTCGAACAGTTCGCTTATGTCGCCTCGCACGACCTGCAGGAACCCCTCAGGATGATCGCCTCGTACCTCGAGATCATCGATTCACGATACAGCGAGAGACTGGACGAGGACGGCCACCAGTTCATCGGATATGCCGTGGACGGAGCCCGAAGGCTGAAGACCCTGATCCAGGACCTGCTCTCCTATTCGCGGGTCCACACCCGGGGGCATCCCGTTTCGGATGTCGATCTGAACGAGGTCGTGGAGAAGGTCAGGCTCAACCTATCCAAGATCGTTGGTGAGACCGGGACAACGATCAGGTCGCACGATCTCCCCGTTATCAAGGCAGATGATTCACAGATGCTGCAGCTGTTTCAGAACCTTGCCGAGAACGCCATCAAGTTCAAGGGAGATGTCCCTCTCAAGATAGATATCAAGGCGGAGGCCAATGAGGACGAATGGGTCCTCTCGGTCTCGGACAACGGCGCGGGCATCGATCCCCAGTTCCACGACAGGATCTTCGTGATCTTCCAGAGGCTGAACGGTCCTGCAGAATCCTCGGGGACCGGTATTGGACTGGCGATCTGCAAGAGGATCATGGACAGGCATGGAGGACGTATCTGGGTGGAATCGGAGGAGGGCAAGGGTTCGACATTCTACATGGTCCTGCCCAAGGAGCCTATCATCACCTGATCCGGGTCAAGCAGACGTTCGACGGTCGCTGGCTACGTTCAGTTTCAATCGAGCTTTCCGTCCAGCTCGGCCAGGAGCGATTCCAGGTCGGCCTCATCGTCGGTCAGATCATCACTGAGGTCCAGCTCTTCCTCGGGACCGGATGCCGGTGAAGAGGCATCCTCCGAAGGGATGTCATCGGCGGATCCAGGTTCAAGGTCTGCGAACTCATCGTCGATATCGGCCCCGAACTCATCATCGATATCCCCGAGCTCCTCGTCGATATCGGCGTCCATATCCTCGTCGAACCCATCATCCAGATCGTCCTCGATCGCGCTATCGACGGCATCGTCCGCATCGACATCTTGGTCGAGTTCGGTCTCGCCGTCCGGAGAACCGTCGGCATCTGGATCGAGATCATCATCCACATCGATGTCGTCAAGATCATCTAGATCCTCTTCAAGGCCATCATCCGATGGGGCCGTTCCCTCATCGTCCTTCCTCCTTCTGGCGAAGAGGATTAGGAACAGGACGAGAAGGATGACCACGATCGGGATCACGTACATGAACGGAGAGGTCGTCTCCCCGCCAGTGTCCACGGGACCGGCCTTGGCCTCGACCTTCCCCGTGGCAATGTATTCCTCGGTCCCGAAGGTCGCTTTGATGGTAAAGTTGCCGGCCTTCTTGGCCGTGATCGTTGTGGATGAGCCAGCCGCCGTCACAGATGCCACGATGACGTCGGACGAGGTCCAGGAACAGCTGACATCCCCGAGGTATCCCGCGGTCTTGTTATAGCCGGCACAGTAGACCAGCATCGTATCCCCTTTCATCAGGTTGATGTCGATGACAAGGCTGCCTCCCTCGTTCGGTGTATCCCTTATCGTTATGGAATCCACGTTGGGTTGAAGGACCTTGATCGAGCTGCTGTTGACATGACCGGCGAAGCCCGCCATGATCGTCAGGTTCCCGTGATCCGTGGTGCTCGCACTGAAAAGGGTCTGGTTGGCCTGTACATCAGGTATGGAACCGAACTTGTTGGATGAAAGGCTCCAGTTGGCCCCGACGGGGATGTAGGTATCGAATGTGGCATTGTAGCCCAGGGAATATAGTCTGAGATGGTCGCCAACACTTATGGTCGAGCTCAGGACGATGACGCCGTCAACATCGCTGTCCATGATCACGAGATCATCTATGCCCGGGGTCGGTCTAAAGGAGGTGACATCGATAAGTATGAAGACATCGCCGTAGGATGCGTTCACCACCGCGGTCCCTTCCTTAACATCATCCAGCCCCAGCGTGGTACTGATCGCGGGCCCGGCGGTGACGGACACTATCGACGTGTCAGAACTTTTCCAGACCGCCGTAACATCCATCACGAATCCCGATGTGGCGTTGTATCCGGCCGCAAAGATCTCGATGGAGGACCCGACCTCGAGCGGTAGCGAGGATGCAAAGGCGCTACCGTTGCCTCCGGAAGCGTTCCTGAGCATGACCGAGTCGACCTCGGGCGTTGTCACCGAGACGAGGAGGATGTCGAAGATGCCCATGTAGGTGGCGGTTA
>JANQNJ010000157.1 GCA_028279645.1 Thermoplasmatota archaeon
AACAAGCCCGAGATGGCGAAAGCGCTGGCGATGGATGCACCGGGCATCATCGACTGGCATCTCGGCCTCGGCGTGCTCTACGACAGGATGGAGAACGGCGAGTTCCAGGAGCTGTCCGGAGGCGGGACAAGCAGGAACAGGATGCACAGCGCCAAGGACTACTCAGGCATGGAGATCATGAGGAACATCAGGGACCATTCCAAGAACCTCGAGATCCCGGTCCTCGAGTTCTGCCCCGTGGTCGAGCTTCTCAAGGACGACAAGGGCGTGGTCTCTGGTGGAATAGCGTTCAACCTTGAGACACACGAGTACCATGTCATCCGCGCCAAGGCGGTCATCCTGGCCACCGGCGGCAGCGGAAGGCTGCATCTGAGCGATTATCCCACGACGAACCACTACGGCGCCACCGGCGACGGACTGGTCATGGCCTATCATGCTGGCGCGAACCTGCTCGATCTGGACACCATCCAGATCCATCCCACCGGGGATGCATACCCCGAGGCCGTGGTCGGCATCCTTACCACCGAGAAGGTCAGAGGCCTGGGAGCCAAGCCGTTGAACATCGACGGCGACCCGTTCGTGTTCCCGCTGGAACCCAGGGACGTGGAGTCCGCGTCATTCATAAGGGAGTGCGACCAGGGCAAGGGCGTCACCACACCCACCGGAATGACCGGTGTCTGGCTGGATGCGCCAATGATAGACGAGATCCACGGCAAGGGAACCATCGCCGAGAAGCTCGCCGGAGAGGTCAGGAAGTTCAGCAGGTTCGGTATAGACATGACGAAGTATCCGATCCTTGTGTATCCCACGCTACATTACCAGAACGGAGGGGTGGAGACCAACGAGCGGACAGAGACCGGCGTGCCCGGACTCTTCGGGGCCGGCGAGGTCACCGGCGGGGTCCACGGCAAGAACAGGCTGATGGGCAACTCCCTGCTCGACTTCAACGTCTTCGGACGGAGGGCCGGAATATACGCCGCCGAGTACGTCAAGGACAGGACCGTCGGCGAACTGACCCTCAGCCATATAGACGATTACAACAGGATGCTCGACGAGGCGGGCTTCGCCGCCGAGAGAAGAGCGCCGATCATCCTGCCGGAATACAGGGGACAGGAGGCCCTCGCCCGATCGCTCGACCTGTTCTGACGAACGGGCCGGCAATTGGAGGGACTTTAGCATGATAGAGATCATCGTTGACTGGTGCAAGGGCTGCGACATATGCATCCACCGCTGTCCTGTGGACGCGTTGGAGAAGTCGGAAGAGCTCAACAAGCGCGGTGTATATCCTCCGAAGCTGAAGGAGGAGAACGATTGCACCCATTGCAGACTGTGCGAGCTCCTCTGCCCCGATTTCGCGATAACGGTTACGACCGAAGAAGGAGAAGATGACGATAAGAAGAAGAAGAGCAAGCTCATCCTAGGAGGCATCGTAAATGAAGTATGAACGCGATCCAGAGAGGATCAGACGGGTACTAGGGAACAAGATCCAGTTCATCCAGGGAGACATGGCCGTCGCCTACGGCGGCCTCCTGGCCGGGGTCTCGTTCTTCGGCGGATATCCCATCACGCCGGCATCCGAGGTGGCTGAGGGAATGGCAAGGCTGCTCCCCCGCTGCGGAGGGTGCTTCATCCAGATGGAGGACGAGATAGCGAGTATCGCGGCCGTTATCGGTGCCGCATGGGGCGGCGCAAAGGCCATGACCGCTACCTCGGGACCAGGCTTCTCGCTGATGATGGAGAACTACGGATATGCCGTCATGACTGAGACACCCTGCGTGATCGCCAACGTGCAGAGGACAGGCCCCTCGACAGGACAGCCGACCCTCGGCGCCCAGGGCGACATGATGCAGGTCCGGTGGGGCTCACACGGCGACATGGAGGCCATCGCACTGGCTCCCAGCACCGTGCAGGAGAGCCTGGACATGACCATCCAGTCGTTCAATCTGTCGGAGAAGTACCGGCACCCCGTCTGCCTCATGACAGACGGCGAGGTGGGACATCTCAGGGAGAAGGTGGTGATCCCCGACGAGGACGAGATGGAGATCTTCGACAGGGTAACGGCCACCGCTGACAGGGAGACCTTCCTGCCATTCGCCGAATCACCGACCAACGGCAGCAAGGTCCCGGACTTCCCGACCTTCGGTACGGGATACCGGACCTACGTTACAGGCCTGACCCACAACGAGAAGGGATTCCCGAGGACGGACAAGCAGCCAGACCACGAGCGGCTCGTGATGAGGATCATAACGAAGATCACCGACGACCGCGAGGAGATGATGGACGTCGAGGAGATCGCCCTCGAGGACGCCGATATCGCCTTCGTGACATACGGCGCCTCGGCGAGGCCCGCGGAATCCGCTGTCGCCCTCGCCCGCGAGAAGGGTCTGAAGGTCGGCATGCTCAGGCTCAAGCTGGTCTGGCCCTTCCCGAGGGACCTGATCACTGAGCTCTCGAAGAAGGTCAACACCATTATTGTGCCCGAGATGAACCTCGGACAGATCTATCACGTCATCAAGGAGTTCGCCGTGGATGACTGCGACATCATCTGCGCTCCGAAGATCGGCGGGGAGATGCACCTTCCCCTTGAGCTCCTAGAGATAGTGGAGGGATGCTGAATGGCAGATATGATCAACGCCAACGATATCCGGACCAAGTACCTCCGGGACGGAATGCTTCCGACCATCTTCTGCAACGGCTGCGGACACGGGAACGCCATCGATTACACCTTCTGGGCCATAGAGGAGCTCGGGATCGACACGAAGGACATCGCCCTCGCCTCCGGGATCGGATGTTCCTCCAGGATACCGGGATACGTCAACGCCGACGGCCTCCACACCACCCATGGCAGGGCCATAGCCTTCGCCACAGGGACGAAGGCCGCGAACCCGGACCTCAACGTCATCGTGTTCACCGGTGACGGGGATTGCACCGGTATCGGCGGCAACCACTTCATCCACGCGGCCAGGCGGAATATCGACATGACCGTGATATTGCTCAACAACTTCATCTACGGGATGACCGGAGGTCAGCTCGCCCCCACGGCGCCCATGGGAAGCATCGCTACCACTGCGCCGTACGGGAACATCGAGCAGGCCTTCAACATCTCCGAACTGGCAGCCGCCCTAGGGGCGGCATATGTCGCGAGATGGCCGGTCTTCTACCCGTACCAGCCGATCAAGTCGATCAAGGAGGGGCTCTCCACTGAGGGTTTCGCCCTCATCGAGCTGATGTCGCCATGTCCGACAGCGTACGGCAGGCGGAACAAGCTCGGCAAGATCGATGTCCTGTGGAACTGGTACGAGGACAACACGATCCTCATCGAGGATTACAAGAAGATCATGACCTACGGGACCGACGATGAGAAGGTCGCGGTAATGGACAAGCTCCAGATCGGCGTCTTCCAGCAGGAGAGCAAGAAGGGCTTCTTCGAGGAGTACTGGAAGATGGTGGAGATGCTGATGGAGCGCGACGACGCCAAGCACAAGGAGGTGTCAAAATGAAGAAGGATATCAGGATCTGCGGGTTCGGAGGACAGGGTGTGATCCTCTCCGGTTTCATCATCGGAAAGGCCGCCTGCGTCTTCCATACCTTCAACGCGGTACAGTCCCAGTCCTACGGGCCTGAGGCCAGGGGAGGCGCGGCGAGGTCCGAGGTCATTGTGTCCGACGAGAAGATAGGATATCCGAGACCCACCGGTGTCGATGTGTATGTCGCTATCGCACAGGAGGCGTTCAACACCTATCAGGACGACCTGCGGGAGGATGCCATCATCATCATCGATCCCGACCTGGTGCCGAACCACGACATCGGCAGGCCGATATACAAGGTCCAGGTACAGAAGATCGCCGAGGACCTGGGTAACAAGATCGTGACCAACATCGCCATGATAGGAGCCATTTCCGGCATCTACGACCTCATACCGAAGGAGGCGATGCTGAACGCCGTTGTCGACAGTGTGCCCAAGAGGTTCACCGACCTCAATATCAAGGCGTTCGAGAGAGGCTACGAGGCTGGTAAGAATGCTAAACCGGAATGAACCGTCCAACGAGCCCGATCCGGGAGATGAGGACATAACCGAGCCCGATACCGCATCGTGCCCGGAGGCCTGCGACTGCTGCACTCCGGACCCGTACAGGAGCACTGCATACGACGGCGGCGGAACAGAGGGAGAGTCGATCCCGCAGTACTACGACGACATCCCTCTGGACGAGGACTATCTCGTCCAGGTCCCTGAGATCGCCAAGCTCGATGACGAATCTCCCTTCGTCGAGAGCGATGCCAAGCTCAAGGCCGAGATGAAGCTCAAGACCGTTACCCGGTCCATGGACGGGGACGTCCTGATCGTGGGTGCAGGCATCTCTGGGATGCAGGCTGCCCTCGACATCGCCGACAAGGGCTATCGTGTGATACTTATTGACAAGTCGTCGACCATCGGCGGCAACATGGTCAAGCTCGACAAGACCTTCCCTACCAACGACTGCTCCATCTGTACCTCCGCACCGAAGATGGTGGAGGTATCGAGACATCCCAACATCACGCTGATGACATACGCCGAGATCGTCGACCTTCAGGGAGATGCGGGCGACTTCACCGCCCACGTCTACCGCAAGACACGGTATGTCGATCCCGACAAGTGTACCGGCTGCGACGACTGCGCCGAGGTATGTCCTGTCGACGTTGTCAGCCCCTTCGAGGAGAGACTGGCACGCCGCAAGGCGATCTACATCGAGTTCCCGCAAGCGGTGCCCATCGTATACACCATCGATTACGAGAACTGTGTCGGCTGCGGCTACTGCGAGCGCGTCTGCGAGCCCGAGGCGATCTCGTTCCTGGAGAAGTCCGAGGACATCGAGGTCAAGATCGGATCGGTGATCGTCGCCACCGGCTACGAGCTCTTCGAGCCTCTCGAGATGCGCCGGGAGTACGGCTACGGCAAGTATCCCAACGTCATCACCGCCATGCAGTTCGAGCGGCTCCTTTCCTCCTTCGGACCCACCGAGGGTAAGGCAAAGCGGCCTTCCGACGGGGAGAGCCCGAAGTCCATCGGCTGGATCCAGTGCGTCGGTTCCCGCAGCAAACAGCTGGGATTCCCGTACTGTTCCAGGGTCTGCTGCATGTACGCCACCAAGGAGGCTTCCATCGTCAAGGAGGCCGAACCAGACACCGATGTCACGATATTCTACATGGACCTCCGTGCCTACGGCAAGGACTTCCAGCAGTACTACGACAAGGCGCAGGACATGGGTGTGGAGTATATCCGCGCCAGACCATCCTCCGTCTTCCAGAACGATGACGATTCCATAACCGTCCGCTACATGGACACGCACACTCGCGAGGTCCAGGACAAGACATTCGACATGCTCGTTCTCTCCACCGCCATCATGCCGTCGTCCGAGAACAAGAAGCTCGGCGACATGCTCGGCATAGACGTGGACGAGAACGGCTTCTTCAAGGTCGAGTCGGTCATGGACGAACCCATCGAGACCACCCGCGAGGGCGTCTTCCTCGCCGGCTGCAACCAGGGACCCAAGGATATCCCCGACAGCGTGGCCATGGCGAGCGGCGCGGCCGCCAAGGCCATGGAGGCCATCATCGACAGGGACCAGGTGGTGCCTGCGGAGAAGCCGAAGGAGAAGGAGACAAAGGGCGAGAAGCCGAGGATCGGCGTTGTGGTCTGCCACTGCGGAAAGAACATCCACGGCTTCCTGGACACCGTCGAGGTGGCCGATTACGCCAAGAGCCTTCCCTACGTGGAGTATGCTACGGATGTGATGTTCGCCTGCTCTGAGGACATCCAGAACGAGCTGCGAAAGCTCATAGACGAGCAGGACCTGAACAGGGTGATCGTCGCGGCATGTTCGCCTGTCACACACGGAGGATTGTTCCAGGACACCCTCGTCGAGGGCGGACTGAACAAGTATCTCTTCGAGTTCGCCAACATCCGCCAGCACTGCAGCTGGGTCCATTCCCATGACCGGGAGGTCGCCACCGAGAAGGCCAAGGACCTCGTCCGCATGGCCGTGGTAAAATCGTCCCTGCTGGAACCGCTGTCGCAGGAAGAGGTCGGTGTGATCCCGCGTGTAATGATAATCGGCGGTGGGCTGGCCGGCATGAGGGCGGCCCTCGCACTGGACAAGATGAACATCGAGTCGGTGATCATCGAGAAGGAGGATGCTCTCGGCGGACAGCTGAGCAGGCTTCACAGCCTCTTCCCGCTGGACGTCAAGACATCCGATATCATCGACCCCCTCATCGAAGAGGTCAAATCATCCGACAAGATAACGGTCAAGACCGCCACGACGCTGAAGGAGCTCAAGGGCTTCATCGGCAACTTCGAGGCGGTCCTGGAGACGCCCGGGGGAGACGAGAACCTGGAGTTCGGGACGGCCATCCTGGCCACCGGGTTCCAGGAGATCGATCTGAACGGACGTTACGGCTACGGCTACAGCGACAAGGTCATGACACAGACCGAGTTGGAGGAGAAGATCAAGGACGGCTCTCTGGAGAGACCGAAGAACGTTGTCATGATAAACTGCGCAGGAGCCATGGAGCCGGAGCGCCCGTATTGCTGCAGGATCGGCTGCGGCGTCTCCATCAAGAACGCGAAACTGATCAAGGACGCACATCCCGACTCGGACATATACATCCTATACAGGGATATCAGGGTGTTCGGCAAGGACGAGGAGGAGTACTTCACCGACGTCATCGAGAACAGGCGGGTGAAGATAATCCGGTACGCCGAGGACAACCAGCCCACGGTCGAGATCGATGAGACCGACGGCTCGGTGACGGTGAACGTCTACGACCAGGTCTACAACAAGGAGATAACCCTTCCCGCGGACCTGCTCGTTCTCACAGCCGAGACCGAGGGATGTGTCGAGACCGAGGACATCATGGAGATGTTCAAGGTACCTTCAGGGGCAGGCAAGTTCTTCATCGAGGCCCACGCCAAGATCAGGCCGCTCGACTTCGCCACCGACGGAGTATACTTCTGCGGATCGGCGCACTTCCCCAAGAATCTGGCCGATACCATCGCCCAGGCCGAGGGAGCTGCATCTCGTGCGGCTATCCCCATCATGAAGGGGAAGCTGACACTGGAGGGGATCACTGCTGAAGTGGTACCGGAGCTCTGCTCCGGCTGCAAGCTCTGCATAACCGCATGTCCGTTCTCGGCCATCGACCTGAACGAGGACGGGATCGCAGTTGTGAACGCTGCCCTGTGCAAGGGCTGCGGACTCTGCAACGCGACATGCAGACCTGGCGCCATCCAGCAGAAGGGGTTCAACGACCATCAGATACTGTCTGTGATCAAGGGTTCAATGAACGAGGTGTACTGAATGCCGACACATCTTCTCGTCAAGATATCCAAGGACAGCGGGTTGCCACGGTTTTCGCTGAAGGTCGGTCCTGTTGACCCGCAGCCCCCATCCAATGCAACGGATAACAAGGAGGTGTCAGAATGACCGATGAATGGGATCCCAAGATCATCGGATTCCTGTGCAACTGGTGCAGCTACACCGGCGCCGACCTCGCGGGAACGTCCCGTCTGCAGTATCCCCACAACATCCGGATCATCAAGGTCATGTGCTCCGGCAGGGTGAACCCGCAGTTCGTTCTCAAGTCGTTCCAGGAGGGCGCCGACGGCGTGCTCGTCAGCGGATGTCATCCCGGCGACTGCCACTACATCGAGGGCAACTACCATGCAAGGAGGAAGTTGACCCTGTTGAAGGACCTCATGGACTTCATGGGGATCGACGACAGGCGCTTCCAGGTCTCATGGGTATCCGCATCCGAGGGACACAAGTTCGCCGAGGTCGTGACAAAGTTCACCGACCAGGTCAAGGAGCTCGGCCCCCAGGATAAGTTGCGGTCAACCACCGACGTCGAAGGGGGTGGCAAGTAATGTCATCCTATGCGGAAATGGAGAAGCAGATCCGGGACCAGGCCAGGGCCTGGCTCGAGTCCGGCGAGGTACGGTATGTCATAGGATATACTTCCACGCCGAACAGCTGCATCGCGCGTCCTCACTTCGTAAGATCTGCGGACAAGGCGGACGAGCTGGTCTGGAACCAGTCCTGCGTCAACAACCTGACGCTCTTCCTTGTCAACGAGATGAGGGTGAAGCCGAAGAAGGGCGAGGAACCCGACCTCCGGCCCATCGGCATCGTCGTCAAACCTTGCGACTCCAAGACCATCATCGAGCTGATGAAGGAGAACATGGTCCCGCGCGAGCGGGTCAAGATCATCGGGGTCACATGCAACGGCGCCATCGACACCAAGAAGGTCAACCCTCGTGAGGAGCTTCCCGATCTCGGAGACGACAACATCGCAGGCAAGTGCCTCGTTTGCTCGCATCACAACCCCGTGATATCCGACTTCTCTGTCGGCGACGAGGTAGCGGAGAGCTATGAAGAGGACTGGCACGATGTCGCCGATCTCGAGGTGATGTCGCTGGAGGAGAGGTGGGCCTACTGGGAGAAGATCGTGGAACGCTGCGTCCGATGCTACGGTTGCAGGCAGGCCTGTCCCCT
>JANQNJ010000076.1 GCA_028279645.1 Thermoplasmatota archaeon
TTAGATTTATCGATCTTAATATCCTGATCTGTTGGGACGTAGCGGACCGGAAGCTGTCCCGGTCCGCACGTCCAGTTCTCGATGTGCTCTTTCTACTCCACCTTCTCAGGCTCGTCGGGAACGTCATAAAGGATGTCATCCCACGGATGCCTGTAGAGCGGGGTCCTGAGCCTCTTCTGGTCGAAGTAGTGGCCCATGAACCCGATGGTCCTGCCGATGATGAAGAAGGCGTTGAAGAAGCCCATGTCCACCATCTCCTTGATCTCCTTCCTGCTGTATCCCAGCGAAAGGAGCAGGTCCACGAAGCAGACACCGATGCACCCGTCCACATTGAGGATGAGTGTGTTCTTCTTCCTCGTTGTGATGCCCTGGACCGCATATGCATAGTCGAGGGTCGGGGTCTTGGCGAAGTGCTCCTTTGCAAAATCGGCCATGATGTTCACCCTGAGGTCCGGGAACTCCACGGAGTGGATCCTGTGCCCTATGCCCTGGATGTTGGTGTTCTTCTTCTTCATGGCCGTGACGAAGGCCTGTGGCTCCATGTCGTTCTCCATGCCCCAGGTGAAGTGCTCGGCAGCACCGTTGACGGCGCCTCCGAACCTGGGTCCGATGGTCACGATACCGGAGATGATCGACTCGATCAGACCCTTGCCGGCCCTTGCGGTCACGATGGTGTTGTGAGCGCCGGACACGGCAGGTCCGTGGTCGGCCACTATCTGTAGCACGAGCTCTATGAACCGGGCCGCATAGTCGGGGATCTCTTTCTTGAACCAGAGCAGGCCGATCACGCCTCCGAGGCCCATGTCCTTGTTGATGACCTCGTCGATGGGTATGCCGCAGTATGTGTGCTGGTCGCCCTGCTCGTCGCAGATTGTGGAGATGAAGCTGGTGGGCTTCCTTACCAGTCCCTGCGCCTTCGCTGTTGCGTAGTCCATCGGAACGTGAGGTGCGTCGGGCTCCTGGGCAGGAACAATGACGCCCTCGGCAACAAGGCCGTCGTACGTGTTCTTGATCTTCTCTGCGTAGTCGTCGAAGGATTCCGGGACCACGACACCGGCCGCCTTCAGGGCGGCGTTCTTGGCCTCAGCCGATGTGTCGGCCGTGTCGGACTTGGCGCCAGCGTGGCCGAACTGCACTCCCGAGGGGAGCATCTTTGCAACAGTGCCGGTGACCCACATTACCAAGGGCTTTGTGAGCCTTCCGTCGTTGATCGCCTCGACGATGTCGTATTCAGCGCGGCCGCCAAGCTCGCCCAGGGAGACCATCATCTTGATGTTCGGATTTGCCTCGTACCTGAGCAGATGGTCAAGGAGCGTTGTCGCCGGATAGACGTCGCCGCCCACGGCGATACCCTCGTAGATACCGTCGGTGTTCCTGGACACGATATTGTATCCCTCGTTCGAGAGACCGCCCGATACAGATACGAATCCGACGGAACCAGGCCTAAACAGCTTGGTATCCTTGATGTTCTGGATCGTACCTGCGGCGTTCCCTATCTTGAAGGAACCGGCCTTGAGACCGCCCACTGTTGCGGGACCGATGATCCACTTCCCCTTCTCCTTGGCGATGGCCGATATCTTCCGGATATCGCGCTGGGGGACACCCTCCGCGATCATGCAGATGGTGCGGATCTGATCGGTCTCCAGCGCCTCGTAGGTGGTCTCGGCGCAGGAGCGCTCCGATGCGAAGTTCACCATGACATCCGCCTTGGAGTGGTGGCGCATCGCCTCGGCAAGCGACTTGTACCTGGGGATCCTGATCTCCTTGGTCCCCCAGAACACGGTATGGTAGCCGCTGCCTGTGGGAGTGATGAATCCGACGACGCTCGGGGTCTTCCTTCCCGACAGGTAGTCGAAATCAAGCATCCTCTGTGCAGCACGGTTCTGGTTGCCGTAGATGAACGCTGTGGTATCAGGTGAGAAAAGCTCGTACCATTCCATTCAGTTCACCTCCTTCGTGAGCGCCATGGAGACGATCTTCGTCATGTGCGTCTCCGGTCCGTATACTTCGACAGGGACGCCGATCCTCTCGCCCGTACTCCTCATCTTGGCCAGGCCCTCTTCGTAGTTGGGGCCGCCACGTCTAACGTAAACCTTTACATTCGTATCCTGGAGCTTCTTGGAGTAGTCCTCCAGCGCCATGATGATGCCGGTGAAGGTCTTGGCCACATCTGTGAAGTTCGCGATGCCGCCCCCGATGATCAGGAACTTGGGGCTCCCATCGGAGTTCTTCTCCCGGGTCATCAGGTCCAGGACGGTCTTGGTGTACTCGTATGTGAGCTCCTGGGACGGGTTGCCGCTGTACTCGCCGTAGTTGGCGAGTTCGGTGGCGAACCCGAGATCGGCCACCGTGTCTGCGTAGATAACGCTGGCACCGCCGCCGGCGACCAGGTTCCATACCTTTCCGGTGGGGTTGAGGACCGTGAGCTTGAGCGATGCGCCGGTCCGCTCGTCCAGCTCGGCCACGTACTCCTCCTCCTTGGTCTTCTGTAGGCCGAAGGGGTTCGGGAAGCTGACCTCGCCCCAGTGGTCGTGGCACTGGAACGACGCGTAGTCGTCCAGCTTTGCCACAGTGTCGAGCGGAACGATGGTGTCGCCGACGAAGGCGAACGGGTTCAACTCGAGGTATGTATAGTGATAGTCCACGAGGAACTGGTAGGTCGCCTTGACGAAATCGGCCACCGTGCCCTTCCTGTCCCCAAGGTCGTCTGGAAGGAATCCAGTGACATCGACGTCGTCGATGCTGCCGAGGATCGGTATGTGGACCTCCTTCACCGTGTCCCAGACCTCCTCGATATCGACACCGCCCTGTGTCGAGAAGTGTAACGTGTCACCATCCCTGGCGGTGGTGATCGCGAGGTAGTACTCCTCGTCGTGCGGAACGAAGGGTTCGATCAGGAAGTGTGTCAGTACGCCGGTGGTTGTTCCGGTCGTCTGGGTGATGGTCACCTCCTTGTTCATCCTCTCTCGGATCCATTCGACAGCTTCCGGAAGGCTCTTGTCGATGAAGAGGAGGTCGTTCTTTCCCCTCTTGCCGAACAGCTGGTCCGGCTTCACCACGAGCCTCTTGTCATTGAGCCATGGATGCTCTATCCCCAGTCCGTCCAGGTCGGTCTCCGGTCCGACCAGTACCAGGTCGGTCCCCATGGAGAACTTCCCGTCCGAATAACCGGGCAGCGCCGCTGCCAGCATCCTCTTCGCATCGTATTCCCTGATGCCTTTCTCTGCCATTCATTCACCTCAGTTCATTGATCTACTTGTGATCCTCATATTCATTCTTCGTTCAGCTGCCCTGAGCGATGAGGTTCAACGTACCTCCGCCCAGGATCTTCTCTCTCTCCTTCTCCGAGAGGTCGAAGGTCGCCTGGAACTCCGTCCCCTTGGTGGTGTTCTTCACGGTGACCGTGTTGCCGGCCGCAAACGCGCCGCGGATCCCCGGGATCTCGAGGGAGTCGCCCTGATCGATCCCGTCGTAGTCGGCCTCGTTCTCGAAGTTCAGCGGAAGTATGCCGAAGTTCACGAGGTTGGCCTTGTGGATACGCTCCAGTCCCTTGGTGATCACGGCCTTCACTCCCATGTACATGGGGCAAAGGGCCGCATGCTCCCTTGAGGAACCCTGACCGTAGCTGATCCCGCCGACGATGATGTTGTGTACACCGCTGTCGCGGATCTCCTTGGCCCTGTCGAAGAACGAGCCGTCCACCACTTCGAACAGGAACTCCGAGTACTTCGGTACATTCGACCTGTACTTCATCTTGCTCCCTGCCGGGATGATGTGGTCGGTGGTGATCTGGTCGCCGACCTTGATGGTGACCTCGCCGCCGATGGTGTCTGGTAGCGCCTCGTTCTTGGGCGGATCGCCGATGTTCGGGCCGCGGTAGATGACGGTATCTCCGCCATCGTCCACCGGGGGAACTATCATGTTGTCGTTCACGATGAACTCCGCAGGATTCTCCACCGAGGGATAGGCGATGTCCATCTCCTCGAGCTTTCGCGGGTCGATGAACTTCCCCGTGATCGCAGCTGCGGCCGCAGCCTCCGGGCTCACCAGATAGGCGTTCGCGCTCTTGGTGCCCGATCTGCCCAGGAAGTTCCTGTTGCTGGTCCTCAGCGAGACGGCCTCGGTCTTCGGCGACTGGCTGTTTCCGATGCAGAAGCCGCATGCGTTCTCAGCCATTCGGACGCCGGCTGACAGTATGTAGTTGAGCCTGCCGTTCTCGGCAAGCATCTCGACGACCTGCTTCGAACCGGGTCCGACCACCGCGCTGACGTTCGGATGGATCGAGCGTCCCTTTAGAAGTTCTGCAAAGATCATCATGTCCCTGTAGGACGAGTTCGTGCAGCTTCCCATGCAGACCTGGTCGACCTCGAGCTCGCCGATCTCCTGGATCGACTTGATGTTGCCCGGGCTGTGAGGCTCCGAGGCAAGGGGCTCGATCTCGGACAGGTCCAACTCGATGACCTTGAAGTACTCGGCGTCCTCGTCTGCCTTCAGCTCCGCCCACTGGTCACCCCTGCCCTGTGCGTCGAGGAACTGCTTGGTAATCTCGTCGCTGGGGAAGACAGATGTCGTGACACCGCACTCGGCACCCATGTTGGTGATGGTCGCCCGTTCGGGTACTGTCAGAGTGGAGACGCCCTCGCCTCCGTACTCGAACAGCGTGCCGACGTTGCCATGGGTGGAGAAGATCTCGAGCACCTTCAGGATCACGTCCTTGGCGCTGACCCACGGCCTGAGCTGGCCCTTCAGGTCGATCTTCACGACGTTCGGGCATGTCAGCATGAACGGTCTGCCAGCCATGGCAACGGCAACGTCAAGTCCGCCGGCGCCGATGGCGATCATGCCTACGCCTCCACCCGTGGGGGTGTGGCTGTCGCTGCCCAGGAGAGTGCGTCCGGGCCTCCCGAACCTCTCAAGATGCACCTGGTGGCATATACCGTTCCCCGCTCGCGAGTAGTAGATGCCGAACTTCCGGGCCACCGACTGCAGGTACTTGTGATCGTCCGCGTTCTCAAATCCGATCTGGACCGTGTTGTGGTCAACGTAGCTGACCGAGAGCTCGGTCTTGACCCTTGGCACGTTCATGGCCTCGAACTGCAGATAGGCCATCGTACCGGTAGCGTCCTGGGTCAGGGTCTGATCGATCCTGATGCCGATCTCCTGTCCGGGGACGTACTCGCCCTCGACCAAGTGGTCCTCCAATATCTTCTGTGTAAGGCTCTTGCCCATTCGTATCACTCCTGGATTCTGTCTCTATTCGTCACCTCTGTCGATATGTAAGCGTGATCTCCGATCGCAGCCTCACGACCGGAATGTCGGGCCGGATTCGACCCGTTCCACTTGCCCGAAGTCCTCGCACTTTGCACGCCCATCCTGCTCTTCAACCGGGCGATACCTCCGGGGTTTATCAAGGTTTGCTCATGCACTGGGGAGGGTATGTCAGTCGTCGAGCCCCTTCGGTTGGAAGGGTTCCCCTGCCCGACGGCGTTAAAGGTCCCACCCGGCCTTCCCCGTTCTCTCTTTCTCAATCGTCCAGCTCGCCGACGAAGGCGCCGGTCATGGCGGCCCATGTCTTGAAGTCGTCGGTCCAGTCGTAGGCGGTGTCGAAATCCTCCTTGTGGGAGATGTCGAAGGACGACATGAACCTCTTCTGATGCTGCTTCCACCTCAGCTTGGGCGCAAGCCTCATGGTCTTCAGCTGGTTTGAAATGTCATACGATCTCACGCCCTCCATATCGTCGAAGAGGGTGGTCGCGAAGTTCTGGGCCGACTTCCTCGACTCGGTGAGTATCGAAAGGAGCAGATCGTCCTCTCCGAGACTGAAGGAGAGGTAGGTCAGGTAGACGTTGTCGGGGAAGTCTGTGCCGATGATCTTGGACCTGATGCTGTTGTAATGGGAAGGATCTCCCCTGAGCGGAATGAAGAACCTGTAGAGATCGCTCGGGTGCTCCCTTGGCATCAGGAAGTAGGTCGGCTCCACGAGAGGAACGGTCCTGGTCTTCCGGACATGCTCCATTGTTGCGACGTTGTTCACCAGGAAGTCCTTGAGTACCTCGAAGTTCGAGGATTCGAAGATGACGGTGATGAACGACTTGTTCTCCTGCTGTGACGCGTAGAGGGGGACCACGTGTTCCGATTCGAACTTGCACATCCCGTGCTCGATCTCGTTCCACAGTTCGGCGAGCCCGGTCTTGGCGTATAAACGAACGAAGACGGTCATCGTGGCCTTCTCTTCGAGGTATCTCTCGTAGCCCTTCTTATTGATGAGAGAACCGCCTCGTCCTGCCGGTGCGTCGCTTGTGAAACGGTCCTTGTGGTTCTTCATCCTGTCCTTGGGAAGTAGCCTGATGTTCTGGACGACCTTGGAGATGTCGAAGGCGTTTACCCCTTCGATGGTCTCGATCTTCTTCTTCACATAGGCGGTGGCTGCCTCCCTGTCCTTGGCGAGGACCGACAGTACGATGTCGTCGTCGCCGAAGGAGTATGACATGTATGTGAGGAACGCCTCCTTCGTGTTCCGGGTGTGCTTGATCTTCTCAAAGACGTCCTTGTAGTCCTCGGGCTTGACACGGAGGTAGACGAGGAACCTGTCGAGACCCTTGGGATGCCCCTTTGGCAACGGGAAGTAAACGGGGCACATGATCGGGATCGTCCTGGTCCGTCGCACCGACGTCATCATCCCTATGCTCCGGAGGAAGACCTTCTTGACGGCATCGATGTTCTTGACGTCGAGAACGATGCTGATATACCTCTTGCCCTCCTGTCTGATAGCATAGAGGGGTTCGACGTCCCGCCAGTAGAAGTTCCTCTTCTCGGAGTCGATCATCGCGCAAAGATTGTTGAGCCCTGACTTCGGATATAGTCTAATCAATACGAGCATATGGGGTCCCCCGTTGTATCCTTTTCATGTAAGAGTTAGTACGTATAAATATTTTATGACAGAGGACGGGCCAGGGATTCTCAAAAGCTTGAGAATATTTTCATAATGCTGGATTAATTCGTACGTTTTCTCACAATCACGGAACACATCCACAAAAAGGTTTTTATCGTGTCGTAAATATGACGAATCCACCGGGACGGACGGGACGTTCCAGACCGCCCAGCACGGCGGATAGAACGCTCGAGATACACCGGAAGCGATCTCATCCAGGGGTGATACATTGAAGATACACGAGTACCAGGCGAAGAGCATTTTCAGGAGTTACGGGATCCCAGTGCCCGACGGCGAGGTGGCAGATTCCGTCACCGATGTCGAGAGGATCACGGCGGAACTGGTCGGACCCTACGTGGTCAAGGCGCAGATCCATGCAGGTGGTCGCGGCAAGGGAGGAGGCATACAGCTTGCCGAGGACGCCCAAAGCGCCATCGATGCGGCCGAGGCCATACTCGGTATGA
>JANQNJ010000083.1 GCA_028279645.1 Thermoplasmatota archaeon
AAGCCAGTTGAGGACTACCTGAAGACCCAGGGGCGCTTCCGCCACATCATGAAGGACCCGGACGCGCTAGCGAAGATCCAGGCCGAAGTGGACGAGAAGTGCGAGATGTACGGCGTGTGAGCCGTGGTCGTGGGGACAGGTCCCTCACGGTGAATGAAATTTGGATGCAGGGTGCCCGGAGGGCGCCCTGCTTCTTTCTGTTTTTTTATATTTTCTTGAACGAACGAGCGTAGATTAGGATCAGACTTGATAACCATAAGATCAATGCGATGGATGCTATAGTGAGATAATTGTCATCGGGGTAGGTTGGCTCATCTTCAGATGATCTCCCCGGGCCTATCGCCTCGATCGTTATGGTCTCGTTCTTGATACGGGCCAGGTTGCCCAGGTTGTCTACAGCATAATATTCGATATGATAGGTGCCAACCTCGTCGAGATCGAACGGACCGACGTAGATGAGCCATTGACTCCAGTTGCCGTCCCATACCCTATGCATGATACTATCGACCGAAGATCCTTCGTCGTTGGCTGTCAGCGTGATCTCCTTGCTGTAAAGACCGAGGTCGGGTTGAAAAGTCTCCTTGAACGATAGCTTAGTGGTAGGAGCACTGTTATCGATGAAGAAGGATCCGTTCTGTATATTGGAGGTTTTGTTCAATCGATCAACGGCATAGTATTCGATGTGAACGGTCCCGTTGCCCGTGATATTGAATAGCCCTATATGGTCGGTCCAATCCAGCCATGCACCTTCGGTCCAGATCCTGAACGATACACGGTCCAGGCCGGACCCATTGCCGTCGTCCGAGATCAGGTCCAGCTCTGTGTCGGACCTTATGAACTGTACGTATGTCCCATTGGGGTCTGATGCGATCTGAACATTCGGAGAAGCATCATCAAACTTGAATCGGTAGGTGTGTTCGTTCGTGATGCCACGCAGATCGAAACCATAGAACGTCAGATTGCCGATCGTCTCATTTGATGAACGGTTCCACTGGAGGGTGGTATTATCTCTGTATTCGCTCCACTCTTCTGAACCGATCTTGTAGAACAACATTCCGTATTCATGATCTCCCACGGATATTGAGAGGTTGATAGGGGTCGCGGACGTGATCCATGGATCATTACCCAGTATATGCGGATCGCCCAATTTGATGCTTGAATTAGACTCAACGAACGGGATCAGACCTGTGACAACTGGAGTGGTCCGATCCTTGATAGTGCCATTGCCCAGATCTGACGAAAAAAAGGTCCCGGCCAATCCGTGGTAGTAGTTCCCGATCCAGTGAGCATCAAGATAATTATCGTGGTTCTGGAACTGATAAGTTGTTGTGTAGTATCTTTCATTTCCATTATTAACGAAATTGCTATCCTCGATCAAGGTTGTTCCAACATTATGCTCATTGCCATGATATGACCGACCCCTTGAATACAGAATAGCGAACCTTGGGTTGTCGAAGAATTCGCAATTGGATATTCTCCCGTTGGACCATACCATCCGTATTGCAATCGTGTTGTTGAGAAAGATGGTGTTACCAATAGTGATGTTCGTCGTGTTCAATGCTGCGATCCCAATGGTCTGGTTCGTGATTCTGAACCAGCTGATATTGATGGAGTTACAGTCAATCACGTGGAGACCGCCGTTGTGCTCAGATATGTTCCTGCCATCTAGGTCTATAGAAGAACAATTCACCAGGATCACCTGACCAGTGTTGGTTGGAACTACTATGTTCGAATGATTCAACAGATACCGGAGGGGTTGCCCGTTCACGGTGCAGTTCTCGATCCGATGGGAGTTATAGTATTCTTGTTGCTGTTCCCCATCGTAGATCCCAAGGATCCGAAGACCGTTGCCTATGAACGATGTGTTTATAACCGATACCCGTGTGCTGTCCTCGATCCTGAGACCATCCAGGTTGTTGCTCATCGTACAGTTCCTGACGATCGCAACGGTGTTCGATTTGCCGTGGATGCCATTCAGGTGAATACCGGTTTCGACGTAGTTCGAGAACGAGCAGTTCTCAATAGTGAAATTATCCATATGCGAAACATAGACCCCATCAAGCCCTCCGTCGAACTTGACGTGATCCATTGACAGGTTTGCGCAACCAATGAAGAAGGCGCTCGACATCTTGGCCACTTCACTTGCGGTCCCTCGGATCTTGATTCGGTTCGTTTCACCGAACCGGATGTGCGACCCTTTTGTAACGGTTCCATGGTATGACACGTTCTTGCAGCTGTTGACCATGTGATGACCAGGGCCAATGAAGTTACAGTCGGTCCATTCAACGCCTTCACAATCAGTAAGTTCAACAAATACCCAGGTGGTTCCGTTTAAAGTTAGGTTCCGGAATTTTATCGTTCTTGAATCTATCACTGTCATCCATATCAGATCATCGATCGTTGTCCCTTCAATCGAGATGTTGGTACATGATTGCATGAACAGAGGATTTGACCTATGACCTTCTTGGAGCCGAAATGCGACATTGGTGCAGTTGAGGATGATCACTTGACCAGATGGAAGATCAAACGTGGTTCCGTTGAGGTCCTTCAAAACTGTGATCGGATACCCCCCTGAGGTCGTGTTGATCATGATTATCGTATCGAAAGATGTGATATTTTCAATGAGTATCTTTAATCCGAACTCAAGCTCAACATCCACAAATAGGATGTCCGGGGAATCAATGACATCCACCCGGAACAAGGAACAGGTTTCGATAGTTATGTTATCCGACCTTAACAAAGTAAGACCCTGCATTAGGTAATATTCATCATCGACCCTGGGAAGCACACAGTTCCTTACGGTGATATTGCTCGAATAATAGATTCGTAGTTGTTTCATTGTGCTGTTCTCAACCAAGGAATCTGAACAGTTCCAGATCGAGAAACGAGTGTGGTACGGTAAGGGATCGTAGATCGTACAGTTTCGGAAGATGATCTTCTCTGAATCCCGGGTACTGGCTGATTTCAATTTGCATGATTCGATTAGTACTCCTGAAGCTCCCTCAATGCCTAATCCAAAAGTATATCGTCCAGACATGTTGAGGCCGGATATGGACACATTACTGTGTTCTATCTTAAGATACGGATATTGATCTGAATATAGGGAGACCCGGCCAGAACCATTACCAATGATCGTCAGGGAATTCTGAATTATGATACTAACATTGTAGGACCCATCATGCACCACGATCGTATCATTGTCCGCAGAGGCAGCAACGGCATCCTCGATATTGTCGAAATCCGCCCCGTCCCAATCATCGTCCACTACCCATGTCCTGCCGACAACGGTCGTTGTCACAATGAACAAGAGTATGAACAGCCCCATCAATAGGAACGAATACCTCTCCATATCCAATACCTCTTATAGGCATTGAAGCTGGGGCTATTAAAGGTTAATGTTAACGATTTGACACTTGACTATCGTCAGACGTCCTTCTTCCTCGTCCCAACGGTCAGAAGATGACCCACCATCACACCGAGAACCATTATCCCCACGAGTATCAGGAACTGATAATCGGGATCCGAGCTGCCTTTGTCCTTCTTGACGTTGCTGGTATCCACACCGCTCATGTCGTAGAAGGTGGTGGCGAGATAGACGGTCCCGTCCTGATAGTCGGGACTGGGATCTCCGAACGTGTACGGGCTAACGCTGGACCGTGGTTTGTAGAAGTCCACCAGGTGCTCTCCGCTCGCTGGGAGCTTCACCTGGACGTGGACCGTGTACTGGACAGTGGGCTCAGGGTACTCCTCGTCCGGAGAATCGATGAAGCCCATGGCGTTACCGTCGACATTGAAGTGCCACATCCTACCGGTGTCGGAGCCGGACGGGTCAACGACGTAGACCTTCGTCCCGTCGGTGTCGCCGGTCTGTGATGGGAGATCGTTGCTCCCGTCGCCGTTGGTGTCGCAGGTCAGCTCGACGGATGCGAGGGTGGGCGGCTCGAAATTGGCCACTACGTACTGGAAGGTGAGGGTCACCTGCTCGGTGCCGTTGGGGATGTAGACGCTGTGAGCCTGTTCGGTCTCGTAGGTCTGGGCGGCTCCGCCCGGGTTCCCGCTCTGGTTGATGAGGTGAGCCCACTCGCCGCGCCAGGAGGTCTGGATGATATCCGTCGCGCCGTCGACCTCGCCCTCCTTGAGTAGGTCATTGTATATCTCCAGCGCCCTGTCGACGGAGGCATCCGGGTTGTCAGGGCTTCCGTCGCCGTTGTTGTCAGCAGTACGAAGGACGTGAAGCGTCATCGCCACCGCCACGGCCCTGTCAACGTTGACCATGCCGTAGCCCTGGGCGTAATCGAACCGCCTTCCATGGATCCCGGAGTCCGATTCGTCGGGAACACCGTTGTCGCCGGACGGCTCGATGTAGTCGGCCGTCATCTTGTAGATGTACTCGATCTCGTGGATCAGGGTCGTGTCCTTCTCATACCATTCCTCGTCGGTCCCATTGTACTCACCGTGGTAGTTGCTGACCTTGAGCTCTGGGCAGGCCTGCCACATCAGGGCGGTGATACCGGACACGTGGGGAGTGGCCATGCTGGTCCCGCTGATCGCCATATAATACAGGTCCTCGTCGATGCTCTGGTAGAGGTCGAGCCAGGTACCCCTGGGCTTCGTCGCCCAGATGTTGACGCCGGGAGCGGCGATGTCGGGATAGGTATCGAAGTTGCCCTTCTCGCCGCGGGAGGTGAACACCGCCATGCCCTCGCCGTCGTGCTCCGTTGCGGCGACGCCGATGGAGGCGGGGGTGTTCGATTGAGGATTGGTCGTGATCGTATGACCGTCGTGGTTGTCCTCGCCCGAGTTGCCTGCGGCGAAGCATACAACGACGTTGTTCTCGTAGGTCAGCGCCTGGGTCATCAGGCTGACGGCATCCTGTGGATCGTACTCGGCTCCTTCGGAGCCCCAGGAGTTGCTGACAACTCGGATGTTGTGCGGGTTGTTCCCTGGCTTGCTGTTGTCGTAGCACCATTCCATACCGGCCAGGACGGCCCAGTAGACAGGGGTCCAGTCCCCGCCCACCCCTATCAGGGTCGATCCGGGCGCCGTCCCGCGCCGCCTTCCAGCGCTGGCATCCCCGTTTCCGGCTGCGATGCCGGCGCAGTGTGTGCCGTGACCGTATGACGTATCGCTGTTCTCCATCTCGATCCAGGGATCGGAGGGGGAGTTCTTGTGCCAGTTCTCCACCGTCTTCTCCTTGTAGTCGAGGTCGGGGTGGCCGGCGTCGACGCCTGTATCGACAACGGCGATGGTGACGCCGCGTCCGTCGATGCCGTACAGGTAGGACTGCAGATTGAGAGACGCGTCGATCCTGCCGTCGGAATCGACGATGCGCCTGTTCCAGGCGTTGGTGGCATTGACGACAGAGGTGGTCTCATCAAGGAGCAGCTCCATGGGATAGTTGTACTCTATCCAGAAGGTCCGCTCATATCCGCTCAGGGAGAGGATGGCATCCTTCGTTCCCCTGGCATAGATGCCGGGGACCACGTGATATTCGTACACCCTCTCGAAACCGAGATCGTCAAGCATCTGCCTGTCTGCGGACCTGACGGAACCCTTGAACTGGGCGATTATCTCGATCTCCTCATCGGACCCGCTCGCGGCGAGCAGGTCGAGGAGCATACCGTCCAACTTTGAAGTATCGGCATCCACGCCTGGCTCAGCTGAGAAGGGAGCGGGGATGACCATGAGCAATATGAGTACGATAGGAACAATACGACGAATTCCTCTCATTATCCCCAGATTACGGGTCTGGATTATTTAAACGTAGCGCCGGACGGCGGAAATGGCCAGAGGTCCCTCGTAAACGCCTTTAACCAGGACGCCGATGGATGACCGATGGCCAGGCTCGTGGACACCGACCTGGCGGACCCTGCATGGACCGCCGCCCTTGACGAGGCGATACTGGAGGCGAAATCCCGCGACCTCGTGCCCGATACGCTTCATCTGTATCGAAGGGAGAGGCCGGCCATCACCATAGGAAGGTTCCAGAGGGTCGAGGAGGTCGTCGATCTGGAGGCATGCCGGAGGGCGGGGGTTCCCGTCATCCGTCGGTCGAGCGGCGGGGGGGCGATCTACACCGACGAACATCAGCTCATCTACGGGATCACGCTGAAGGGGAGGGGCTGGACCGTTGAGGAAGGGTTGGAGAGGATGGCCGAACCAGTGGTGGAGGCCGTGAGGGGTTCCGGTGTAGAGGCGATCTTCCGCCCGAAGAACGACGTGATGGCGAAGACCATGAACGGGGGATTCAGGAAGATATCCGGATGTGCCCAGGTCCGCCGGCGGAGTGCTGTTCTGCAGCACGGAACGATCATCATGTCCATGGACAGAGGGCTGGCGTTCCGCCTTCTGAAGGTTGACGAAGAGGTCCTTGAGTTGAAGGGTCTGAAAAGAGCCGAGGACGCCGTCACATCGCTACAGGAGATCGGAGCGGAGGTCGATCTGTCTATGTTGAAGGCGAGGTTGGTGTCCGCCTTTACCGATCTCATCGGGGAGGAACTGGTCCCTGATGTTCCGACACAAGGCGAGATCAAGGAGGCGACGAAGCTCGTGGCCTCAAGGTACCGCAACGATGAATGGAATCTTCATCTGTGATCGGCCGGATAGATAGTGAACGGCGTTCACTGGGACAACGATTAAATAACCTCGGTCGAATTCACGCCAAGGTGATGATGTGAAGGGACGGCTCGGGGACCTTTTGGAACACCAGGCACGGGTGAACGGCAACGGGATAGCGCTCATTCAGGATGGTAAGGAACATTCCTATTCCAGCGTCAACGACGAGGCCAACGCCCTGGCCATGGGGCTGATCAAGGAAGGGGTGTCAAAGGGTAACAAGGTAGGGCTCTGGATGCCGAACAACCCGGAGTGGCTCACATCCTGGTTCGGTATCTCGAAAGCAGGCGGG
>JANQNJ010000100.1 GCA_028279645.1 Thermoplasmatota archaeon
CGGATCGGGATCCGCATGTCGGCCGACGCCTCCTTGGCATCACCGATCTCCCTCTCACCAACAACGGCGATGAGGTTGGCCCACTCCTTCTCGGCATCCCTGATCTTCCGCCCCACCTTCTCGTCCCTGTCATCGATGTCGCATCTGCCGTCCACTAGCGAGGCAAGACCCTCGCAGATCCCTTTGAGCTCGGCGTTGACGGGGATGAACCTGAGCTGTGTGGGCGCCAGCCAGAGGGGAAGCTCTGGCTTCTCCCCCTTCAGTGCCTCCTCAAGGATGGCGAAGATCCATCGCTCTATTGAGCCGATGGAGCAATGGCAGATGATGCAGCCCTTCGGCTCCCCTTTCTCATCGAAATAGGTGATGCCGTACCTCTCGGCGTCCTCGACGTCCAGCTGGACCGTGGCCAGCTGGCAGTTCCCGCCCACGGAGTCGATCCCCTGGAACTCGTTCTTGACCGCCCAGTAGTGCTTCATCTCCGAGATGATCTCGATGAACGCAGGCTCTCCGGTCCTCTCTAGAAGGGCCGTGATCCTCTCCTTGTGATCGTTGTAGAAGCTCTCAACAACCCTGAAGGCGACGATGTATTCCACACCGGTTGCCAGTGTGAAATCCTCGTATACCCTGAATATATCGGCGTACTCATCCCATCCCTCGTCGATGTCCTTGGCGAAGGAATGGAGGTCCGGCATGTGGAATGCCCTCAGCCTTCTCAGACCTGAGAGCTCGCCGTGCTGCTCGAACCTGAAGCTCTTGGAGAACTCATAGACCCTGACGGGAAGCTGCTTGTAGCTGATCGTTGCATCCCGCATCATCCTGAACAGGCCGAAGTCACCGGCGAACCTGAGCACGAACTCCCCTCCATCGGGGCTGTTCACAACGTAATGCCTCTCGTGGAAGCTCTGTGTCTGCCCTCTGATATCGGGCTCCTTCCAGTTGTACAGTATCGGCGAGTCGATCTGAAGCGCGCCGAGGCTTCCCGTCGAGATCTGGTCCGCCCATCTCTTCACCATGTCGAAGACGAACCTCCCCTTGGGATAGTGTCTGAAGTGCCCCGGATCGCTTGCCGGTTCGTAGTCAATGAGCTCCTGCCTCATCATCGCCTTGATCGACGGAGGCTCCGCGGAGGGCGGCGTGCCGTACTCGGAGTTGATGAACTTGATCATGGAGGCATGGTCCGTCAGCCCGTCCACCGAGCCGGGGTCCTTTAGGCCAGCGCCCTCGAGAGGGACCTCGCTCCCGTCCGGGAAGAGCACGAGGTAACGGCTGATGATCCCCTCGAGCTTCTCCTCCCTGGTCTCCGCCTCCTTCTTCCCGATCTCCCTGGACCATTCGGCAAGGGGATGGCCCTTCGCTGCGAGCTCGAAGCTCTTGTACCAGCCGAACGGGGCCCTGAGAATGGTCAACCCTTCCTCCCTCAGGGAATCCTCAAGGGTCCTTATCAGGACCTTTGCATCGTCGGGCTTAGCCAGGTCCTTGCTGAGATGCGCATACGGGTACAGAACGATCCTGGCGACCTTCAGCTGGGACGTTATCTTGAGGATCTCGGCAACCGCCTCGGCCACGGTCTCATCGTCGTCGATCGACTCGAGGCTCGTGAACACTACCAGACAGTCCTCGGCCTCTCCGTTGGGAACCCCAAGTTCAAGGCCGCCTGCCTCTTCCGGCGAGAACGTCCGCTCCCTCTCTTCCACAAGCTCCTCCGCCAGCTTCTTGACCGCCTTTGTCACCTTGAACGCCATTCTATCGGCATGTATCAGCAGCAGCTTCATCTGTGCCTCCCCCCTGGGGTCGTGTCACGATGGCTAAGGGACAATAAAACCCTTTCCACGCTCCAGGATGCCTCCAGGTCAAACCCCCGTTCGAGAAAACATATATATTGAACGGTCCATATATTTCCCCTGGAATCCCCATGAACAACGATCCTGGAAGTTCCGTCGGCGTCCTGTACAAGAAGTTCTGGAAGGACCGTGACGGCGTGACACCGCTCATCAGCACCATGCTTCTCATCGTCATCATGATCGGCATAGTCTCATCGATCCTCTACTGGAGCATACCCGCCATCAACAGGATCGGATGGGACACCGAGTTCAGGACAAGCCTCGGACACTTCCAGGCCCTGGACGGCGCCATCGAGGACACCGTCAGGGAGGGCACCGAGGGCTCGACCCGCACGGTCTCGCTCTCCATCCCGGGCGGGGACCTCCGTTACAAGAAATCGTATTCAAGATGGTTCATCTCCTATGCCAACAGTACTGACACGGAGATCACTTTCAGCGGTTTAGAAGACGAACAGGACGATCCCACCGTGGCGGTGGACTTCACCATAGATATCAGTCCGATAACCTCCTTCGACCTCTGGATCTGGAGATACACCTCCTTCGACGAGGCCAGGGGGCAGGACTTCCTCAGCCGCAACTCCGGCGATGTCATCAACTCCGGCAGGTCGCTGTTCAACACCACCAGGGGCGAGGTCTACAAGACGGTCTTCTGCCTCTACTATCCGGGGACCGACCAGGCCATCGGTTGGGCCGTCCTCTACCACATGAACGCTCTCGTCAACGAGATCCCGAGCCAGTTCGGCACGGCCAAGATCATCTCCGAGAACGGAGCCATCGTGACCACCTACCCCGACACCCCGTACGTGCGCAACGACCCGATGCTCACCCCTCACGGCCAGAGCCTGCAAATGACCATAGTCCAGCTGAAGGCCATCGGCATCGGAGCCGCCACCGCCGGCAACTACAAGGTCACCACCAGGATCAACCAGTTCACCTACAACTACACCTCCGGCCTGGGGAACCTCAAGCTGTACATCTGGGGAGATTATACCGAGGCATGGTACCTTCATTTCTCGGAGGACTTCAGGGAGTGGCGGACCGGTACCGACAAGGACGACATCGAATACAGAGGCGGTTTCATGCCCCTTGAGATATACGAGGGCGGGAACACCATGACATTCGATCAAGGCCTCATCTACATGTCGAACGCTCTGACCCTCAAGGTCGTCCATGCCGAGCTGAACATGGACATCGACCAAAGGTGACGCCAGTTGGAGATAGGCTACATCTACACGTTCATCATCTCCGCGATGCTTCTGACCAGCATCACACTGACCACATCGAAGATGGTCAACTCCGCTGAGCAGGCCGGAGTGGAGTTCATGCTCCGGGAGGAGGGCAACAGGCTGAAATCGGAGATCGAGAGCTATATCCGGATCGTCCAGTCCCATCCCAACAGCACCTATGAACAGAGGTTCGAGCTCCATCCGACCGGATTGATGTTATCGTACACTTTAGGATTGACACCGAACCAACTGTACATGAACTCCACCTACCACGAGGCCAAGGTGAAAAGGCCGATCTACAACCCCTACTCCATACCGATGTACGGTAATATCTCCAGCCACGCCACCAGCATGTACCTTCTCTACAGCGCGAGTGACGGCACCCCGGGGATCGACATATCATCATCCAGCCAGCTCGATCCCAGGTATCTCTGAGGTATGATACCGGTTCAAGACCGTTTGGAATTGCACGGAACAGCCTCCAGGCTGCATAGTTGATTAATTTCGTTACTTCCTCTAGGAAAAGTAGACCTACTCGCGCTGGCGCTTGCGATAGCGGGTCAGATAGCCAGCGACACGGTTCCTGAGCTTCTTGGTCTGGATATCCGTGAGCTTGTCCACCGCGAGCTTGTTGTGCTCGAAATCATCGGTGAACTGTTCAGGATACCGATTGTACAGTTCGATGGCGACCCTCTTTATGTATGTCTGCCTGATGTTCCCCATTGTTTTCACCGGCTTTCGTCAAGAACATAATCCCATTAATTAAGTTTTCTCTCGTAAAAGGGGAAAAATCGCCCTAGGAGTCGAGTCCGCATGCATCCTGCGCCATCTTGAGCAGGTCCGCCCGCGTATCCCTCAGGGTGGGTCTAAGTGGCCGCGAGACCGTGATCTCGTTCCTGTCCAGCTCCACCGAGACCACCTGGTCCTTGAAGTACTCGCCCTTGGCCATCAGCTTGCCCCTGGGGGAATACGCCTGCGCACCGCCCCAGAATACGAGGTTCTTCTCCGCTCCCACCAGGTTGGTGTAGAGGATGTACATCGTCGTCTCCACGGCGCGGGCCGGAAACACTGTCTCGAAGAACTTGCCAGTGACCGACGGGGATGCGGAGATATTGACAACGAAGTCGCAACCCATGAGGGCGTAAAGCTTGGTCAGCTCCGGGAAGAAGACGTCGTAGCAGATCTCCAGCCCGAACAGCCATCCATCGAGTTCGATGATGACAGGGCTGTCGCCCTTCAGGAAATAGGTGAACTCCTCGAACGGGCCGAAATCGACCAGGTGCATCTTCCTGTATGTCTCAAGCCTCTCTCCGTCGGTGAAGACCGCGGTGTTGTAGAACTGCCCCTCCGAGGTCCTCTCTGCCATTCCACAGACGATGGCCGTCCCGAACTCTTGAGCCAGGGCCGCTATCCTCTGGACGTATTCTCCGTCCGCGAACTCCGCCTGTCTGAAGATATCGTCCCGGATCATGTACCCGGTGAGAAATAGCTCGGGAAATACGTACAGGTCGTGCGTCTCCTCGCCCCCGCTCTCCTCGAGGACCGTCCTGATCGCCTCGATGTTGGCGTCCTTGTCCCCGAGGACCGCCTTCTTCTGGACCAGGGCAACCCTCAAACTTTCAACTCCTGTGAGGCCGGAACGCCTCATTCCTTCTTCACGAACTCCGTGTAGCTGCACTTTCCGCACGACCGCCTGTCTTTGTGCTCAGCGAGATAGATCCCCTCACCGCACTTCGGGCAGTTGGTCTTCAGCCTCTTGACGGAGTCACCGTCCACGGAATAATACTTGTACTTACCTGTTTCTCCTGCCATTCAGAACACCACCGTTCTATTCCTCTGCCTCTTCCTCGGCAGGTGCTTCAGGTTCCGGTTCGGCTGCAGGCTCGGGCGCCTCGGCCTTCTCTGCGGGCTTGCCCTCCTTCTTGGACGGCATCTGGACGCCGTTCCTCTTGAGGATGTGGTCCTGCTCCACCTTGAGCAGCTGCGCCTCGTTCTTGTAGACCTTGGCGTAGCCCATGGTCTCGGCCTTGCCGAACTCGGCCTTCATCGTGTGAATGATGATCTTGCCCTTGGGAGTGCCCATGAGCTCCGAGAGTCCCTCCCTGGCCATCTTGGCTGTGAGGGTCTTCTCACCAGGGTGAGTTGCGACGAACTTGACCTCCGTCCTCTCCAGGAGCGGGTTCTCCTTTTTCTCGATTATCTCTAGTTCCATGTTGTGCCTCCGGTTCGAAAGCGTCGCAACATAGATGCGTATATAATATAAAGGTTCCGAATCGGGCTAACGGGTGGATTGCTTCCATTTCTTCAAGATAAAGAGGAAAGAGGCTGTGGCCATGACCATGCACGTCATTAGGATGATGCCCAACAATATTTCCTTCACCTTTGGGGGATCGACGTCCGGTATCTCTGGATCAGAACGCTTCAGGTAAGGATAATAATCATCGTCGTTCTTTTTTCCGTCACCGTCGATGTCATCGTCCTGCCAGTCAACGGTTCCGTCACCATCGGTGTCTGCGGTGAGGTCGAGGCGCCACACGGTGTAATCCCATTCCCAATCCCGTCCTGGTTCATACTGATAGATATCACTCGAGAAGTATCGGTCACCATAGTGATAGTTAAGCTCCCTAGCGATCATTACCCTATGACCTGTCACCTGCGCGATGCTTACGGATTCACGGTTGTAGTACAAAGGTCCGGTAAGTATCGACGGAAGCTCGCCGAACGATCCGTTCCGTAGATCGATCATCAATAATCCCGTCCGCCGTGCGTCCATCTCTCCTATTTTGCTTATCAATCCTAGGACCCTTCCGTCGTCGAAATTGAAATAATCATGGAATTCCCGGTCGTAGTGGGTCACGTCCCCTGTCGACAGGTCCATATGGACCACAGTGAACCATGAATACCTATCCAACACCGGGATCGACCAGACCAGGCCTCCGTTGTCATATCTGAGCATGAAGATGTTCTTATCATATCCATAGCGCGATGTCGAATTCACCGTTCCGTTGTAGAGGATGGTATCGTTCCAGGTCTTAGCGTCGATCGAGTGAACCTTGTAGGTCAGCTGGTCGGAGGTGTTGATATCCAGGAAATACCAAGCGCCCACACCCCGGTCCAGTGGAAGCCTCCCGTGGAAATACCAATAATGTAAATCAAAATCGAATAGGTGGGAAAGGTTGGTCACGGTCCTATCATCAAGATCGTAGGCGTACCAGGCATCGGTCCATCCATATCGACTGCTGTTCGTCTGCCATCGTATCGTTGTTCCAACTATGGCAGTATCCCCCTGCAGCACCACCCGCTCGTATCCTATGGAGACGTTCAAGCCTGAGTGGTTGATCCCTTGCTCCACGGAGGACGTATGATCGATCATCCGACCCTGTTCTATGTTGAACTCCTTTATCAACGATGGATGATCGTCGATGAACAGGATCCTATCGTCATCATAACTGGACGTGCGAAATGAGAAGTTCAGACGTTGGAAGATCATAGTCTTCTCATCGGTGGTGATGTTGTATTGATAGAACGTCCTCTGGTAATCATCCCCTATCATGCGTGATTCATAACCGATGATAGTCTCATTTTTCGCGTAGCCGAGATATCTGAGGTCCGGAAAGCCTTTACCGACCCTGGAGAACGGACCTATCTCATCCCTTTCGGCGATCGCGCCTCCCACGCTGCCGGTGAACATCAGCAGGAAGACCAGGATAACGAACATCTTCCTCCAACGCTTGTGGATCCCCTTGCATCCAAATTGAGATAGGCACACGATCCAGATCAGCGCGGCCGATGCTACCCATAGATACCAGGCTCCCGAAGGCCCCCACTCATATCTCGCCAGCCCTCCTTTTTTCAAGCTACCCACTTCATATGATCCGCTGAATCCATTGATCGCAGTATCCGGGTTATCTGGATCGAGCGGGACCTCGAGCTTCGCATACTCCTCCTGGGCGTCGTGTTCCATGGCATCGGGGAACTGCGTCATGACGAAGACAGGAAGCGCCGTCGTCGCGAATATCGTTGTCACCAGCAGTATCAGCATCATGTGTCGATGCTTGGGAAGGGTCAAGCTGATACGAAATAGGACTATTGTGACCACTATCAGGATGAACGACATATAGGTCAGTATCTCCGCTCCGAACATGACCTCCTTTTCGTGGTCGTAATTCTCCTCCAGGGCTCCCCCTTTATTCAACTGAACGTCGTCTCTATCGATCTCGATCAATACATCTCTCGGATAGATGCTGAAACGATCATCGGTCTTGAATTCGGCAGAGTCCGGGTTCCATGACCATTCCTCCTCCGTGGACCTGACCGATCCGCCAAACGGCTTCTCGGTCTCCTTTTCAATGGTCCACACGGGGGATGATATCGACATCAGGATCATCCCCGCTGCCAACAGAAGAGTTCCGGCGATGACAACGTGCCTGATGACAAGTCTCGAATCCTTGTGGATCAGCTGCTCCTTTTTTGAGATCGTTATCTTGAAGACCGCAATGGAGGTGAAGACGATCATTATCTGGAAAAGAAAGGCAAGCCCTGGATACCAGACGACGTCCGCTTCTCCATGATAGGTGTTCCAATCCGTATCCCAACCGGTTGCCGTCCGGGTGCCCACGAGTGAATCCACACCGAACCTTTCAGTGACCGGATCGTTCTGGATCCCGAGGAAAAGGCCGACGAACATCATGAACATTGACGTAAAGGCGATGATCGGAAGAACGAAAGCCGAGAGGCGCATGAAGCTGTATGCTCTAGGTCCGGCAATTATCAGGAACAGCTGGATGCCAGAGGCTAACACGATGATATTCAGATAGATACTGAGATGATGGCCGACATCGTTCATCTGGTAGGATCCATTTCCGGTGTTCGAAGAGTTATATGGATAATGGTAGGTTCGATTATGATCATCGATCTCCTCGACGACCTTCTCGGTCACGAACCATCTGCACTTCAGCTCTTTATGCTCCTCTGGTCTGTAGTTACGATAGTCCTCATCGTCCGAGATCCTGACGGTGAAAAGCGGAAATATGAACGAAAGCGATGCGAATATCAGGATCATCAACGTGAGGATCGCGATGGTGTATCGACGTTGTGAAGGTGTCAAGATGTCACCAACCTACCTTTCTCCTGTGCCATCGTATCAGGATGATCAAAGCATAGACCAAGGAGGAACCGAACGATGCTAGGATCACAGTCCAGTAGCCCGCTTCGATCAATGGCTCCTTCACCTCTGGTGGTTCCAGATTCTCGCTGATCGTGTAGGGGTAGTCGTCCTCTTCGTTCTTGATACCGTCCCCGTCGATGTCGTCATCCTTCCAGTCGACGGTGCCGTCGTTATCGGTATCGGTTTCAAGGTCCAGGTGCCATATCAGAAGGTCGGGCCTATTTCGACCATCCCGATCCATATCAGATGCCTCAAGCCAAGTCGAGAAATATCTATCGCTCAGTCTGATGCTTTGGTACCGCAGGAACGCAAGGGTTCCATTGTTGATCTGGAGGAGGTTGATCGACTCATGATGGTTTGTGCCAGGATATTGCAGCTTGGAGGGCATTAGGTAGGTTCGATTCGTCAATAGGTCCACTATCGCGATACCATTTTGAGAATCTCTGAACATCCCATCATCTGCCCATTTGCTGATCATCAGCCCATCCTTCAATAGGAACATCTTATAAGGTCCATGATCGGGATAGAACACCCTGTCCGGGTGGAACACCTCTCCCGATGAAAGATTAAGGTACTGCAGGTCCAATCCCCTCGAACCACCATTGATGTATGTATACCAGGCGGCATAATCACCATCGATCTGAAGACCGAACCTCCAGTGATCGGTATATTGCCAGTAATCGACCTCTCCATGACCAGTAAACAAAGTCTTGTTCTCTCCGGTACTGAGATCGTAAGATCCGAGCTGTAGAGTAGCTGGTGTACCATTGATCGCATGCATATGATACAAGATACCATCATGATATTCAGTGTCGATCAAAGTATAGTTCGTATCATCATTCGAAGAGCCGAGCAAATGAGTGATGTTCGTGGTAGTACCATCCAAGGCATAGACATACCATCCTGCTGTTCTCTTGAAATAATATGATGGATATCGTGAGCTCCTGTTCCAGCTGATCGTTGCTCCGACAAGGATCTTCTCACCCAACCACCTTATGGATTCGAACTCGACCTCCCCATCATCCGGTTCGACATCCATCCCATTTATCACATCTTCACGTATACTTTCGTTCGTACCGTTGGACATCCAATGTATCCATACGTCCTTGTCCTCAATGGTACTCCGAAACAGTATCCGGTCCGCCTCGTGATCGACGAGGAACGCTGAAGTTGATAGGTTCTTGAACATCACTTCTTCGGTCAGTTCAAAGAGATCTAGCTCAAACATTGTATATGAATTAACATCGTATTTCCGGTCTACATCCACGTAGTTAAACCTATCACCGTCATCATCAGTAGTGAACGATCCATGGCTCTCGAAGTAATGGAAACGGCTGCCCGTGTTCTCGAAAGGTCCTGAACATAGACCCTCACCCTGTTCGATACCCGAGCTCATCCCGGTGCACAGGAACAGCAGAACGATTGTCACCATCAACATACCATGTCTGATTTTTATGCCGGAGCGAGAGAGATGCGACAATGCTAATCCCCAGAGGACGCAACAAGAAATTATCCAGAGATACCAACCGATGTTCGGACCCCACTCATACCTCATTTCGCTCCCATAACTGCCTTCGACATCATATGAACCGGTGAATCCATGGACCGCCACCAATGGTTCCTCTGGTGATATCGACTCCTGTCTTTGATAGAAAGGTACGTTAGCGTCATACTCCATAGCTTCCGGGAATCCCATTAAGAAATAGACCGGTAGAAGGGTCGTGACGCAAATGGCTGCGATCAAGAGGATCGGGAACATCGGCTTGTATCGCTCCGATCTTGAAATTAGAAGATGAGCGATGAGAAGAGCAACCAGGGTCGCGATAGCTATTGTAGCTAGCTGTTCAGCACCGTTCATCACCTCTCGTTCCTTTTCATAGTTCTGACGCCAACTGTCGGTATCGGTCAGGAGCGGATGATCGATATCATATTCAACAGGGAGGTCCTTTGGACCAAGCTCGTTCTCGTTGCTGCTCTCCTTCATCGCTGAGCCGAGGTTCCAAGAGAACTCCTCTTCGGTCGTGCCGGTCACCATCCCTTTTCTGTAGTCGATCTCGTCCTTCTCCCGTGATAACGTCCATATGGGTGTTAAGAAGGTCATGGCCAGAAAGATGATGACGATCAATAGGACCGCAGTTGTTCTCATATCCTTCGGCCTGATATCTGAGCCCTTTGCATCGAGATCTTCACTATAACGGAGAATGTGAAAAGATAACGCGATCGAGAGACCTACCAGAACGATATAGATCGAGAGGATGGGACCCGGGTACCAGCGCATTTCCTCATAGTTCGACTGTCTCAGGTATGGGTTATTCTCATCATCGGTTGGGTCCTTTGACCCGGCCAAGCCAGACGCAGTGAAATCATCCGTATCGAGCTCGTTGTGAATTGCGAGGTTCAGGCTGAAAAGAAGGCCGAACATCGATGCAATGACAAGGAACGCCAGGAAGAGCGACAGGATCCTCGTCATCTTGTTGAATCGACTTCCGACGAGGATGACCATTGCTAGTGTTCCTGCGATCACGGCTATCAATGACAGGAACATTCCGCTGTGATTTCCAGCATCATTGAACTCATATGTGGCGTTTCCTGTACTGGACGAATCGTACGGAATATGGACAGTGAACGGTCCTTCACTAGCATCCTTTTCGATCTGCTTCTCACCCGGCATCCAACTCGTAGTAATTGTGTGGCCATCGTTCCTTTGTGGATAGGATTCATCTATATCCGTCTCTACAACGAACACTGGGAACATGAACGATATTAAAGCCAGCAGCATGATGACGAACGCCAGCAGCGCTATCCCGATGCGCTTGTTATTCGCTTTCATTTCTCTACCTCCATACGGGCTCCACACGCTGGTACGACGATAATGCTCTAAGTAACAAAAATTGGAAAAGGACTACCAGTCTATCTCTCCCAGCGCGCATAATTCTCCCTATCTGACTATTGTGATTCGTAGTATAAATACCATTTACTCGCAGGCTGTCGTTACTGTCAGCCTGTTATTAGCAAAACAATGTCAACTTTTTTCTACACCCTCATACCCTTCAGCAGATCGAGGTTGTCCTTGTACGAACTGCTCCCGTCGGGATGCGGCGGCACCTCAAGGAAGCCGGGAACGTTCTCGAAGCGCCTATCATTGACCAGAAGTCGAAATGCTTCCAATCCGATCTCGCCCTTGCCGATCTCGTCGTGACGGTCCCGGAAGGAGCCGAGAGGCCGCTTGGAGTCGTTGAGATGGAAAGCGCATAAAGTGTCGATATCCAGGACCTTGTCGTACAGTTCGAAGGTCTCCTGATAGGCCTCCTCGGTGCGGATATCATAACCGGCTGTGAACGTGTGGCAGGTGTCGTAGCAGACGCCGAGGCGGTCCCAGTCGTCCACCGTCTCGATGACCGTCGCGATCTCCTCGAACGATCTACCAAGGGTCGACCCCTGCCCTGCCGTGGTCTCCAGAAGCAGCTTCACCTGGTAATCGGGATATCTATCGAGAGTTGTCCGGAGGCATTCGGAGATCCTCACCAAGCCTTCCTCGACGCCGGACCCGAGGTGTGCTCCAGGATGGAATATGACGAATGACAGCCCCAGCAGCTCCGCCCTCTCCACCTCGACGAAGAACGCCTCGAGCGCCTTCTTTCTCTTAGCGTCGTCCGGATTCGCCAGGTTGATCAGGTAGCTGTCATGTGCCGCTATGAACTGATAACCGGAGGCCCTGTGCGCCTCCTTGAACATCTCCACCTCGTCCGGCGGGAGGGGGCGTGCCTTCCACTGGTTGGCCGACTTGGTGAAGATCTGCAGGGCCTCGCATCCGTCCGCCTCTGCGTGTTGGAAGGCCTTATACACGCCTCCCGCTATCGATTCGTGGGCGCCTAACAGCATGTGATCAGGTCGTTGGATTCCTGTTGAGGTATATCAATATGCTCCCGTTGTCGACGACGGCCCACGCTTGGAAAACGCTTGCACCCATGCCATGATACAGTTGGGACCCACCCGACGGAAGGCGCTGACGGATTTCGGGTCCCACGCCGGGAAAATGCCTGCACCCGTGCTTGGAAAGCGACGCACCCGCCCTCTTGGATGCAGTTTAGGAGGGTTTGACAACTTTCACCAAACCCCCTTCTCGCCTTATAATAACTCCAGTGGAAATGGTGGTTGTATGATGTTTGCAGTGCCCGAAGAGGTGATGGATAGAGTGAAGGCGATGAAGGAGAGGAACGCGCAGTTCGTCCTCGTCCAGCCGATGGAGTTCAAGCCCCGTCGGACCACCGCCTAGAGAGAATAGGAACCAAGAACTAGCGGAGGCAGTTCGAAGAACAATTGGCCAACCCTGGAAGCGGCGGGTTGGCCTTTGGTCTTTTCTTCTTTTTCATTCTACCCAAGGTTAGATAGTCAATCCATTATTGAATTCGGAAGGATCTATACACCTATGCTTCCGGATCTATCTCGCCGCGCATGCCGCATCTGCCGCAGTTCATCAGGAACGGGGTCGATGTGTATGTCACGCTCATGATGTTGCCGCAGTTGGGGCACTGTACCGAAGCGACCTTTGCTCCCGGAGGCACCTCGGGTTCGGCGGGCGGGGCGGTGGCTGCAGGCGCCTGTTGCACGGGCTGGACCGGCTGCGCTGGAGGGGCCTGCTGTACCGGCTGTGCCGGCGGAGGTGATACAGCCTCGGGCTGGACATGGGTCTCCTGTGCAGGGGGCTCCTCAACAGGCGGTTTCGACGCCGATGGCAGGTAGTCCATGCCGGATGTGTCATGAGGTTGATCCTGTTCCTCGCCGTACTGGGGTTCCTCCTGGTACGGTGGCTCTTCATGCGCTTCATGACCATGATCATGGTGCTCATGTCCGTGAGAAACGTAATGGCCGTGTGGATGGTGGGCATGGTCATGATGCTCGTGACCGTGGTGGGCATGTTGATCGTGTCCATGATGGTCCTCGGCCTCATCGTATCCATGTCCGTCGTACTGCTGATCGTACTGATCGTCGCCTCCCCAGTCGGGGGTCTTGCGCCTCCTGGTGGCAACGACGATGATGGCCAGCACTGCTCCTGCAGCGACGATGATGATGATCCACATCAATATCGGCAGGCCGAAGATCGTGTCCTCGCCCTCCTCGCTCACCTCGACCATGATCGATTTATCGTCCTGCTCGCCGTTCTCGTTCTTCACCCAGAGGGTGACCTCGTAGGTCCCGGTCTTGTCGAACTTGTGGCGGGCATATCCCTCGTACTGCCATCCGGTATCCCAGTTGTCGTCGTCCGATACGAATCGGAACTCCCGCTGGGATCCCGAACCGGCCGTGGACTCCTTTCCATCGAAGTATATGATGTCGTCAACGGTCGGGTCCTTCGGCGTGTATTCAAGGGACGCCGTAGGCGCGAGAGCGGAGACCGTGGTCCCCATGAGAGCGAAGGCCGTCAGGCACAATAACAAGCTGAACCATCTTGACATCCTCTGTAAACCCCCAGAGAATATACTGTCTAATCGGGTTATGGCTTATAAATCCATCGCATCTGCTGGCCCGGTGCGAGACCATCGTCGAAGTTGTGATCTCCGATCGTTTTCCACCATGAAATGGACGACCTCCGCTTCCGATGGAGGTCGTTGATCAGGCCGTTCGATCATCGTTCGAAACGGTCGAACGCAGCCCTCGAACGAAGCTGAACGATGCCGTCCGACAGTTGAAATAACTTTGTTCCACCCCCTCCGACAATAGATTAAAATATCCTTGAGACATATGGTGCCGATGCACCCAATAAGCTTCTGGTATCTACACCACGGAGTACATGAAATGCGTATCCAGAGGGGGGGACAAGCCTGAAACTATCAGAGAATGCCATAGTGGTCCTTAAGAGACGGTATCTTAAGAAGGACAAGGATGGGAACGTCGTCGAGACGCCGAAAGAGATGTTCGAGAGGGTGGCGGACAACATCGCCCTGGCGGACAAGAACTACGGTGCATCGGACGAGGACGTGGCCACCAGTTCCAAGGAGTTCTACGACGTAATGACGAACCTGCTGTTCATGCCCAACTCGCCGACCTTGATGAACGCGGGCAGGGAGCTGCAGCAGCTCTCGGCATGCTTCGTCCTCCCGATCGAGGACAGCATGGAGAGCATCTTCGAGACATTGACCCATGCGGCCCTCATCCACAAGAGCGGGGGCGGGACGGGTTTCTCCTTTTCCAGGATAAGGCCGAAGGCCGACTTCGTCATGTCCACCATGGGCGTGTCCAGCGGACCAATCTCCTTCATGAAGGTGTACAACTCCGCCACCGAGGCGATCAAGCAGGGGGGTACCAGGCGGGGTGCAAATATGGGGATACTCAGGGTGGACCATCCAGACATCATGGAGTTCATAACCTGCAAGGAGGAGGAGACCTCACTCACCAATTTCAACATCTCCGTCGCGTTGACGGACGACTTCATGAAAGCCCTCGCAGAGGGGAACGCTTACAACCTGGTGAATCCCAGGTCAAAGGATCCTCAGCGCGCACTTGAGGCATCCGAGGTCTTTGACAAGATTGTCGATATGGCCTGGAAGAACGGGGAGCCGGGGATCATCTTCATCGACAGGATCAACGAGAAGAACCCCACCCCGGACGTTGCCGAGATCGAGAGCACCAATCCCTGTGTCGCCGGCGACACTTGGGTGCATACCGAGTCCGGTCCGATGATGGCAACCGACCTCATCGGTTCCCGGTTCAAGGCCCGGATCGACGGTGATGATCATATCACCGGTCAGGACGGGATGTTCCGGACCGCGTTCAAGGATGTGTACCGGCTGAGGACCAAAGAGGGTTACGAACTTCGCCTCACGAGCGATCATCCTGTGAGGGTCGTCGAACGCCTGAGCAGGAAAAGGATGGATGTCGGCTGGCGAAAGGCGGGAGACCTGACCGAGGACGATCTGATCCTGTTGAACGACCACCGGAACAGCTCCGAATGGGACGGTCCTCGGACCTGGGGCGACGGCTACCTCATGGGTCTCCTGGTCGGTGATGGAACGCTCAAGGAGGATAAGGCGGTCCTGTCGGTCTGGAACGACGATGGGACAGCCGAGATCATGGACAGGGTCATGGAGATCTGCGTAGATCTACCTCTCCGAAGCGATTTCAACGGCTGGTCGCCGGTGAAGGGTCGGACCGAGCACAGGCTTTCGATCGGATATCTTCGAACACTTTCCCTTGAGCTGGGAATGGCCCCGGGCAACAAGGAGATCACTCCCACACTGGAACGATCTTCCTCGGAATTCTACAGGGGTTTCCTCTCCGGTCTGTTCGACGCCGACGGCTCCGTACAGGGAACGACGGAAAAAGGCGTAAGCGTCAGGCTCGCACAGTCAGATCTGCTACGGCTCAAGGCCGTCCAGAGAATGCTGCTCCGGCTAGGTGTCGTTTCCAGTATATACGAGGACCGTCGGAAGGAGGGGTACAGGAACCTTCCGGACGGCAAGGGCGGAATGAAGGACTATCCTACCTCGTCCCAGCATGAGCTGGTAGTATCGCGTGACAATATCGCCAGGTTCCAGGAGATCGTCGGTTTCGTTCACGGAGCGAAATCCGCTCGGCTCAAGGAACTTCTGAGCGGATACAGGCGCAGACCGAACCGGGAGCGCTTCATCGTCCATTTCAAGGATCTTCTACCAGAATCAACAGAGGATGTCTACGACGTACAGGTGCCCGGTATCAACACCTTCGACGCCAACGGCATCAAGGTCCACAACTGCGGCGAACAGCCGTTGCTCCCGTACGAATCGTGCAACCTCGGCTCGATCAATCTGGCCCGTATGGTGAACAACAGCCAGATCGACTGGGACCTGATGCGACGCACTGTATACACTGCGGTCCACTTCCTCGACAACGTCATCGACATGAACAAGTTCCCGCTGGACAAAATAGGTGAGCAGACCTTGGCCAACAGGAAGATCGGACTGGGCGTCATGGGTTTCGCCGACATGCTCCTCCAGCTCAAGATCCCGTACTGTTCGGACGAGGCGTTCGAGCTCGCCGAGAAGATCATGGCGTTCGTCCGCGACGAGGGGTTCAACATGTCGAAGATCCTCGCCGAGCACAGGGGTCCGTTCCCGAACTTCGACCGCTCGGTCTTCAAGGACGGACAGCAGGTCAGGAACGCTACCATCACAACCATCGCTCCGACTGGAACGATATCGATGATATCCGATACCTCGAGCGGCATCGAGCCGAACTTCTCCCTCGCCTACATCAAGCGGGTGATGGACGACGACGAGCTGCTCTATGTGAACAAGTTCTTCGAGAGGGACCTCAAGGTATCGGGCCTGTATTCCAGGGAGCTCATGGAGAAGGTCGCCAAGACAAGCTCCATCCAGGAGATGGAGAACATCCCGGAGGAGATCAAGAACTACTACGTGACCGCCCACGACATCGACCCCGAATGCCATATCAAGATGCAGGCCGCCTTCCAGAAGCACACCGACAACGCTGTGTCGAAGACGGTCAACTTCCCCAACAGCGCCACAGTGGATGACATCCGCACCGTCTACATGCATGCATACAAGACCGGATGCAAGGGCGTCACCGTCTACCGCGACGGCAGCCGGAGCGTGCAGGTCCTCAGCATCAAGAAGACCGAGCCTCCGTCAGAGCCTGGAAAGCTGACCCCGAGGCCGAGGCCGAAGGCCACCCGTGGAACTACGTTGAAGATGAAGACCGGCTGCGGCACGCTGTACGTCACCATCAACGAGGACCAGGACGGCCTCTGCGAGGTATTCACCGCTATGGGCAAGTCAGGCGGTTGCGCCGCGGCTCAGAGTGAGGCCGTCGCGAGGATGATCTCGCTTACGATGCGGTCCGGTATCGATGTCACGCCCATGGTGAAGCAACTGAGAGGCATCCGGTGCCCTCAGCCGATCATGGCCCCTGGCGGCATGGTGCTGTCCTGCCCCGATGCAATTGCACAGGCCTTCACCCTCTACCTGGAGGAGTTCAAGGACATCAAGGTCGAGAGGAAGGACCTGCTGAACGATTCCGGCATATCGCCGGAGTGCCCTGAGTGCGGAGGGATGTTAGAGTTCTCCGAGGGCTGCGTGAACTGCCGCATGTGCGGGTTCACGAGATGCGAATAAGAATGCGTAGAATAGAATTGATAGAGGTGATGATGGATGGTCAAGGTGCTTGACAAGGGTTCCGTGGAGCTGATCGACTTCGTCGGAGGCGACCAGACGGTAGCCGATACCGCCAGGATATCGACAATGACATCCGGAACGGAGCAGGAGGACCGGAAGCTGGTCAAGTATCTCATCAAGATGGACCACGGCACACCCTTCGAACACAGCTATTTCACCTTCTACATCAAATGTCCTATCTTCGTGGCCAGGCAGTGGTTTCGCCACCGGATATCGAGCTACAACGAGATGTCGATGCGGTACGTGATGCCTGATCGGGAGTACTACGTTCCATCGAACCTTAACGACGAGGAGGAGAGGAAGTACAAGGAGGCCATAGAGAACGCCTTCAACGTCTACGATGAGCTCCTCGGAACCGACGTGAAGAAGGAGCAGGCACGCGGTGTGCTCCCGGTCGGCATGTACACCCAGTTCTACTGGACCATCAACGCCAGGGCGCTGATGAACTTCCTCAACCTCCGGCTGGACAGGTCGGCCCAGTTCGAGATACGCGAGTATGCCAAGGCGATGCTCCTGATCTTCCGGGAACAGATGCCCGCCACCGGCGACGCGTTCCTCCTCAAGATGAAGGGCGAGCTCAATGCACCGCATCAGCCGAAGGAGTTTCCGGACATCGAGGAGTAGATTTCTTTTTCGAGCGGACGACGGGCCCACGCTAGCAATATGCTAGCACCCACGCATTTATTCAGTTGGTACCCTCCCTACATAAAATGAGATCCGAAAAGAGGGGGGGGGTAAAAAAAGAAAAGATGGACCGCGCGACCGACTCGACCGCGCGGTCGTTCTCTGTTCCCTATCGCTTACCTTTTCCGGCCCAGTATCACCAGGGCGCCTACCAGTGCCAGCGGCACGAGGAATACCTCGAAGCCGGGTATGCCGCCGTCGTCGTCATCGCCGTCGCCCTTCTTCTTCACGGTGAAAGTGGTGGTCGTGTCCTCCTTCTCGCCGGTGCCGTAGGTCACATTCAGATAGAGCTTGTGTTTTCCAGCGGTCACTGTCCATGTGAAGGTATAGGTCTTCGATTCGCCTACGGCGAGAGTGACGGAGGTGGGTGCTCCCGCGATCCCCACATCGTCGAGGGTCAGCGCCTGGATGATCGCTGTGAAGTTCGTATCGCCGGTGTTCTTGAGGGTCACGGTGATCGTAGCGTCCTCGTCGATCTTGGGCTTGCCCGGTGTGATGCCGAGAGTGAGTTCGATGTCGTAGACAGCGACCTGCCCCTTCTTGAGCGTGGTCCCGCTCGCCTGGTCCGAATCGACCTTCTCGTCCCGGGTCGTTATAACCCGGACGGTATAGTAATACGTCGTGTTCTCGGAGAGGCTGCCGCTGGTGTAGGATGTCGTGGTCTTCGTCGTCTCCGTCTTGACGAGTGTGCCCCGGGTCCCGTTGGTCATCGACTTGAATATCTCGTACTTGGCGAAATCGGTGCCAGTGTACTCGGTCCATGAAACGAGGATCTGCGAATCGTTGATCGCAGTTGCCGATGCCGTCACGGCAGTAGGGGCCGGATCGCGGGTCATCGAGATGTTGAACCATTCCCAGTCGTCCCAGTCGTAATCGTCCTCGTCGCCGATGAACTTTGCCACCACGACGTACTTGGTCCCTACCATGGTCTGCATCACGGAGAAGTCGTCCTGGGCGTCGGTGTCGTACATCCTGAACCCTTCAGGCAGGTAGAGGTTCTGGACCCATTTTTCGTCGTAGGACATGTTGATGAACATCACGTGATCGGTCGTGTTGGCTATCGCGCTGTCTGCCTCCATCATGCCCATTGGATGAAGCACGGCAGGAACCGGATCGTCCACCGGACCTTCGAGGACGGTCCAGTCGATCGAATCGAAGAACCAGTCCTCGTCATCATTGGCATAGAAGACGTCATCGAGCAGGAACATATCCTCGGTCGTCGACGAGGGCAGTCCCCCTCCGTCGTCCGAGTCCTCCATCATCAGTTTCAGGAAGTACGCAAGCATCTCCGTCTCCTCGGTGTCCACGGTTCCGTCCCTGTTGCCGAACATGAAGTCCAGCTGGAACCGCATCAGGAACGGGCTCATGTCCATATCCAGCGGGAAGTCGCCAACCGCGGTCACGTTCATCCAGTCATCGCTGAATGTGATGTTGAACTGCATCAACGGGTCGTAGTCCTCCATCGTCACATCGACCGTAAGGTCCTGGTCAAGCGTGATCTCCTCGATATATCCGCCGTCGTCGTCCCAGTCGTCGTCGAAGGTCATGACGACCAGATAGTAATCTCCCTCAGGAGCATCGATGGAGTAGTTGCCGACATCGCCGATCTCGCTCATGTAGATCGGTGCCTCCGGTCCACCGTCGTCGTCATCGTCGTCGTCACCGTCGCCGCCCTCTTCGTCGAAATCCATCGGGAAGCCCACGATAT
>JANQNJ010000103.1 GCA_028279645.1 Thermoplasmatota archaeon
TGCTTTGGAGGGGGCGGTGACCCACCGACATGACCGGGCGGAGGTGGTCCGTCCCGCATGTGACACGGAGGTGGTGGAGAGCCTGCATCCCGCCTGGGCGGGGCGCCCTCGCGAATGTGCTTCGGCGGCGGGGGTGCGCCTGCTTGCCGAGAGGGCGTACTGCCGCCCCTTATGTGCTTTGGAGGGGGCGGTGACCCACCGACATGACCGGGCGGAGGTGGTCCGTCCCTCATGTGCGCCGGAGGCGGAGGTGAATCGTCCATGTGGCGGGGAGGCGGGGGACCGTCCCTTGCGTGACTCGGTGGGGGCGGGGTGCCGGGGCGGGGGGCGGGGGGTCCCTGATCGTCATAGTACTCGTCCTCCGGGCCGACCTCTTCCGTGTAGGAAACGTATCCGCCAGGGCTCTGCTCGGTCTCGTCCGGGGACCTCCGCCGCATGACCACCATGACAATGACCATGATGAGGACCAGTATTACGACCAGGATGATACCGAGGTACATCGGTTCCTCCGTCAGCTTGCTCAGGAAGGAGTCCTCCTCATCGCCCGGGGATGTTGGCCCCGTGGTCTTCTTCGCTTCGATCTTGGCCGATACCTCGCTTGAGAAGTCGCTTGTACCGGTCTCGCTTACGGCCTTGACACGGTAGTAATAGACTGTGTCGGTGACCGGCGTCTTGTCGATGTATGTGATGCTGTAGGCCCGAACGTCGTTGACGGCGCCGATCTGGTCGCCGATGCCGGAGGCAGTACCCCGGTAAATGAGGTACGAGGTGACTGAGGTGCTGCCGCTATCAGCGGGAGCGTCCCAGCTGAGATAGATGTAGTTGAACTGAGCGGTGGCCTTGAGATACCTTGGCTCTGAAGGCACCTGTGCTGTGATGTTCACATCGATGGACGCGGTCTCGGAGTACTCCTCTCCGTCCCAGGACCGGGCCTGTATGGTGATGGTCCCGGGAGTGAAGGAGGTCGGAGTCCATGTATAGGTCCAGGAATCGGTACCAGTCGCCATAGCCCAAGCAGAACTCGAGATCTTCACTTCGACCCACTCTATCAGTCCGTCGGGATCGGCGGAGGTCCCGTTGATAGAGGTCGAGTCGGTGGCATCCGAGCCGTCAACGGGGGCCGTGATGTTCACTGTTGGGGCGACGTTGGTGCTGGCCCCCAATGGTTTGAAGACCACGTTGCCGGCGATCTCGTCGCCTTTGCCCTTCTTGTTATCAGGATCGTGATACGGGCCGGTGCTGTGCCCCCACTCGCAGTATCTTGCATCGATCTGGTTCGGGTCCAGGTTCCTGATGCCGTAGCTGACACTGTTCTTGTAGGCGCTGAGATGGACCGAGATGTTCGAGTTCTCTCCGTCGAGGACCATCAGGCCGTTGCGGTTTCCGATGTAGTTCGTGTAGTTGAACGTGATATTGGTATTGCCGTGGTCCAGGAGGGTGCCGTTGGTGTTGGTCCGAATATCCGTATCGTTAGCGAAGAGGTTGGTGACGTTGGTCAGATGGAGGCCTGCCGAGTTGTTCGTCATACTTGATGAATAGATGTTCAGTTCCGTAACGTTGTGAGCGCGGACGCCCGCACGGGTGTTATTGAACAGTGTGAGCTCGTGAAGGTCGACGTTCCGGCAGTAGCCGAGAAGGATCCCATGGGTCGATGAGTTGACCTCCACGCCGGTTATGTTGATATTTACGCAGTCGATGACAATGACCTGGCCCGCTTCTTCATCGATCCAATCGTAGGTCACACCCCAATACACGACGACGGTCATCCCGTTGACGGAGTTGTTCCATGAGATCTGGTTACCTTCCCAGAAGCGAAGCTCGTTCCCTTCGATGGAGATCCCGCAACCGATGAACCTGTTCCCGTGGACCGTGCTGTCCTCAACGTACTGGAGCTCCAGGCCTGAATCGTAGGCTTCGACATAGTTGCCGTAGACCTTGATCGGATCGCCGCCCTTGATAACGATGCCGCTGCCGTCGGAGGAGGTGATGTTGTTCTCGAATATCCTCGTCCTGTCCGAGACCTTCACGCTAAGGGCGTCCCTCGAGTGGTCAATGTTGTTGGACAGAACTGACGCGTTATAGGTGTGGTCCAGTACCATGCCGAAGATGGAGTTGTTGAAGAGGTGGTTGTCGACGATCATGATATCGTCGGTCCAGTATACCTCCAGACCGCCGTCGCGGTTGTTATGGACCTCGTTGTCAGTGAACGTGAGGCCGTCGATCAGGTTGCACAGGGAGCCGGCCCCGTCGTTCTCGAACATCGCGTTGCCCTCTATCCAGTAGTCCGAACCTAGCATGACGTAAAGGCCGGTGTCGGAGTTCTGGTAGAACAAGTTCCCCTCGATGGTCACGTTGTCGTCGTTGTTCAGGTCGGTTCCCAGGCCGCAGTAGCTGATGGTCCCTTGGCCGAGATATAGGTCCTGGGAGTCGACGGCCTGGATGCCGATGTTGAAGAATGTCCAGTTGTTCCCGTCCATGCGCACGTCGTCCGATTCCGTGATCCGGATTCCGTTGGTGCCAAGGGAGATGTTGTTGTTGTAGACGCGGACTCCGCTGGAATACTCGATATCGAGGCCCGTGGTGTGGTTGACGATCGTGTTGCCGTTGATATCGTCATCGGTACAATCGGAGATCAGGATACCGTTCACGTAGGTGTCCGTGATAACATTGTCCCAGATCATGTTCTCGGCCGACGAGTACATCTCGATCCCGCCCTGGTAGTTGGCATAGATGTTGTTGTATTCGATCGTGTTGTTCTCCGCCTCGGACAGTGCGATGCCAACGAAGTTCCCGGTGATGTTGTTGTCATGGATGTGGCAGTCCTTCTTGAGGAGCTTGATCCCCGCCTTCCACGACAGGTTGCCGGAGTTGGTGATCGTGAAGCCGGCGAGCTCTGACCCAGAGGCGTTGACCTGTACGGTGTCGCCCAGGGCGTTACCGAATATCGTCGTGTTCGCCGATCCGTTGCCGATCAGGCGTACGGTCTTGGATATCTTGATCTTCTCGTTGTAGGTGCCGGCATGGACGGTCACGTTGTCGCCTGGCCTTGCCGAGTCCAGGGCGTCCTGGATCGATGTGAAATCGGCTCCGGCCCAGTCGTCGTCCACGATGAACGAGACAGCAGCAGCGATGTTCCAAATGGGGTATCGATCGGCCTGGCCCGAGGAACCGCCTACAAAGTGAGGGGTATCGCCGATCCCGTCACGGTCGCCGTCGATGCCGTCGTAATCGGACCAGTAGTTACCGACGGAGCCGTTGTCCCAGTCGTTGGACGTGCCGTTGTCCATCGCCTGGTCGCTCCCGTCGCCATTGTCCTGTAGCCAGTTGTTGTGGGCCTCGCAGTTGGAGGAATCCTCGTCGAAGAATATCCCAGGTGCGAGATGGTAGGAGATGTTATTGTATGAAACGATGCTCACGCTGGTGACCGATAGGCGGATGCCGGCGCCGGAGTTCTCGGTCGTTGTGTAGTTATTACGGTGTACCGTGTTGTTGTAGATCTCGTTGAAGTTGCCGTCCTGGACCCACACTCCACCGGCCCAGTTCTCCTCGATCCTGTTCCCGGAGATATTGTTCCGGTCCCCGTCTACCTCGATGCCGAAGTCCTCGTTGTATGAGACGGAGCAGTTCTGGACCAGGTTGTAGTCCGACGATATCAGGATACCGCCGCCGGTATTGCCGTGGACCTCGCTGTCCTCCACCGTGCAGTAGCGGGCTGCGATCTCGATCCCGTAGCCGGAGGCGGCTCCGTTGGTCACGTTGAAGCCGTTGACCCGGATGTAGTCGGCACTCAGTGTGAGTGCCGTGGTGGAATGGTCGCCGTCGATGATGGTGGATTCGGTGCCGTTCCCCAGCAGGAGCACTGCGCGGTCGACGTCGATGATCTCGTTGTAGTAACCGGCGTAGACCCGGATATGGTTGCTCCGACCGCTGTCCAGTGCGTCGGATATCCACTCGTAGTCAGCTCCGGCCCAGTCGTCGTCGACGACCAGGGTGATGACGATCGGAAGAGAGTCCCTCGATCCTGAGTTCCCGAACAGGAGATGGGGCGTGTCCCCGATCCCGTCGGAGTTGTTATCGAGGCCCTCGTAATCGGACCAGTAGTTGCCGCCGCCGAACTTCGTCCACTTGGTATCGGTTCCGTCATCGCGACCGTTGCCCTGGGCGCCCTCGTTGTTGAAGAACGAGTTGTTGTAGACGGAGGCGTCAGTGGTACCGATTGCGACGTGGATGCCGTAATCGGTGTTGTTGTGGATGTCGTTCCCCTGAACGACGGCAGTGTCAGTGTCCTCCAGTCTGATGCCGACCGTGTTGTTGTGGATATCGTTCCCGAAGATCGTGTTGTTGTCCCCGTGGCGGACCTTGATGGCGATGTCGTTGTTCTTTCGGAACGTGTTGTTATATACGGATGTTTCCGAGGCACTGTCCAAGAAGAGTCCGTTGGCCCCGCTGTAATTGAAGATGTTCGAATGGACAACGTTCTTCCTTCCCTGGAGCTCGATCGCGTCAGCATTGGTCCCTGTGGTGAAAAGGCAGAACTTCACAACGGTGTTGTTGCCGTAGATCATGATCGCGGGGAAGGTGGCCATGGCCTCGGCAAAGGTCATGTTCGATATCTCCACGCCGTTCACGTTGATGGACATCAGCTCCCCGCTCCCATCGCCCCTGTGGATGGTGTCATCGGACCCATTGCCGATGATCTTGACCTTCTTGTCCACATCGACGTTTTCCCTGTAGGCACCGGCGTGGACCCTTATGGTATCCCCGTCGAGGACGAAATCGAGGGCGTCGTAGATAGTGCTGAAGTCGGCTCCGGCCCAGTCGTCGTCCACCGTGAACGTAGCCGGGACGATGACGTCCCATATCGGATAGTTATCGTCGGTGCTGCCGGTCCCGTCGACCTCGTACGGTGAGTCGCCTATACCATCCCTGTTGGTATCCGAACCGTCGTAGTCCGACCAGTAGTTGCCGAGGGTCCCGTTGTCCCAGGATGTGTTGGTCCCGTAGTCGGTTCCCTGGGTACCCCCTTCGTTGTTGTCCTCCAACCAGTTGAGGTAGACCTGGTTGTCGCTTCCGGAGACGTAGATGCCGTGGTTGATGCTGTCGGAGATGTTGTTCCCCGTGGCGATGGTGCGGGTTGAGCTGAAGATGCGGATGCCGTTCCCCTCGGAGCCGTCGTGGTCCTCGATGATGTTGTCGGTAACGATGCAGTCCGAGCTGCTCTGGATGTAGATGCCGTTCTTGCCGTTGCCCTTGATGGTGTTCATGTGGATCGTATTGTTATTGGCAAGATAGCTACGGATACCGTTCCCGTCGTTGTCATCACAGAGGTTGTACTCGACCAGGTTGAAGTCGCCATTGATATTGATCCCCTGGGGATCGGAGTTTTCATATACCCTGTTATGATGGACGTGGCAGTGATCTGCATCGATCTTCACACCCGAGCGGGATGTGCCGGATCCAGTGAACGCCAATCCCGAGACCTCGGTGTAATCCGCATTGATCTCGATCGGGTGTTCGCTGTTCTGAGCATCCACCGTCGTGTTCGTGGAGCTGTTGCCAGAGAGTATCACCCGGGTGTTCAGGTCAAGGTCCTCATAATAGGTCCCTTCATAGACATAGATCAGATCGCCTTCCTTCGCCGCGTCGAGGGCGTCCTGGATCTTGTCGTAGTCGGCTCCGGCCCAGTCGTCGTCCACGATGATGACATCTAGTAAAGGATAGTCGTCGTCCTGTGCCGTCGATCCTGTGACATCATATGGGGTGTCGCCGATGCCGTTCCTATCGTCGTCGTCGCCGATGTAGTCTGACCACCAGTTCCCCTCCTCCCCGTCGTCCCAGTCGTTGTTGTTGGCGGCGTCGTGTCCTTGCGTGGAACCGCCATTATCGATGAACCTGTTGTGATGGACATCGTTGTTGTTGCATGAGGAAGACCAGAAGGATACGCCGTAGTTGTGATTGTCCTGGATCAGGTTCCAGACTATCTCATTGGAGTCGCAGTTGGCCTCGACGTGGACGCCCTTGCCGCCGCTGCTCGCATTGCTCAATGTGTTGTACTGGATGGTGTTGTAGTTGCTTCGATCGTAGATGACGAGGTGGTCGTCGTCGCTTTCGTACAGGGTGTTGTTCTCGACGACGTTGTACTTGGAAGTGTAGAGGAATATGTTCCAGTTATTCAGATAGCATGTGTTGTTGTGAATGTAGTTGTAATTGGAATCACGGAGATTGATGCCCCTGTCATCGTTGGTGTCGTGCCCGTTAACAACGTTGTTATCGATGGTGATGTTCTCGCTCAGATAGGCGAAGATCCCGGTCCACCCGTTATCCCACACCGTGTTGTTGCTGACGGTGCAGTTGTCGGAGCGGGAGAGATAGATGCCCCTGCCGCCGGCGCCGGGGTTCATGGCGGCGCTGTTGTTGTACACTGAAGCGTTGGTGGCGTACCCGAGGAATATCCCCTGCTCGAGGTTCTCGGATGCGTTGCAGTACCGAACGATTGCGTTCCTGCAATCCTGTACCCGGATGCCGTACTTGTTGTCGGTGGCGTAGATGTCCTCGATGATCGTGTTGTTCCCCGAGGTGAGCAGTCCCTCGCCGCTTACTATGCTGTTTCGGACGGTGAACCCAGAGATGTTCACGTCGTCCTTGATGATCTCGACCACGATATTGTTCTCGCCGCCGTCGATGATGGTGTCAGAGGACCCGTTGCCTATAAGGGAGATCGTGTTCCACACCACCACGTTCTCGTAGTAGGTGCCGTTGTGGACACGGATGGTACCCCCGTCTGTGGAGTTGTCCATTGCACGTTCGATGGTGTCGTACGGATGGTCCTTTGAACCGTTCATGGAGGGGTCTCCGGCGTTATCGTCATCGACGAAGATCGCGGAACCCTCAGAATCCAGCTTGAACACCTCGATATGACTGGAGGACATATTCACGTAGCGGGAAGCGGACATAGAGCCGTACTTCACCTCGATAAGTGTGTCGTTCTGAGTGCTGGTATTGGCGCCGAGATATGCGCGGTCTGTAACCACGATCCATTCGATCGTTCCATTCTGATCGGTGCTAGCATCGGTTCCTCCGAAGTCAACAGTGGAATAGATCACCTCGTCGTTATCCTTGATCCTGACATCGGCGCCCTCGGTCGGACCTGACCCGTTGCGGACCTTTATATGGAGGTGGTTATCGATGAATATCGTCGAGTTCTCATCGCAATCTACGGATGATATTGTCGTGTTCAACAGGACGATCGTGGCGTTTTCCGCAACAATTCCTGGACCGTCGTTCGGACCGATGGAGCTGTTGATGAACATGAACTCCCTCGAGTCCCTGATGGCAACACCCTCGACCCCATTATCATAGATGGAGCATCGATCGAAGATGATCTGTTCATTCTCACCGCACCGGATCCCGCGTGAAGGGTTGTTGAAGAAAGAACAGTTCCTGAACAGTATGTTGCGACGGAGATAGAAGGAGGCACCGGGCCATGAGTTGTTGAAGAAGGTCGAATCGTAGAATGCCAGGTCCTCGCAATCTGCACCGAATGATAAACCATACTTCGTGCTATAGCTGGAGGTACAGTTTGAAAAGGTGTTGTTCGGGCTCCAAGTGATTCCGAGGCCAGTATCCCTGCTCCTGTTGATCCTGATATTAGCTACTTTATGGTGTCCATCGTTATTCGTGATACCCAGGCCGGCGGTGGCGTTGATAATCTCGGCATGTGTGACCCGGACATGGGTAGCGTAGGTACCTATCCAGATACCGGTGCCGTCGATATCCCGCAGTTCACAGTTATTGACCACATGGGAACCGCCCTTTTGAAATCGGATCGCGGTGGAGGTCTCATTGAAAACGCAGTTCTCCACGAGGCAGTTGATCGAGTTCTCCAACCGTACACCGAACTTAGTGTCGAATATTCTGCAGCCTTTGACGGTCACGTTGCTTCTGTCGGATATGTTTATGCCGGCATAGAACAAGGAGTCCTGATTGCCCTCCTTGACGGTAACCCGCTGGATAGTGACATCGTCGGAGAGGATTTCAATGACGGAATCGATGTAGTCGCCTTCGATAGTGACCGTATCCGAACTGTTTCCGATCAATGTTAGTGCCTCATCGACCTCAACTATCTCGGGATACAGGCCATCGTAGATCCGGATGATGCAGCCCCTTGGAGCCACTTCGACGGCATCGCCTATGTTATCATAAACCGCCCAAGAGCCATTGTCATCGTCAACCACGATGGTCGGCTGTATCTCATAGGGCCCGATCTCTACGGAGGCGGTTCCGTTCATATCGCTGTCGATCACTCTGATGGTCCCGTCCAGGTCGTGAGGGGAGGTGAGGTTGACAGTGCCGTTCTCGGAGGCGTGAGAGTCCATCGAGATATGATATTCGTCATCGATGAACTTGGGGTCGCCGACCAGATCGTGCTCTCCTTCCTTGCTGTTGCTGTGATCATGGGTGTTGTTCCAGAAGAGATTATGGTCCACGACAGTCTCATCATGATCTGCAGACCTTATGGCGTAATGGCATTCGAAGAAGATATTGTTCAATATCCGTTGGATGCCAGATGGGCCGTATATGCCGTAATAGCAATCATCGAATACATTATTTATGATCGTGTCGTTCGCAGGATTCGGCGATGTCGCTCCCTTCACGGAATAGACCGCGTAATTAATGTCCAGGAATATGTTGTTGGCGATGTAGGTCTCCGCCCCGTTGTAATTATGGATCGCGCTCCAGTTCTGAAATGTGAACCTGTTCCTGTAAAAGGTCACGTTCGTATGGGCACCATTGAGTATGACACGATCCGAGTTATTGAAATGGAAACCTTCTATCCAGATGTCGTCCTCTGGTTTGATGAAAACTCGCCCATCGCCATCGTCGGTTAAATTGACACCCTCCATGAATGGTGGGTCTTTCGGATCTCCCAGGAGCTTGATCCCCTCCTTCATTGTCAGGGTCTCCTCGTAGTTACCACCGAAAACGAAGATCGTATCACCGTATTCCGCGGCATCGATAGCGGCCTGGATCGTATGGTGGTCGACCCACGGGATGGGGTCGTCATCAACGTAATAGGTCCTCGCACCAGAGCTGCCGAAGAACGAAAGTATCGTTACGATGGATAGAACGATCAGAGTGACAGTGACGAGTCTGTTTCGCATCCCCATTATATCGCCTGGCTATAATGCTAACTTGCATTACTTATAGATTACTTTAAGAGGATTTCATCACGGCCAATGCCGACGGCCCATATGATCTGGCCTTACTCAACGTACTCCTCGCACGCGTCGCAGTACCAGCCCTGGTACTTCTCGATCCATCGAAGCGTAGCTCCGCACCGATAGCACGGATACTGGGGCATCTCGTCGTAGCCGTCGTCCTCGCGGTACGGCTCCTCCTCTTCTAGTTCGGATTCCTGCTCGGGCTCCGGCTCTGGTTCAGGCTCCGGCATCGCCTCGGGCTCCTCCGGCTCCAGGTATTCCGGCGGCAGGTCGGCGACCTCCTTCTCGGCGCCGAATCGTGAGAAGCTGTCGATATCCGGCAGGTTGAGTCGGTATTCGTCCTCGATGGCCTCCTCCGGTTCAGGTGGCGCTTCGGGCTCAGGCTGTGGATGAACCTTGCGGGGCCTGGGTTTCTTCACAGGCTTTGCCTTCGGTTTCGGCCGCGGCGCGAGCTTCTTCTTCGGCTTGGAAGCGGGTTTCGCTTCCGGCTCCTTTCTGAGCTTGGGCTTGGCCATGACCGGTCCCTTCTTCTCCTCCTCCGGAGGACCGAATGGACCGACGGCGGCATTGCCGAACTGCCGTAGGAAGGTCGGTTCAGTGAGTGGCGTCCTAGTGGGAGGCCGCTTCTTGGCCTTGGGCTTCGGTCTCGGCCTGGGGCGGGGTTTAGGCTCCGGTTCGGGTTCGTCGGTGATCAGCTCGAGGGTGGG
>JANQNJ010000119.1 GCA_028279645.1 Thermoplasmatota archaeon
CCTGACAGCATGGCTCGTGCTCCTGAGAACCGTCCTGATCGTCGTGGCCGTGCACCATCTTTTCGTCAATATACGGCCGGTATCAGGCCTTCAGAGGGAATGGAAGGTCCCGTTCAAGGTGAACCTCATGATGAGGGCCTCGACACTGGCCCTGGTGGCGATGTCGTTCGCCATACTCTACTATCTGGACACTGCAGGGGACACGGTCCGGACCCTGCTTGATATCCTTCTGTACGCTTTCGTACTCATCGTGCTCGCCCTCCCGGAGAGGTACGGGACCACGGAGAAAGGGCTGTTGACATCCGACGGGACCGTCCTCTGGGACGATATCGTGAGCCTGAACAAGATGAAGGGTGACGGCATGCTGGTCCTGAGGTACAATGGGCTCAAGTTCGTTAGGAAAAGGGTCATCTACGCAGGGAAAAAGGATGAACGGGCGATACGACGTCACATGACATCGAGCTTGAAGCGCGCGGGAACGAGTTCGCCGGAGTCCTGACGGACCAGTACGATCCGTGTGGCCACCGCGTGTATCGATGCCTGTGAGGTATTGTGCCCCCATGCAAGGAGGGTCTCGCCGTCGAGGGTCGTTATTGTGATGTTGATGTTGTTCTCCACGAGCACGTTTCCCTGGAACACTGTCGCCAAACCCAGGACCTTCAGTATCGATTCGTCGTAGTCGATACGTTCGGCCGTAGTATTGATCTTGGCCGCCGACAGTATCCCGAAGGTGTCGGCGTCCTCGGCGAAGCCGAATCTAGTGAAATTGCGGCGAAGCGAAGCGTTCTCGAGGGAGGCCCATTCGGTGGTGTTGGCGCCCTCCACGTAGCCTGTATCACCGATGAGGTAGTCGCTGATAATGTAGGATTTGTCAGTGTTCGACAGGTCCTCAACGGTGAACTTTCCAACCTGGTAACCCAGTGCCGTGTAGAACGCCGTGAGAATGATCATGATGACGGTGATGGAGGCGGCGAACTCGATTACCTGCGCCACACCGTCCTCGTCCCTGTTGAACTTCCTCATCCTGTTCATTATAATCTAGCTCTGGATATTTAAGTATTGACACTGGTGCCATGCACCTGGCTCACCGATTCAGTTGAGCTCTACGCTCCCTACGACCGCTTCGGTGGGGACGTAGACTAGCTCGAAGGTCATGCCATCGTCGGCTGGGCCGTTATTACCCTTGCTGAGAAGGATCACGTAGTCACTGGTGTCCAGAGACCCGTTCTCTGTGATATCCATCCAGACAGCAGGCACGATGGTATCGTTAGCGCCCGGATGCATCTCGAACGGGATGATCCAGATGTCCGATAACAGACCGGTCACTGCGGTGCCGTTCTGTAACACTGGTGTTCCGCCGCTCATCAGACGATACCTCACCAGTTCACCAGGGGTGTACTGGTCCGACGTGGCGATCTGGACGAAATAGTTGTCCTCCTGGATCGAGACGGTGAAGAGGATCGTCGGCTGGGGAGGGTACTTTGTATTGCCGCCGCCTCCGTCGCCGTTGCCATCGGATTCGGTGCAGCCCGCCAGGGCCGCTGCCGTCAGTACTAGGATGATCATGAACGCGCCTTTCATCGATTAGTATGATGGCACTACTGGATTATATTGGTTTTGCGGGATAGACCCGATTAACAGCCCCAGGTATCAGATATAGCTTAACTGCCCCAATATTGGTTCGTACACCAGGCCCTTGTCCATGAGAGCGTTGATCGCCTCTTCCACGCGGACCTTGTCCAGCCCCTTGCTCTCACAGGCTTCGATGACATCCATCAGCGCGATGCTATCGCCCTCGGCGAGTCCCTTGACCACTTCCAGGACGAGCTCCTCGTCCTCCTCGTTGGAGGCATCTATCTTCTCGTCCTTGGGGGCGGCGGCCGGTCTCGGCGCACCCTTTGGCAGAGTGAACTGATCGATGGACGGGGTCTTGGCGTCAGGATTGAGCATCTGGATGGCATCGATGACCGATGAAAGGTAGTATTCTAGGTCGGTGGTGCCGAATTCCTGGGTTGCACGGACCACTCCGTCGGCGATCCTCTTGCGGAACCCGATCTTGTGGACCTCCTCGGCGTCGGGGATGTCCATGTTCAGGACCTCCTTCATAGCCTCGATCCGCTCCAGCGTCGATTTGGCCGCTTCGATGACCCATGTATCCCTGAGGTCCTCGGCCACGGGACGGACGTTCTCGGCCCTGACAGATAGGTAGTTGACACCGGGTTCGGGGGAATAGACCCTGACCTTGCCAACGACAGCGACGAACTCCGGCGGATTGAGCTCGGAGAGCGCCTGGGCCGCAATGGGCTGATACTGCCCTGCCGAAACATAGACCGGACCGGTGGGATCCGATACGGTCGCCCTGAGCAGTGGCTCCTCGTCGCTGCCCACATTGGTGATGTCGGTGATGACGCCGACCACCAGCACCCTGTTGATCTTGGCTCCAAGGGGTGAGATCACGTAGGTCGGCGCGTACTCGTCCTCTCCGGATGGAATCGGCACGGCGTTGTTGAGCTCGGATGAGAAGATCCTCCAGGCGGGCTCCCTTCGTATCATGTCATCCCTCCCAGCTTGTCGATGAGTGTCTCAAGCTCCGCCTTGATATCGACCTCGGCGGGCTCGTACTGGCGAACGATCATCATCGGACCGAACTCGTCGTAGGTCACGTCGCCGTGGACCACAACAGGGGTCGCAAGCACCTTCTCGGCGATCTCGTCGTGGACCACCTCGTAGCGCATGCTCTCCCGGACCTGCTCCATAGCGTCGTCCAGGCTCTTGCCCAGTATCTTCTCGGTGAGGGCGTTGTTGAATATCGCCGTGAGCGCGCCGGTGCCGTCGTCGACGACGGCCTTGATCCGAAGATCAGGGCGTCCCTCGACCTTCTTGTGGATCATGCACATGTCCTTCTTCAGGACCCTGCTGCATTCCGGACATCGGAAGACCAGGCCGCTGCCGTTCCTGACATCGACGATCATCCCCTGGACGGCGACGCTTGCCGCGCCACCCTTCTCCATGATGTCGTCGATGGCCTCGGTGTGGTCCTTGGCCAGCTCCTCGACCGGAGGCAATGTGTCCTCGGTCATCTCGGTGACGGAGGTGTTGTCGCTGATGTTGAGCTTCGGTACGCCGCGCCACGACCGGACGTAGGCGTTCCCGATCTCGTAGGACGAGCCGACCTTCATGTCGACATCGATCCACGACGTGAACGGGACCTTGCCGGAGCCGTCGCCGATGGTCCCGGTGATGATCTCCTTGGGTCCGTTCTCGGTGTTCACCGTCCGCTTCTCTACATCGAGGACGCGGACCTTCAGGCCGACGTTGCCCATCTTGTCCTTGAGATCGTTCACCTCGTACATCTTCGACGACCTGGAGACGCTGAAGGTGGGAGTGAGGTCCTCGTCGAGCTTGTTCACGCCGGTCATCTCTCCGAGGTTGATCCGGATCTCCTGGTTCCACTCACGGATGCTGGCGCTCTCGATGGCCACGACCTGGCCTTTCTCCAGGGAGAAGTCCTTCCATGCCGTGAACGGGCAGCTGCCCGATTCGTCGGCCAGGATGCCGTAGAACATCTCCTGCTCCACGCCGTTACGCTCGATGGTCCGTCCGTTGACGGAGATGATCTTCGCCTTTAAATTCACTGTCTCGTACGGAACGAGATCGACGATGTTGCGGTCGACGCCGGGCATCCCCCGGAAGTCGCCGCCATGCCGCTTGAGGATGCTCCGCTTGGCGTCCTTCACCGAGATCTTGAAGACCTCGAGACATTCGCGTAGCTCCTCCTCGATCTGTTCAGAGCTCACATCGGGCAGGGCTCTTATCAGCTCCTCCAGATGTGGACCAAAATCATTGTCTTTCATCTTTTCACCTCATCTCGGCGTCCTGGTATTTACCGAGTAAGGCCCCCATAGCACTGGTGATATATAAGGATGAAAGGGGGTGGGTAAAACTATAAACGGATAGAGGCGTTGGTCACACCGTGAAGGAGAGGAAGGACGACGGACAGATGCCCGTCAGCGGCAGGACGATCATGCTCGGTCTCATCATCGCGCTAGTGGTGATCGCGCTCCTTGGTACAGTGTTCAGGGAGCAGACCGGAGCGTTCATCCACGAGCACTACACCGGCCCCGTGATCTCCGACGCCGCCGAGGAGGAGGTCGACGGGATAGAGCAGGGATACAACCCTGTCTCAACGATCACGTACGGCCTGTTCGTCATCGTATCGCTCTTCCTGATATACCTCCTCTATCGCAAGGTCGGTATCGAGATCGATGCTGCATTTATCGCAGCAGTGATACCTTTCATCGTCCTCGGTGTGCTGTTGCGTGTGTTGGAGGATTCAGGGCTGTTCACGAAACCTTCGGTCTATATGTTCATCTCTCCGATCATCTATGTGATCGTCGGATTGCTTGCTGTTGGTGCGTCGTTGTACGGACACTGGCTCAAGCGGATCGACTGGAGAGAGGCGGCGTTCCATCTCGCTGTTATCGTGATCGCTGTGACAGCGCTTCATCACGCAATCGCACGCAGTGCCGAGCATCAGATCCACTCGGCAGCGCCCCTTGTCGCAGGCCTGATATTCATACCGTTCATCCTTGAGAGAAAGAGGGTCCAGGAGATGGAGAGGCAGAACAAGAGGATCGATGGGAAGGCATGTACCACGGGGAAGGACGAATGTCCAACATTCTGCTGTCCGATGTTCAGGTTCACGAAGGACCCGTTCTTCGCCATCGGACTGTTCCTGCTGCTGATACCGATCGCCTATTTGCACGCTTTCCTGACGGGGACCAACTGGACCGGAGAGCCTCTTGACACCAATCCGGAAGTGATACCACTCACGTTCGTCTTGGCGGCTATCGCCACTGCCGCGACCGTGCTGCTTGCGAGGCTGCACAAGAGTACGAAGTTCCTTGCGATCGCCATGGGGATACCGTTGTTCTTCGCTCATTACATCGATGCATCTGCGACCTTTCTGGGAGTTGGATTCTACGATGCATGGGAGAAGCATCCACTGCCAAGGGCGGCGATGGATGCCACAGGGACATCGGCTGTGATGTATCCGTTGAAATTCGTTGTCGTGGCGGCGTTCCTGTATCTATTTACCGTGGAGTACAGGAAGGATTTCGAGAAGAACATGCTGCTGAGGAATTTGATCTATGCGGCGGTTCTGATATTGGGGTTGGCGCCGGGGTTGAGGAGCATGTTGAGATTGGCTATGGGTGTTTAATTAATATGACCTGTAGTAAAAAAAGTGCAATAATCTTATTAAGTAATATTCAAATAAACTGATTCAATGAAACATCTCGTTGTTATCATTGTCATAACCCTCATTTGCATAGGGTTTACTTGCTCATCAGCATCTGGTGATCCCCCTGATGTAAAAATCCATAAGAAGGGGAGGATCCTGGACCATTCGATCCATGGGAATAGCAGCATATCGATCACGATAACTTTCGAGGAAAGGATCGATAATTCTACATATCGATTATTCAATGAGAATTTCTCAAGCGTGAAATTTTCGAATAATTCCATTTATCTGTACAGCATGGTATTCGATCTAGGAAATTTGACCTATGGGATTCATGAGTTCAATTACTCTGTGATCTGGTATCTTAATGATACGATCAATTACTACAACACAACATTCAATGTGACACGGATCAAGGACTTTCAAACGGAGTTCATGGCCCCAAACGTGTTCACCAAGGACAATCGCTCAGTTCAATTGAATTTCACATCTTTTATAACTTTGAGAGATCTTTCTTTTAACATCTGGACCGGTAAGGGTGTTGCCATATCCTTTAAGAACTTCTCATACGACGAACTCCAGCCGGGGACCATCCTGTATCCATTCTCGATAGATCGTAAAAGATGTGAACATCAAATACATGAAGAATGGATAACGATCGAGATCATAGGTTACGATAATTCCAGCACTGTTGAGGTGAAAGAGGTTCAAATGTATGATCTTGACCTTTCGGATCTTTCGTTCAAAGAAAACGATGATGGCGATGAGATTCTATATCTTCAATATCTCTTGTTTACATCAATAGTGCTCTGTATTCTTGTCGTTATTATCAGGACTCGTTCACAAAAGATTTGACAGGATCGATGATTCTAACATACATTCGTTCTTTTCTCACTTCTCTTGGATAGATACGATCAACTTCGAGATGTAAATGATTAGTAGAGCAACTAGTACTAAGATGAGTATCCAGGTACATAGCCAGCGGAAATATTCCAGCAGAGCTTCAGTGCTAATGGCATCAAAATCCAAGTAAGCTTGATGGATCCATCGCCTGCACGTTATTATGAATGTCGCCAAGAGGGCTAGTGAACAGATCACTGCCACCTTCTCATACATCTCCATACCTGATCTCCTTGGAATTAGATGGAGTCATGAATATAAATGAGAATCGAACGATTGTTTGATCTGTTATCAAGATGTCGAATTGATCATCCTTATTCGATAGATCCAAGACCGATCCCTATATAGATCGCACCAGATTCTTCCAACCCATCCACATCCTCCACGATCCGCCGCCCGTCCACCACGACCTTATCAGCCATGACATCGACGTCATCAGCCGAAAGCTCCCGGAACTCGTCCCACTCTGCTTGGATGATGCACCCGTTTGCGCATGTCAACGCCTCATGAATAGAACCAACGATCTCGATGTCAGGGAACATCGCCTTGAAGTTCTCGGCAGCCTCCGGGTCATAACCAACGACCACGGCGCCTCTCTTCTTCAGCTCCTCGGCAACAGGTAGTGCCCTTGTCTCGCGGACATCATCAGTGTTCCCCTTGAAAGCCAATCCTAAGATCGCGATCCGCTTCCCAGCTAGCGTTCCATTGGCAGCCTCCAAGAGATCAACGCCGTGAAGCGGCTGCGACCGATTGACATCAAGTACAGCAGATAGCAGCGCCGAATCCAGGTTCAGGGAATTCGCAAGCGATACCAGCGCTCGCACATCCTTCGGGAAGCAGCTTCCGCCGAAGCCCATGCCGGCGTTGAGGAACGACCGCTTGATGCGATTATCAAGTGCGATGCCGTCCATTACCTCGTAGACGTCGATGCCGACAGCCTCACATAACCTTGACAGCTCGTTAGCAAAGGAGATCTTCGTGGCCAGGAACGAATTGGAAGCGTACTTGATCATCTCAGCTGTACGGAGATCGGTCTCGACGAAGGGGCAGCCTATACCGACATACAGCTCGGCGGTCTCGTCGATGCTTCTCTGATCGAACCCACCGATAACAACACGGTCGGGTTCCCTGGCATCCTGTACGGCGGAGCCCTCGCGGAGGAACTCCGGGTTCATGGCAAGACCGAAGTCCTCACCGCATGTGATCCCAGCAGCCTCGAGCCCACCCTTCACGAGTGTGTCAGTGGTCCCGGGAAGAACCGTGCTCTTCACGACCACGACGTGGTATTCGCCCTTAGCTGCGATAGCCTCGCCAAGGGACTTCGAGGAAGCTTCAAGATATGACGTGTCCTGGCCGCCGTCCGTCGTGGACGGAGTGCCAACACATAGGAAAGTGATATCGGAATCCGCCACAGCAGCAACCATGTCCATGGAAGCGTTGAACCTGGCCGGAACACAATCCTTCAACAGCTCGTCCAGTCCCGGCTCGTATATCGACGACTCACCGGCATTCAGCGCGTCCACCTTCTCCGGTATCACATCGACAGCAACGACATGATGACCCATTTCAGCGAATATCGCACCGGTCACGACACCGACATATCCGAGGCCTACAACACAGATCCTTGCCATGGTTACCCCTCTCTATGAGAACACGAAATAGACGGCGACAATCGTACCCATTATCGCCTCGCCCACGATCAGGCCGGTCGCTATCATGTAAGTGTCAAGCAATCGCATGGTCTTGGTCTTCTCGCTCCATCCCTCTGCCTTCGCCTTGGGCTCGTAGACATGCTTCTGCCAGAGATCTCTCAGACCTCCGCCGAGCATCAGTGGGAAAGCGAGGCCAAGCGGGAAGTACATGCCCAGGCCGAAGGCGGTTCCCATCCCCGTTATCAATTCGACGAAGATGCCGATGGCTATGCCGAACAGGAAGATGTTGTAGTTGACATTGCCGCCGACGAGGATCTTGACGAACGCCGCGAAGGCGTGGGCCTGGGGAGCGAGGAGGTCGATCTCGCCCTTGGCCAGCTGCTCCGAGAACATGGCCGCGGCGAAGCCGGCGACCATGGCGCCGAAGGGGATGCCGATCATCTCCGCCTTCATCTGGAGATACGGCCGGTTCCCTATGTACAGCGCGTTCTTGAAATCGAGGATGATGTCACCCGACATCGAGATGGCGCCGCCGAAGACGGTGGTGCCGATGATGGCCATGATCACCGTTGTCTTGTCGCTGGTGCCCATGGCCTGTAACGTGAGAACGAGCATCAACAGGACGATGAACGATGTCCCCGACACCGGTTCAATCGATGTCTCGCCCATGACCTTCACGGCGATGGCGCCCAGGAAGAACGTGGTCGCCACCAAAATGAAGGCGAACACGGCCGACTGGGCGAACGGGAATCCCGACATTGGGAATGCGATCACGATCGCGATGAATGTGATGACGATCATGACGAGGATGTGGGCCATGGGCCACTCGTACCAGCCCTTGCCGGGAATGTACTCGCTGGTCATCCCGCCCTTCTTGATCTTGAGGAGGTCCTCGGTCGTGGTCTTGAAGGTCGGGGCCATCTTCAGGAGGCCGGTCATGCCGCCGCCTAGGATGGCGCCGATGGCCATGATCCTGGCGATGGCACCTGCAGCCACGATGGCGGATCCGTCGAAGGAGGATATCTTGGTATAGACGTCAAAATCCTCGACGTAGATCGGTACCTCGAGGTGGACGGCCATGGGTACGACGCAGAGCCAGGTGAACAGCGTTCCGAGCGACACGAGGAGTGCAGACCTCCACCTCATGAACCAGCCGGTGGCGATGAGCATCGGCGTGAACTGGAAGTCGACCCATGTGTAGTTGGCAGTATCGTAAGGTTGATGCAGGTCGCCCATCTCGTAGTAGTCGCCGCCGAAGCCGCGGTCGAATATCGAGATCTTCTCCGTATCCTGGCCGAAGAGCTCGGGTTTGGTGTTCTCCATGATGGGGAAGTCCCGCATGAAGGTGAAGCCCGCGGAGAGGGCGCCGAAGCCGGCGACCTTCTTGATGGTCGACTTGGCCCGTTCAGCAGCACCGCCTGAAACGTCATGTGCGATATCAAGCAACTGGACCCAGGCCTCGAACGTCGGCATCGGCAGAGGGTCCTCTATGAGCCATACACGTCTGAATATGATGAAATACAGCACGCCGAGGAAGCCGGCGAACGTTGTTGCGACGATCACGGCTCCAAGGGGAGGGATGTCGCCAGGTGTGATGACCGTGCCGTCCTTGTAGGCTAGAATATACATCGCCGGGAACGTGAAGACGAAGCCTGTACAGATCATCGACGCGCCTGTCGATGCGCCGCTGGAGAGATTGATCTCGGTCGGGGACCACCTCATGCCCATTCCTACGAGATATGAGATGTACCACGAACCGCCTATGACCATTCCGATCTTGAGGCCGACGTACTGGTTGATCATGGCAAAGACGACGCCGATCCCCACACCGACGAGGATCTTCCACCATGTCCATTGTAATGAGGTGAAGCCGTCCCTCTTGTTCTTCTCGTCGAAGTACTGCTCGAGGACGCCGGTGTTGAAGTTGGAGTACATCTGTATGTCGAACCACTCCATGGTGCCGTCTTCGATCTTCTTCAACCCGGAGGGGGTCGGGGGCTGCCTGTAAGCGGATTTCATGACGTCGCCCATTGGCCTCGAACCTCGTTCCTACAACGGTGATTTGGATATATAAGTTGTGTACGGAACGGATATCAGAGGCATAATTAGGACCGAGATAAGACAGCGTAAAATGGGGGGTTAGCAAGGTTTACTTGCTCTCAGAGATACCCGCCCACGGTCTCCGGATCGTATGCATCGAGGAAGTCTCCGAGCTCGTCCGAGAACTCGTACGCCCCCTTCGACACATCAAGGGCTTTCACCCTGTTCACCCAGGTCTTGATCGACGACCGCTTCCGTTTCAACGAGCGTTCGAAGTGTCGGGCCTGGACCTTGGTCATCTCCCCCTCCTTCTCGGCGTCACTGAGAGCCGCCTCGATTGCCATCTCGCAGATCTCCCTGATGTCGGCGCCCGAGTATCCCTCGGTGGCCTTGGCCATCAGATCGATATCGACATTATCGGCAAGCAGCCCCTCTGCTGCCGGGGTTCTCAGATGGATCTCGAAGATCTTCTTCCTGGCCACCGGCCCAGGCGGAGGTACGAGGACCTTCTTATCGAACCGGCCCGGTCTCAGCATCGCCATGTCGACGTCCCACGGCATGTTGGTGGTGCCGACGATGTATACCATGCTGTGCCCGGTGATGTTGTCCATCTCCTTCAGGAGCTGGGACATGAAGTTCCGGCTCGGGTCGACCTCGAGGGTCTGCCTCTGCTTGCCGAGGCCGTCCACCTCGTCGATGATCACGATCGACGGGGCGTTGACCTTTGCGTCGGCCATGATCTTCTTCAGGTTCTTCTCGCTCTCGCCGAACCACTTGCTCAGGACGTCGGACACGTTGACGATGTACATGGACGCGCCGCACTCCGAGGCGATGGCCTCGGCGATCAGGGTCTTGCCGGTCCCGGGCGGGCCGTAGAGGAGTATTCCTCCGCTGAGGTTCTTGCCGTACTTGATGGCCATCTCCGGGTTCTTCAGCGGTCCGATAATGAAGTTGTGGACCTCCTCCTTGACCTTCTCCAGTCCGCCGATGTCGCTCATGCCGAGCTTGGGCTCGGTCGGGTCGATGAAGGCGCCCTGGCCCTCGTCGATGATCGTCCTGTTCTTGAGATACTCGAATATCAGTACGACGCAAAGCATGAAGACCCCGAGTATCCCGAGGATCACGAGGAAGAAATCTGGAAAGTACACCCAAGCGAGATAGAGTGCGCCGATGATCAGCAACACCAGACCGCCGACCATGCCCATGTAGACGTTGCTCATGGTGCTCGTCTCGGTAGCCCCGGCGATGAGAAATACTATACCAACGATAACCAGCAGCCAGCCGAAGGCAGCGGCCGAGACCTCGACGCCTTGATGATGTGCAATGCCGAGGGCGACCGCGATGATGAGGATCGTGATACCGAGAACGGAGCCCGAGACCTCGCGGTGGCGCTTGGAGATTGCGAATATCAGGAGCCCGAGGACGGCCCCTTGCACGGCAAAGACCAGGTTCATCAGTCACCTCTAGTGGACCATGTTATGTAGCTTGTCTTAAAAACTGTTCCCCCTCAAAGTGTATTGGGTTGTTAGATCTTAAGAGCAGGACGCTTATTCGTACAGTATTATATCTTAAGCGCCGGACGCTTATTCGTACAGTGTTATATCTTAAGCGCCGGACGCTTATTAGAACAGTATTGAATCTTAAGCGCCGGACGCTTATTCGTACAGTATTATATCTTAAGCGCCGGACGCTTATTCAAGCTGTATTTAAACCTTAAGCGCCCCGTCCTTGATGAACGTCTTCTTCCCCGCCACCAACGTCGGCTCTGTGATAATCCCGTCGATGTGGATGCCGGCCTTGACCTTCCCGCCGAATGTGGAGTTGTCTCCCAGGGCGATGTGGACGGTTCCCATGACCTTCTCATCCTCGAGGGGATTACCGATGATCTTTGCGTTGGGATTGAGCCCGATGCCGAACTCGGCGATGTTGTTGACCAGGTCGGGCTTGGAGAGCTCCTTCCCGGCCTTCTGGAGGTTGTTCCGCAGCTTCCGCGCGGTCTCGGCGCCGGATATCTTGACCGCCCTCCCCTTCTCCACTAGAACGGTTATCGGCTTGTCCACCTTCCCCTCGCCGGCGATTGCGCCGTCAACGATGAACGTTCCTTCCGCGGAACCCTCCAGTGGGGCGATGAAGATCTCTCCGGCGGGGAGGTTGCCGAACTCCTCCTTCTTCTTGATGATCCCGGTGTCCTTGATCCAGCCCTTCCGATCGACCTCGAATGTGATATCGGTCCCGAGTGGCGTCGTTAGACGGAACTGTTTGAACCTCCGGATCGTCTTGTGCATCTTGTCGGCGCGTCGAGAGACCGCATTGAAGTCTGCGGTCATTCCCCCGGTGGACATCATCCTGGCCGTGATCGAGGGCATTGTGGCTATCCTTGCACCCTGCTCCGTCGCTGCCTTGCGGGCCTGGGTGTGCGACAGCGAGTACAATGTGGGGGCGATGACCACATCGGCCCCCTTCATGAGGTTCGCTACCGCATCGGGCGGTTCCTGGCCGTGATGCTTTCTGGGATCCATCACGACGAGAACGGCCTCGGCCTTCTTCTCCTGAGCGGCCTGGAAGATAGCCCTTCCTATGGACTCCTTCTCGGTGTCGGTGATCACGGCGACCACCTCTCCCTTGCGGACTCCCATGCACTTTCCAACGGCCACCCGTGCTCCATCTATGAGCGCCATTCGATCACTGGCGGATAGATGGTCGTCTGGATAGTTAACGTTTATGCATTAATTATGCCCGGAGACCGCATCGGACCCTACTCGATGACATCCTCACTTGGTCCGAGGACCGGTATGCCCATCACCTCGTCGGGCCGTGCATGAAGCGTCTCGGCGAGGTGGGTGCCTCCGATGGCGGTGGAGAACCTGTCGCCGAGGATCAGTGATGCATCCCCGAGCGGTTCCGACAACATCATGTGGAGGCGGTGAGCCATCGTCGGTCTGCCCCCTTCCAGCTCGTAGCCTCTCTCCGAGGAGCCGAGGATCACCAGCGAGGGTGAGGAACGGCAGCCTACCGCAGTATCGTCATCTGACTCGCCCTCAATCGGAGGTATCTCCGCTTCCTCGTCCTCCGGACTGGTCCGGCAGAAGGCCTCCGCCCCCCGCCCCACCACGACGAACGTCCGTGTCGATGCCGCGGCCTGTAGGGCGAGCATCTCCATGGAGACCCCCAATGCGAGAGCGTCCAATGATGCCATGTCGAGGTCGCCGAGGCCGCCCTCTGTGAACGCCTCGTTCGCGGTCATCCTCCCGGCATCAACGTCCCTGATCATGTCCAGGTCCAGCGGACCCTGGGTCATGCCGGGAGCTAGCAGCGTCGCATCGATACCGCCGACGAGGCGCCCCTGCTTCATCGCAACGGTCACCGTGTTCGCACCAACGTCGGAGATGATCAGGTCGCCGGCGGTTGATAACGATGGCCCGGTCGATATCCTGTCCTCTTCCACCTCGGCCCGGAGCACGTTCATCGCCCACATGGCGGACAGCACCTTGTCACCAGCAGCGCTGTGGGAGTACATCTTCGAAAAACGGTGATCGATGAATGGGGATCCAGCATGAAGCCCGGGAGCAAGCCAGCACTCGATGCCGGTCTCCCGCAATTCATCGAAAAGAGCCCTACCAGTGCCGGTCACCTCACCGGCTCCAGCAAGCGACCTTATACCGTAATCCTCCACCTGATCGATGGTGGCGAAACCCTTGAGCGAATCGCCCATGGAGTAGGAGAACGCAATGACGTCGATCTCTCTGAGATCAAGGTGATCCCTCACAGCCTCCTCGAAACCGGGGAACCCCTTCCTCGGCAGCTCCAGGCATATGTTGATATCGCCCCTGCTGGCGATCCGTATCGACTCGGTCCCGTGGTCGATCCCGATAAAGTTCATCAGTTGACCAGAGGTTGAACGGGTTTAAATCATTTTAGACAGCGAGGGCGAGGTCATGACCACATCGGTGGGGAGGACCGACCTTCGAGCATCTCTCTGATATCCTTAAATATCGCCAGTTCAATAGATATCGGAACACCATGGCGACGTGGGACGTGCGGCTTTTAGGGGGTTCCTACAGCAGGATCGACGCCGACGAGGAGAGGGTCAATTCTCCATCGACAGCCGACGCTCTGGGAGCCGACGGGACCGTTGTGGTGGAGCTCTTTGGAAGGACCGCCGAGGGCAGATCGGTCACCATCCTGGCCTACGGTTTCCGGCCGTACTTCTTCATCGTCGAACCGTCGCAGGACGTCATCGACGAGCTCGACAACGACCCGGACATCCTAGAGCTCAGCGACGAGGTGCTCGAGGTCAACAATATCGAGCACGAGGTGACCAGGGTCGTTCTCAGGTATCCGTGGACCGTACCGAGTTACCGAAACCGGTACCAGAGGGACTACACCGTCCTGGCGGCTGACATCCCGTTCGCCCACCGATTCATCTATGACAACGACATCACTTCATGTACGAGGGTGACCGGCAGGGAGGCGGCTTCCAGCAAGTACCGCAGCGAGTTGACCATCGTTGCCGATGCCTTCGAACATATGGAGCCGTTCAAGCCCTCACTGTCCGTCCTCAGCTTCGATATCGAGAACTCCATCGAGCGGGGCGAGGTCTACGTCATAGGCTACGCCTTCAGGAGTTCCAAAGGCGAGCTGACCAAGGGGTATGTCACCAACGAGTACGGCGAGGACAGACTGCTCCGTGAGTTCGTCAGGCTGATCGAGGGGCTCGACCCGGACATACTGACCGGTTACAATATCGACGGGTACGATCTGCCCCACCTCCTGGAGAGGATGAAGCGGCACAACATCGACTTCTCCATCGCCCGGGACGGATCGGACCTGCGGGAGACCTCGGGAAGGTTCTGGCGACTGAAGGGCAGGTCGATCGCCGACGCCTGGTGGAACGCCAAGCGCGAGGTCAAGCTGAAGAAGGAGACCCTCAACGCAGTGGCCAAGGAGCTCCTCGGAAAGGAGAAGCTCGACATCAACCCCCTGAAGATCGACGAGCTCTGGCAGACCGAAAGGGACAAGGTCATCGAGTACTGCGTCGTAGACGCCGAGCTGGCCCTGGAGATCCTGGAGAAGATCGAGGTCATCGACAAGATGATGGACCTGGCCACAGTCTCGAAGCTTCCTCTGGACGACGTTCTCAACGGAAGGACATCGTCACTCATCGATTCGATACTGATCAGGACGGCGGACAGAGCCGGCGTAGGCGTTCCATGCACCTTCAGGGACGCCAAGACCCGCAAGATCGAGGGAGGCTACGTCCACCAGATCAATCCCGGCATCTACGACTGGGTCTGCGTCCTCGACTTCAGAGCGATGTATCCAAGCATCATCATCTCCAACAACATCTGCTTCACCACGCTCGATAACAACGGGGTCAACGTCAGCCCGATAGGAGTGCGATTCCTAGACAAGGACGAGCGCAAAGGGATCGTTCCGTCGATCCTCGAGCAGCTGATGAACGACAGGGACGAGACCAAGAGGAAGATGAAGGAGGCGACCACGCCCGAGGAACGCCACTACTACGACGGCCTGCAGGGCGCCATCAAGATCCTCATGAACTCGTTCTACGGCGTCTTCGCATCGGCCTTCTATCGCTTCACCAACCAGGACATCGGCGCCAGCATAACCGCCTATGCTCGTGAGAACATCAAAGGCGTAATCAACGATCTGGAATCAAGGGATATCGATGTGGTCTACTCCGACACCGACAGCGTCTTCTTCCTCTCGCCGAACCCGGATCTGGACGGGACCATCGAGTTCGGCAAGACCATCGCCGACGAGTTCTCTAAAGAGGACGTGGTCCTGGAGTTCGAGAAGATCCTGAACCCGTTCTTCTCCCATGGGGCGAAGAAGAGGTACATCGGCAAGGTGGTTTGGCCGGACGAGACGACGCTCGTAAGAGGGTACGAGACGAGGAGGACAGACAGCTACGACCTCCTCACAAAGGCGTTGACCGAGCTCTTCGAGCTCGTGCTCAGCCATGAGATCGAACCGGCGGTGCAGCTGGCCAAGGACACCATCGACAGGATCCGACACGGCGAGGTCGAGGTGGAATCGCTGGTGATCTCAAGGACCTGCAAGGAGTTCATACATTACAAGAACCCTGAGCGCCTGGCCTGGGTCCAGGCCGCGAAGAAGAGCATGGCCCTGGGATACGATTTCGTCCCCGGCATGAAGGTCTCGTGGATCGTCACAGACAGCCGTAGGACGCCGCAGGAGGTCCAGCCCTACGTGGACGGAGCGGAGTTCGATGCGGTACCTGACTGGGAGTATTATGCAGAGAGAGCATCGGTGTCGCTTGCACGTGTGACTGAGGTGTTCGGCTGGGACGCTCGCTCGCTCCTGAGCGGCCACCAGCAGAGCGACCTCTTCTCCTTTTCGGGACCTGCGGAGGAGCCGTCGCAGGAAGAGGTGGAGGAGATCGAGCTGGAGGGAGATATCTTCGATGGGAGCGATGAGGAGGACGCGGCCCCTGATGATGATGCAGGTGTGGATGTGGAGCCTGACGATGGTGATCGTGGAGGTGCTGTGAGCACCATCCCGGAGGAGCGGCCGCGACCTGCCCGCGAAGGCAAAGTGACCCTCGAGGATTTCCTCTGATATCCGGGTCAACGTTCACTCATCTGACACAACCCTTAAGAGTTTAGATGGCCATCCATACACTCCATGCGGGAGCAGATAGCGAACTGGTTCTTAAGGCACGGCCGATTGCTCGAGCCGGAGGCCTTGGACACGCTCATGAGCGCTCCCGCCCCGATGGACCGGGCCGAGGAGGTCCTGCGCTCTCTCTCCGACGACGAGCTGTTCATCACCAACGAACTTGTCCGCAGGGCGATCAAGGATATCGGCAAGGAAGCAGACCCATCGAAGGTTGCGAGCACTGCTCCTCCGGCGATAGAGGAGAAGGAGGTGGAGCCCGATCTCCCGGTGGTTGTAACCGGAAAGCAGCGGATACCGGCAAAGGACCTCGATTTCTCGATCTCGAGCTACAAGGACATTTCGAAGGTCAAGGGCTGCACCGGCGAGATCAACGACTTCGTCGGGTACTTCCGCGACCGATACAACAGGTTGAGAGGACTGCTGAGATTGAGGCACGAGCTCAAGGGAGCCATGCCCATTAACAAGGTCAAGAAGGGGACCGAGGCGGTGGTCATCGGGATGATCAGCGAGACCACGACCTCCAAGGCCGGCCACAAGATCGCCGACATCGAGGACGACACCGGTTCCATGAGGATCCTTTACACGAAGCTCGACGTCCATCTCATCAGCGACGAGGTCGTCGGCATCGTTGGCAAGGTCCTCCCGGACAAGAAGGGGTTCGAGAACGCGGCCCCGATGCTGGCTGCGAACCAGATAATACGCCCCCAGGTCCAGAGGAGGACCATGACGAGGTCGAAGGAGGATGTGGAGATGGCCGTCATCTCCGACACCCATATGGGCAGCAAGACGTTCCTCAAGGATGAATGGAACGCCTTCATCGATTTCCTCAACGGAAGGGGGCCCTACGGCGACCACAGCGGGAAGGTCAAGTACCTGGTCATAGCCGGCGACGTCGCCGACGGCATAGGCATCTATCCGGGACACAAGGAGGACCTGGAGGTGGTCGACCTCTATGAGCAGTACGAGTTCGTCGGCCAGTGCCTCGAGGACATCCCGGAACACATCAAGGTCATCATACTTCCCGGCAACCATGACGCGGTCAGGGGTACCGAGCCTCAGCCGATGTTCGAGGAACGCATCCAGGACCTCATCGGCAGACAGCACATGTTCGTCGGCAATCCGTCGGGACTCGACATCCACGGCGTCAAGGTCCTAGCCTACCACGGCCGGAGCATCGACGACTTCGTATCGATGGTGCCGGGTGTGACCTACGACGAGCCGCTCAAGGCGATGGAGATGATGCTGGACATCCGCCATCTCGCCCCGATCTACGGGAACAAGACCCCCCTCGCCCCCGGCTCCGCCGACCACATGGTCATCGACACCGTTCCGGACATATTCATCACCGGACACGTCCACTACTGGGACATGAGGACCCACAACAGCGTCCTTATGATATCCGGATCGACGTGGCAGGCGCAGACCGACTACCAGCGGATGATGAACTTCAATCCGATCCCGGCGAGGGTCAGTATAGTCAACCTCTATCACGGCAAGGCCCGTGCACTGAGCTTCATGGGGATGAGCTGAGCATGAAGGTTATCGCTTTCACAGGGATGCCCGCATCGGGCAAGAGCTTCGCATCCGAGTACCTGAAGAAGGACTTCCCCGTCGTCAGGATGGGCGACCTCGTCTGGGAGGAGACCGAGAAGAGGGGGTTGGACCTGACCGGAGAGAACGTCGGCAAGGTCGCCGACGGAGAACGCAAGGATCATCACTTCGGCATCTGGGCGGAGAGGACGGTTGAGCGCATCAACAGGGACCATGCCGAGAGGAACGCGGTGATCATCGACGGGCTGCGCGGGAAGGCGGAGCTCGAGGTGTTCGAGGACAAGCTGGGTGCGGACTTCATCCTTGTGGCGATACATGCCTCGCCGCAGACCCGGTATGAACGGTTGATGGGAAGGAACCGTGTGGACGACGATCTCAACTGGGACGCCTTCGCTGCAAGGGATGATCGTGAGCTTTCGTGGGGCCTTGGAGATACGATCGCACTTGCGGAGATCATGTTCGTGAACGAGGGAGAGCAGAGGGACCTGGAGCACGCGCTGGAGCAGTTGATGGCGTACGTTCAGTTGAGCGAGGAGGATTGATATCTAGATCTTCATGGTAGCCAACCCATTGTTGACCAAGATAGGTTTATAGAAGAGTAACACAATAGAACGATATTGAGAATCACAAATACTCATTCAAAAGGCATTGGGAGGTATATGATGTGTTGCTGTGTACTTGCGATCTGGGTCCCTTAGATGGAGGCTTGACTTGAGAAGGATCATTTTCATTTTTCTGGGCTTATTCCTATTCCTAGCTGTCTCAGCTGTAACTGGATTGGATATCAATTGGTCAGAACCATCTGATAATAATACCAGAACTGTCTATTATTCCAACACGGACTCTACAATGCATGAGAATATTAGGTTCACATGGGAGACCGCGATCAACGAATATCGATTTGTTATCAATGGTTCACTGTTGACAGAGAACGTTACGTGGTCTGAAGAGATTCCCCCTCCAGAAGGGGTCAGGAGTACGACTGGTATTGTTGAGCTGATACCTCAAGAGGCAAGGGAGGAGATCTATGTCTGGATCAAGTGGAGGTTGGACAATGGAACATATACAAATGCCACGAAGAATTTGACAATACAAGTCGTTAAGGCGTTCGATTTCCATTTCTTCTGCCCCAAAAAGGTCACTTCGGTAAATAACAAGTTATTCTTCAACTTCTCCTTGTATTCTCCGATCTTCAACCTGACAATCGGGATAATGACCGAGGATATGACCATTCATCCATCATATCATAATGTGACCGAAACTGATGTCGGTGCCAGTTCATTCACTTCCTTGATCGCCAATACAACAGGAAAGGGGCGAAAATACTATTTTGTAACTTATTTTTTCAAATGTGACCTTGATAATGAACAACACTTTTACCATACGGAATGGCATTCGAACATCAGCGTTACATTAAACAACGCTACCGACACCGATCCTAATAACATTTGGTCATCAGGATTCTTTTACCTGTCTCTATCTGTTTCGGCAATTATCGCGATTATTTACTCATATAGATATTATCGAGTGAAAAAGAATTGATTGCATGGATCCCGTGTTCGAGCTAGGATTAGTATAGTTGTTCAATGTATCCAGAGACTTGATGAATAAACCTCATCATGGAAAATGTTGGGTTCCGTCGTTCGTGATCGGCATCTTTCCACCCCGCCCTTCGAGTACGTCACTGAGCAACATTCAGCTATATTCGTGACGCCCTCTCCCGGCACGGCCAAGGATTGGGCCTGAACAGGCAAGAGGAATCAGATCGAAAGATCGATGACCACAGTTCTTAGATTATCGGTGTAACGTTAGATCGAACTTGGCCCAATCCATGGCAAAGCGGGGGGTCGTTCAGGGAGGGCTGACCACAGGCAACTCACGAACAAGGTCTCGCTCAGACGGATACCCTATCCACCAGCTGTATCCCGTTCTGCGGACACTCCAGACACAGCCCGCATCCAAAGCACTTGTCGGCGTCGTAAACGAGCACATCGTACTCCATATGCCTCGCCCCCGTCTGACACCTGAACGCGCACACACCGCAGTTGACGCACATCGATTCCTCATGCGCCGAAACCTTCTCCGATGGAAATGCGTGATTCTCGTAACCGAACCGAATGGCAGCGGCGAGGGAGTGGCAGCAGCAGGTGCAGCATGAGCAGATTATGCTGACGTCGTCGTCCTCCTCCATGGTGTATGCCATGTGGACGAGGCCGGCGTCGTAGGTGCGCTTGAGAGAGGCAAGGGCCTCCTCGACAGTGACCTCTTTTGCCTTGCCCTTCTCTATCATTTCCCTGGCCTCCTCGTTGAGGCTCAGGCATCCGTCCAGAGGCTCTATGCACTTGCCGTACTTCTCCCGGCAGTCGCAGTTCTGCTGCGAGATGACCTCGGCGTTCCTGAGAAGGCGCTCCACCTCGTCGAGCTGGAGCACGCGCTGCTCGCCCTTGGTCTCGAGATCGACCGGAATGGTGACAGCCTTCATCTGACCGACGATCTCGGACTCGAGATATTCCCTGGTATAGTCTTCCGGCATAGGCTCACCTGGTCGGACCCAGCATCGGGAATCTGGATGATAAGTGTTCTGCCTGAAAAACGGCGCCTGGCCAGTGTGGATTGATAGCTTTTTAAAAGGACATGCATATAGCGGCTTGGCAAAGAGCCATGAGAATAATGGAGGTCGTCGAACGGAGTTCGCCAGGGTCCTTGGATGGTTGTCCGCCGTCTGCATCGTATCTTTACTAGTGTCAGGGCTCAGGTTCGATTTCATAGCTCCGACGCTTGACAAGTTGTTCGGGGGAAAGAAGCAGCGTTGGGACCTGCACTGTAAGCTGTCGTATTTCACCCTGTTCGTGGCCATCGTACACATGATAGCCTTCTGGCAGCTCAAGGACGGGCTGCTCTTCGACAGGAGCGATGCGGTCATCGGCTATATCGCTCTCGTAGCCATGATCCTTGTTGCCGTCAATGGTATCCGGAAGGAGGACATCATCTACGTTTCCGGCTTCAAGGCGTGGCACAGGTTCCATTTCTTCGGATCGTTGTTCGCCATCTTCATGGCGCTTGTGCACATATCGATGCGATGATCACGGCATCACGATGCCGCCGTTGACGTGCAGCATCTGGCCCGTGATGTAGTCGCCGCCCTTTGAACATAGGAACGACACGGCCCGTGCGATGTCCTCGGGCTCTCCGAGTCTTTTGATCGGGAAGCTGGAGATCGTCTCCATCTTCACCTCTTCGGAATCCCATAGAAGCATGTCGGTATCGATATAGCCAGGAGCGATGGCGTTGACGTTGATCCCGTACTGGGCAAGCTCCAGCGCCAGCGATTTCGTGACCCCGATCATGCCGGCCTTGGAAGCTGCATAATGGACCTCGTGATCCGTGCCGGTATACGCTGCACAGGAGGAGATGTTGACTATCCTGCCGTAACCTCGTTCCTTCATGTGGGGGATGAACGCTTTCGAAACGAGGAACGTACCGGTCAGGTTGGTAGCGAGGATCCGTTCCCAATCGGGCCTGCCGAGGTCCCAGGACTTGATGTGTTGATGGATCCCGGCGTTGTTGATCACGTAGTCCACAGTGCCGAAGCGCGAGAGCACGGCGTCGCGCATCTGGAGGACCTGGTCCTCCTGGGAGACGTCGGCCATGACCACCAGGGCCTGCGCGCCCATGTCCTCCACATCGAAGGCGACGCGTTCGGCAGCCTCCTGGGCCTGGACGCCGTTAACGACGACATTGGCTCCGCATCGAGCCATTTCTTTGCAGATCCCCGCTCCAATGCCGCGAGAACCACCTGTAACTACAACAGTCCTACCGCTGAAGTCGAATGTCATGAGTATCGGACACCGAACTGTCTCACGGCTTAAGGCTTTACCGATTCACTTGGTCGCGCTCACCTTGACGCTGACTATGGTGTCGCCCACCGCCTTGATATCGTCAAGAGAAAGATCGGTGCTGGCGATGATGTCCTCGATTGTCGGGTCGTTGAACACCAGCTCGACCGGGAAGACCTGCTCGTCGATGACCTCGACGTCCTTGAAGCCGGCATTCTCCATCATGCCCAGATATTCGTCCTTCAGAACGGCGCCGGCAACGCAACCGATGTAGGCATCGACCGATGACCGCACCGTTTCGGGAAGGTCGCGTAGCAATACGATGTCCGAGATCATCAACCTGCCACCCGGCTTTAGTACGCGATGCGAATCCTTGAACACCTTCTCCTTCTCGGGAGAGAGGTTGATCACACAGTTCGATATGATCACATCGACGGTTCCGTCGGCAACTGGCAGGTGTTCGATCTCGCCCAGCCTGAACTCGACGTTCTCTATACCGGCCTTCTCGGCGTTCTTGCGTGCGGCCTCGATCATCGACGGGGTCATGTCGACGCCGATGATGTTCCCACTTGTGCCCACCTGCTTTGAAGCGATGAAGCAATCGATGCCTGCGCCGGATCCGAGATCCAGGACGGTATCGCCCTCCTTGAGGGATGCCATGGCCACTGGATTTCCGCATCCGAGTCCAAGATTGGCCCCTTCGGGCAGGTCCTTGAGCTCGTCATCCGTATAACCCAGACCCTTGCTAACATCATCCTCGTTCGATCCACCGCAGCATGCGGTCACAGGAGCACAGCACGAGCTCTTCGTTTCTACAATGCTGCCGTACCGCTCCCTGACGGTCTTCCTTACATCTTCCTTGTCCATGTTTCCACCGACCTCGATCAGATCATGTCCTTCAGTACCGGACCAAGCAGGTCCTTGACCATGTCCTCCATCTCAGCAGCCTTGATGAGCGTGATGCAGCAGACCTTCCCCTCCTTCTGGAACGATACGATAGCTAGTTTGTCCCCGGCCTCGATACCGGCCCTCTGCCTGAGGTCCTTTGGCAGGACCATCTGTCCCCTGTCGTCGATGCTTACGACCGATTCGACCTTGCAGCATCCGCCCTCAAAGTCGGAGCCGCACTCACAGTCAATATCCTTCTTTCCGGTCATGTGCTCACAAAGGCACAGTTAACTCGGAATATTTATACTTTTCTGAATATTCTGATAATACTGACGGATAGTCCCGAGGGGACCTCAGTGACGTTTCCCTTTGACGATCTCTAGTCATCGGGGTCCAGCTGAGTAAAAATAAACCCTTAATTCAGAAATACCTCTTATTCTTCCTCCTTATACGTTTTCGATAGAGGTAAGTGCATATTATTGAGATCAGTATTAGCATTAATATTACTATGATTTGCCATTGAGAGTGGATATGTTTCACGTTAGGTAGGATATCATCATTATCCCCAACACCATCGTTATCACTATCCTTCCATTCAGATGGATCGTTGGGGAACTCATCTCCATTATCACCTACCCCATCGTTATCGGTGTCGTTCCACTCACGGGGATTATTTGGAAATCGGTCAATTAGGTTTGGATATGAATCCTTATCGTCATCAAGAATTGACAGTGATATGAAAGCGATATCGGTGGTCCAATCATTATCAAAGATATCAAGTGTTTGGACATAAATAATGGACTCACTACTAATCTCCGCATCAAGCTGGTTAGGAGCTCCGAATCCAAATCTTTTATCTTGCTTAATTAATTCAGAAGACCATGTCCATTCAATATTCCATTTCTCATTCAGTTTTAATAATAAAATATCGCCAGATCTTGAAAGGACAAATGTAAGAATGCCTTCATCATCTGATGCGTATATTGATAAGCCTTCGTAGTGATGTAAATTCTCTTTTTTAATTTCGGACCCATTCTCATTAAATTGGAGTAACCATGAGGAACGATAGTTATTATCCTTGGTTTCATGTGAAAAACTTAAAACAAAAGTACCATTTGGTTGTATAAGAATCGGATTAGAGTTTGCCCAGGAGATTCGACCTCGATACGTCTTATTCCATTTCTCTACTCCATCAATATCAACAAGTAGTAACCACGCTTGAGTGGTATAATCTACTGTATCCTTTATTAAACCTCCAACGACAATATTCCCAGAAGGAGCTTGTTTAGCGAATAGACCTTCATTGTCTTCCGAATCACCAAATGTTTTATTCCAAAGAATGGTTCCATTTTGGGTGAGTCTCAATAGCCATAAATCCGATGATTCATTCGCGTCTCGGCGCTTACCGGTAATTATGTATCCACCATCGTCAATAGCTGACACATAATGACCAGTTTCAATAAATGGGCCTCCAAATGTGAAATTCCATTCTTCGTTTAGAGAATCGTCGATCTTTAGAACGAGTAGATCAGAATCGCCCTTATCTACAAAGATGGAGGTGACGATAAGGAATCCACCATCACTTGCTTCTATGCAATGACCAAAATTTTCATAATAGAACAATGAGTATTCTGGGAACTGTATTGATTCGATGACTTGACCATTGATGTCGACGATTCTAATTATTAGAAAGTGATCGGGTTGATTTCCCTCATACGTTCCTAGAATTAGGTATTGTGTATGAGAATATTCTATAATTATTCCACCACTGTCTAATCCGTCATTCCCATAGGTCCTCAAGGTGGACTCATTGCCAGTTACAACAGCAGATATTGTCAGAGCGATTATGATAGTGATAATTATGATTAGATATTTCCCCATGCGCATGGTCCTCACATACTATATTCACCAAGGAATTAATGGTTAATTTACGTTTTCATTGTGCACTTCTATGCTACCACAATCAACTGAATGTATGCAGAGAACACAGCGTATACCAACGATCTGTCGCACCATTTCCTGCGAACAGAAGAAAGAGACGAAAAGGAAATGGTGCTCCCGAGGGGATTCGAACCCCTGTACCTGGCTCGAGAGGCCAGGATGATTGGCCGGGCTACACCACGGGAGCACTGTTGCGTGTGAGGTGATAAATACGGTCTTTTATAAATCATTTACCCTTCGCACGGTTGCCTTGGATTCGTCACTCAACGAACTGAAAACAGCTCCCAACAGGCCAATTCTCCGAAACCTTAATACGCATTAAGTCCGCTCAGAGACCACACATACCGATGGTAGCCAAAGGTTTAGACCTGGCCATCGGAAGGCTCGGTTCAGGCGGAGGACGGGCCGCAGGGACCCATCATCATGATGACATGAGGTAGATACAATGGAATCCAGAGAGGCGATGCGGGAACGGCTGAAGATCGAAGCAGGGATGCTGGATAGCATCAATGCCATCCTTGAGGACCCGGAATGCGAGATCGTCAACGATCTCTTAGCAGTCATTGAAAAGTACGGCGGGGTGGAGGAGATCAACCGGAAGGCAGCTGAAGCAGGTAAGGTCGAGAACCTCATTGCACGCCTCGAGCAGAACGGTTCATCATATGCAAAGGACCTCGAATGGCTCACTAAGGCCATGGATGACGGGGAGTTCATCAGCGAGACCGATTACAGGATGAACGTCATGGGCGACGCCTTCGGCTCGACGTCGTTCAACGACGACTTCGCCGTGACCCTGGAGATCTCGGCCGCACAATATTTCCCTTGGGTCATCGCCCAGGCCAAGCAGGTCATCGATACCGGCGGCCTCATGCCAGGCCGGTTCATCAAGGTCAGGAACATGGCGGAGCAGGAGGGAGACAACGACCTGATCGCCATGAACGCCGCGGTCCAGATCATGGGATCCAGCCTTTGTGACACTCTTGACACCAAAGGAACCGACGGATCCAATGTGCATCTCGGCGGCCCGGAGACGATCACCGGCTACTTCGGAGGCGTGGGCCAGCCCAACGATAATCCCATCAAGTGGATCGACGAGTATCTGCACTTCTACACCAACTACGGGACCAGGCAGGTCCTGAACCTCAATCCGGGAACGGTGGTCCTCGGCTACCTCATCCACAAGCTGGGGATCGATAACGAGTTCAAGATCTCTGTGTTCATGGGGAACGACAACCCGTACTCGGTCTTCTGGACGTTGATGACGGCCAAGCTCTTTTCGCGTCCCGACGGCACCACGCCGTTGATCGGCTTCAACTTCTCCAACTCGGTGAACAACAGGACCATCGAGCTCAGCGCAGCGGTCCGGAAGGACCTGGACTTCGAGAAGGTCGTTCGCTTCGAACACCACATCCTGGAGACCTACAAGAGCATCGTCCGTCAGCCTTACGACAGGCGCGATGAGCTCATAGAGGTCACGCCCAAGGTGAAGAACATCAGCGCGAAGCACGAGGGCGGCGATGTCGATGTGGAGTCCACAAGAGAGCATCCGTCCGACATCCTCGACTATTTCCTGACGAAGGAGCAGATAGCGGAAATGGGCGTAGGCGATGCGATGCTGACGAACTATCTGGACAAGCACAACGGCCTGAACAGGACGGCCGAGGCATTGACCAAGAACGGTCTTTCGTTCATCGCAGCGAAGAACCTGCATCACAAGTAAGGATCATATCATTCAGGAGGGACAAGGAAATGGAGTTCAAGCTAGCGTTCGCGGGGTTCGGCGTCGTCGCCAGGGGCCTCTGCGAGATACTGACAGAGAAGAGGGAGATGCTCAAGGACCGTTACGGTCTGGAGTGGACCGTCGTGGCGGTCTCGGACTTCAAGTTAGGGTCGATCGCCGATCCGGACGGGATCGATATCGACCTGCTGATGAAGTCGGTCGCCGATGGCGACCGCGTCGACGACCTCGATGCGCCTGAGAAGGGGTGGGACGTTCTCACAATGATCGAGAAGACCAATGCCAACACCCTGGTGGAGGTCACGTACACCGATGTCAAGACAGGCGAGCCTGCCATGAGCCACGTGAAGGCCGCCCTCAACAGGGGCATGCATGTGGTCAGCACCAACAAGGGACCGGTCATCAAGGAGATGATCCCGCTCAACGAGCTCGCCGCCTCCAAAGGGGTGACCTACGGCGTCGAGGGAGTGGTCATGGCGGGCACCCCGGTACTGAACCTTATTGATCTCGTCCTTGCCGGAAATAATATCACGGAGGCAAAGGGGATCGTCAACGGCACGACGAATTACATCCTCACGAAGATGGGCGAGGGTATGGAATATGCCGACGCGCTCCAGAAGGCTCAGGAGCTCGGATACGCCGAGGCTGATCCAACAGGAGATGTCGAGGGCTGGGACGCTCTCGGCAAGGTGGTCGTTCTTTCGAACATCCTCTTCAACGCCGATATCGGTTGGGGCGATGTCGAAAGGGAAGGGATCGACAAGATCACGCTCGAAGACATCAAGGCTGCCGCTGAAGAGGGGTTGGTGTACAAGCTCATCGCTTGCACCAAACTGATGCCCGACGGTACCGTCGAGGGATCGGTCCAGCCGTTGAAGCTTCCGCCCTCGGACCCATTATCGGGGATATCCGGAGCAACGAACGCCATGACCTTCGTCACCGACGAGCTCGGTCCTGTTACGATCATCGGACCAGGTGCCGGCAAGAGGGAGACCGGCTTCGCCCTGCTCATCGACATGATCAACATCTGCAGGTCCTCCTGATCATCACCTACAAGGGGTTGGAATATGGGATATACTGGAACCGTCCTGGAGATCGACCTGACCACGAGGAGCATCGTCCGGAAGGACCTCGATATAGACCTCGCAAAGAACTTCATCGGAGGCAAGGGTCTGGGAGCAGCTCTGCTGTATGACATGACCGAGAAAGGAACAGACCCGCTTGGTCCCGACAACCCGCTCATCCTTGCGACCGGGCCTTTAACCGGCACCAACGCACCAACGTCTGGACGCTGGGCGGTAGTGACGAAATCGCCTCTCACCGGCCTCTATCTGGATTCGCAGGTCGGCGGCTATTTCGGCTCCGAGATGAAAAGAGCTGGTTACGATATCATCGTTCTGAAAGGACGTTCCGACGTCCCGGTCTATATCGAGATCGTCGATGACGACGTATCGATCCACGATGCGGGAGAGCTATGGGGCAAGGGAACGGTCGAGACCGTTAGGTCGCTGAGGGAGAAGCACGGAGACGACCATCTCAGGGTCCTCTCCATCGGGCCAGCGGGAGAGAACCTTGTCCGCTTCGCTATGCTCGCCGTGGACAGCCACGAGCAGAAGGAGCGCGGGGGGCAGGCGGGGCGGGGGGGCTCCGGCGCCGTCATGGGTTCCAAGAATCTGAAGGCGATCGTGCTGAAAGGAACTGGTAAGGTTCCAGTTGCTGATCCCGAGAGCTTCAAGGAGATCGCGATGGCGGCCCACCAGAAGGTGATGGGATCCGCAGCACTGGTCACGCGGCGGGAATATGGTACGACCGGTCTGATAACGCCCATGAGCAAGCTAGGCATCCTGCCCACAAACAACTTCCAGCGGACGACGTTCGAGGATTCGTTCGGGATCAGTGGCGAGCACATGAAGGAGGCCATCGTGACCGGGAATAAGGCATGCTTCGGCTGCACGCTACAGTGCGGCAAACAGGCAGAGGTCACGGAGGGCAAGTACGCAGGAACCTCCGTTGAAGGTCCAGAGTACGAGCTCCTTGCCCTCATGGGCTCCAACTGCGGGATAGCCAACGTCGAGGCGGTGGCCAAGGGTGCATACCTCGTGGACGACCTCGGTC